>NZ_JARVSX010000011.1:0-355612 GCF_030208975.1 Pseudomonas sp. ME-P-057
GCGCCAATGCTAACGGCCGTTAAAAAACTCGGCGAATTATGAACTAAATCAGTAGGTTATATTTTGTTTGATGGGAGCGCGCTTGCCCGCGAAAAATCGAACACCCGCCAAAGATGTGGTGACTGAACCGGCCATTCGCCAGCAAGCCGGCTCCTACAGAGGTCCGGGGTGTCGCAGCAAATGCAATCCCCTTGTGGGACCGGCTTTAGCCGGGAAGCTTTTCCAGCGAGTGCCGCTGAGGCCTCCCTCACGCCTGCCGCCAGTACCCCGGCCGGTTGTACACCTCTTTCAAAAACGCGATGAAGAACCGCACCTTTGCCGGCAGGTAATGCTGTTGCGGGTATACCCCCTGGATGTCGTAGCTGGGCAAGGCAAACTCGTCTAGCACAGTGAGCAGTTCGCCGCTTTGCACTTCATTCTGAATTTCCCAGGTCGAGCGCCAGCTCAAGCCCAGCCCGCGCCTGGCCCAGTCAAACAGCAACTCGCTGTCGTTACAGTAGAGATTGCCCGTCACCTTGATGGCCACCGGTTTGCCGTCGCGCTGAAACGTCCAGCCCCGGTGCTGTCCGCCCTGCAGGTTGAAGGACAGGCAATTGTGCTGCGCGAGGTCTTCAAGGGTCTGCGGGAAACCGTGCCTGGCGAAATACGCCGGTGACCCACACACCACGCGTTTATTGGCGTATAGCCTGATGGCCACATAATTGGGGTCGAGCACCTCGCCGATGCGGATGCTCATGTCGTAGCCCTCACGCACCAGGTCCACCACGTTGTCGGTGAGGTTGAAGGACAGCTGCAGGTCCGGGAACCGCGCCTGAAATTCCGGGGCATGGGGCGCGACATGCCGGCGTCCGAAACCGGCCGGTGCCGACACCACCAAGTGCCCGCGAACGCTGCTCTCGTTCTCGCTGATGCTGGCGTCCAGCTCTTCAAACGTCTGCAGCACCCGCCTGGCGTTCTCAAGGTACGACTCGCCAGCGTCCGTGAGGGTCAGGCCGCGCGTGGAGCGATGGATCAGCTTGACCCCCAGCCGATCCTCCAGCGCGCTCAGCCGCCGCCCCATGATCACTGGCGTGACACCCTCCACCAGCGCGGCGCCGGCAAAGCTGCCGCGCGTAGCGACAAGAACATAACTGCGCAACTCGGTGTAACGGTCCATTCGATACTCCAGATACCGATAGAACGGATTAAAACAGCCATTCACAACCAGGCGGTTTCAAATCACGCTGTTCACATACAAAAACTATCGAGTTCAGGAGAATACCCAATGCCCGTCATGAGAGCTATTGAGGCCGCCGTTCTGGTCATGCGCCGTGAAGGCGTCAGCGCCGCGTTCGGTATTCCCGGCGCCGCCATCAACCCGCTGTACGCCGCACTCAAGAAACTCGGCGGCATCGATCATGTCCTGGCGCGTCATGTCGAAGGCGCCTCGCACATGGCCGAGGGCTACACCCGCGCAGTGGCCGGCAACATTGGCGTGTGCATCGGCACGTCAGGGCCCGCGGGCACCGACATGATCACCGGTCTGTATTCGGCGTCGGCCGATTCGATCCCGATCCTGTGCATCACCGGCCAGGCGCCGCGTGCGCGCCTGCACAAAGAAGACTTCCAGGCGGTGGACATTGCCAGCATCGCCGCACCCGTCGCCAAGTGGGCGACCACGGTGATGGAACCCGGTCAGGTGCCGTACGTGTTTCAGAAGGCCTTTCAATTGATGCGCAGTGGCCGCCCCGGTCCGGTGCTGATCGACTTGCCGTTCGACGTGCAAATGGCCGAGATCGAATTCGACATCGACGCCTACGAACCTTTGCCGGTGATCAAACCCCAGGCCAGCCGCAGGCAGATCGAAAAAGCCCTGGCGATGCTCAACGCCTCCGAGCGTCCATTGATCGTCGCGGGCGGCGGGATCATCAACGCCGACGCGTCGGCCGCGCTGGTGGAGTTCGCCGAACTCACCGGCATCCCGGTTATTCCGACACTGATGGGTTGGGGCGCCATCCCTGACGACCACCCGCAAATGGCCGGCATGGTCGGCCTGCAAACGTCCCACCGTTACGGCAATGCCACATTGCTGGAGGCCGATCTGGTCCTCGGCATCGGCAACCGCTGGGCCAACCGGCATACCGGCACGGTTTCGGTGTACAGCGAGGGGCGCACGTTCATCCACGTTGACATCGAACCGACACAGATCGGCCGGGTTCTGACCCCGGACCTGGGGATTGTCTCTGACGCAGGCGCGGCGCTGGCGATGTTCATCGACGTGGCGCGTGAATGGCACACGGCAGGCAAGTTGAAAGACCGCAGCGCGTGGCTCGCCAGTTGTCAGGAGCGCAAGCGCACGCTGCAGCGCAAAACCCATTATGGGGACATCCCGGTCAAGCCCCAGCGCGTGTATGAGGAGATGAACCGCTACTTCGGCAAGGACACCTGTTATGTGAGCACCATCGGCCTGTCGCAGATTGCCGGCGCGCAGCTGCTGCACGTGTACAAGCCGCGCCACTGGATCAACTGCGGCCAGGCCGGCCCACTGGGCTGGACCATTCCGGCAGCACTGGGCGTGGTGAAGGCCGACCCGAGCCGCCGCGTCGTCGCCCTGTCGGGTGACTATGACTTCCAGTTCATGATCGAAGAACTCGCAGTGGGCGCCCAGTTCAAGCTGCCGTACCTCCACGTGGTGGTGAACAACGCCTACCTCGGCCTCATTCGCCAGGCTCAGCGCAATTTCGACATGGATTACTGCGTGCAACTGGCCTTCGACAACGTCAATGCCCCGCAGCTGGCGGGCTACGGCGTTGATCACGTTGCGGTTGCCGAAGGACTGGGCTGCAAGGCGATACGCGTTTTCGATCCAGCCCACTTGCAGGCCGCCTTCGCCGAGGCCTCGGGATTGATGCAGCAATACCGCGTGCCGGTGGTGGTGGAGGTGATTCTGGAGCGTGTCACCAACATCGCGATGGGCACCGAAATCAACGCGATCAACGAGTTCGAAGCGCTGGCCGAAACGCGATCCGACGCCCCTACCGCCGTCAGCCTGCTGGACTGATCGCGCTCCCCTTTGCCGCTTACAAACAAGGAGTACGCCATGCCGCGTTTATGCGCCAACCTGTCGATGTTGTTCACTGAGGTGGCTTTTCTGCAGCGCTTTGAAGCCGCCGCCAACGCTGGTTTCAGCGGAGTGGAATACCTGTTTCCCTACGATTTCAGCTCGGCTCAGATCAAAGCCGAACTGGAGCGCAACCGTCTGACCCAAGTGCTGTTCAACCTGCCGGCCGGCGATTGGGCCAACGGCGAGCGCGGGATCGCCTGTCATCCTGATCGGGTTGAGGAATTCTACGCAGGGGTCGATCTGGCCATCGCCTACGCCAAGGTCCTGGGCAACACCCAGATCAATTGCCTCGCCGGGATCAAGCCTCCAGGGGTGGATGAAGGACTGATTGAAAAAACCTTCGTCGACAATCTCAAATACGCCGCCGACCGGCTCCAGGCCCAAGGGATCGGACTGGTCATGGAAATGATCAACACCCTCGACATTCCGGGCTTCTACCTGAACACCACGGCCCAGGCGCTGGCGATTCGCGACAAGGTCGGCAGCCAGAATCTGTCGCTGCAATACGACCTCTACCACATGCAAATCATGGAAGGCGACCTGGCCCGCACCCTGGAAAAACACCTGCCGGTGATCCGGCACGTGCAGTTGGCAGACAACCCTGGTCGACATGAACCGGGGACGGGCGAGATCAACTACGGCTTTTTGTTCAGGCACCTGGATCGGTTGGGCTATCGCGGCTGGATCGGCTGTGAATACAAACCCCTGACCACCACCGAGGCGGGACTGGGCTGGTTGAAGGCACACAATCTGGTGTGACCTGCGCCCTGTCGGCGCGCGCTTGCCGGCAATTGCATGTGTCATGCGAACTCCGGCGTCAGGCGCCAATTGCCCTCGCGGGTAAGCGCGCGCCTACACGAGCCTCACTGCGCAGCCTCACTGCGCAACTGATTCGCGAACACGTCCGAGCGATTAATCCGGGCTATCCAATCCGACCTGTCTCACAAGAGGAACACCTCATGGCCACCATCGGCTTTATCGGCACCGGCATCATGGGCCTGCCCATGGCGCAAAACCTGCAGAACGCAGGTCATCAACTCATTCTTTCCCGGCATTTCAGTTCGCCGCCTGCGCCTTTGGTGGACGGCGGCGCCATGCTGTTGGCCAATCCGCGGGAAGTGGCGCAAGAGGCGGAGTTCATCATCGTCATGCTGCCCGACACACCGCAGGTCAATGACGTGCTGTTCGGCGAAAACGGGCTGAGCGAAGGCTGCAGCGCAGGCAAGTTGGTGATCGACATGAGCTCGATCTCACCATCGGCAACCAAAGGCTTCGCCGAGAAGATCAACGCGACCGGCGCGCGCTACCTTGACGCTCCGGTGTCCGGGGGTGAGGTGGGCGCAAGGGCCGCAACGCTGAGCATCATGGTCGGTGGCGAGCAGGCCGCGTTTGACCGCGCCCTGCCCCTTTTCCAGGCCATGGGTAAAAACATCACCCTGGTCGGGGGCAACGGTGACGGGCAGACCGCCAAAGTGGCCAACCAGATCATCGTCGCGCTGAACATTCAGGCGGTCGCCGAGGCCCTGCTGTTTGCCTCGAAGAATGGCGCTGATCCGGCCAAAGTGCGCGAGGCGCTGATGGGCGGATTCGCCTCGTCGAAAATTCTGGAAGTGCATGGCGAACGGATGATCAACGGGACGTTCAATCCGGGCTTCAGGATTGCCCTGCATCAGAAGGACTTGAACCTGGCGCTTGAGGGCGCACGCGAACTGGGGCTGAACCTGCCCAACACCGCCAACGCGCAGCAAGTGTTCAGCACCTGCGCGGCGCTGGGCGGGAGTGGCTGGGATCACTCGGGGTTGATCAAGGGCCTGGAGCACATGGCCAACCATTCGATTCGCGGTGATCACACGCCAAACTGACTGCGCTCACAGAGGTGTTGCACGTTCCGGCCCCTTCCCGGCTGAAGCCGGTCCTACAATGTTCATGCCGCTGACCGCACGCGTAGCTTTGCTTTGCTTTGCTTTGCTTTGCTGTCAGTGGGACCGGCTTCAGCCGGGAGGGGGCATGCCCTCCTGCCGCATCCCGGAGTGCAGACGATAAAAAGCCAGGCACCTCTCGGACTACCTGGCTTTTTGTCAGAGCGAAACGGTTACATCAAACTGCGAATCCTCAAAAGATATTGATCGGGTAATCGGCGATCAGGCGAAACTCTTTGACGTCGCCGTCGGGCTGATCACCATTAGCGGTGTGCCACGCCTGACGCATGCGCAACGACAAGTCCTTGGCCGGGCCGGATTGCACCACGTACTTGGCCTCCAGGTTAGTCTCATGGTGATCACCGTCATCGCCATAACCGGTGTAAGTGCTGTTGGACGGGATATGCGAACCGTCAATGTCGTCACCGTGGATATACCGCACCATGAAACTCAGGCCGGGCGCACCGTAAGTCGCCATGTTCAAGTCATACCGGGCCTGCCAGGACTTTTCACCCGGACCGTTGAAGTCGGAGTATTGAACAGAGTTGGCCAGCAATATCGAATCGCCCGTATCGCCTGCGCCGTTATTGCCAAACGCCACGTAGTCGAAGGGGGTGTCGCCGTGAACTTTTTGATAGGCCAGCGTCAGCGTGTGGGCGGTGAGAAACGAATACGCGGCAGCCAGCGACCACGTCGTGTTGCTGATATCCCCCGCCTTGGCGGCGCCAGTGTCATTGGTGCGGTAAATATTGAAATCGAAATTCACTGACTGCTGGTCGGACAGCGGTAAGGTGTAATTGGCATTACCGTAGTACTGACGCCAGACATCTTTAAGGTCCGAGCCGTAGAGACTGACCGTGAAGTTATCGTTGATCGCGTATTTGCCGCCAGCGTAATCAATGCTGCTCGCTTCAACGTTGGCGTACGCCGCCCAGATACCATGATCGTTGTTGGTGGTCACCGGGCCGTTGCTGCCGGTGAAGTGGCCGCCGTCCAGTTCCAGGTTGGCGATGTCGCTGCTGCGCAAGTTGAAGCCGGTGGCCGTTTGTGGAAACAACCGGGAGCCCCCGGCCGCGAACACAGGCGCCTCTGGCTGGAGGTTGCCGTAACGCAGTTCGGTCTTGGAGATACGCATTTTCAGCGCGCCGCCTGCCGTGCCGTATTCATCCTGCGGATCGCCATGGCTGTCCACTGGCAGGTTGCCAGTGCCGGTGGTACCGCCACCGCCATCAAGCTTCAGGCCCCAGTAACCGTAAGCGTCGACACCGAAACCTACCGTGCCCTGGGTAAAGCCGGAACTGAAGTTGCCGAGGACGCCCTGGGTCCAGTCCTTGCTGTCGTCCTTGCCATTCTTGTTGTCGCGGTTGAAGTAATAGTTCTTCAGGTGAACGGTCAGGCTGCTGTCGTCGACAAAGCCTTTGGCCTCTGATTGATCACTGACAACCCCTGCCGTTGCCCATTGACTCACACCGAGCGAGACGGCCAGCGTCATCAGATTCCATTTTACGAACGTCATTGTTATCCCCTGTCTTATTAAGGCCCAGCACATCCGCACTTCGATGCGGCGTTCAGTTTCGAGTTCATATGAAAGTTCAACGCCGGGCCGGGCGGTTGGCAGATGGTGACCGCAAAAAATCCAAAGCACGACACACTGTCTTTATAGGTATTGCACGCCCTGGCACTCACCGCAGTACCGGGTTAGAGCGCTCGCGGTCCTGCGGCAGTCTTTTAGCACCGTAAGACGCGGCGATAGCCACACCGCTCTTGATAGTCACTATCGATCTTCGTAATAGTCCAAAGCTTTCAGCCGGTGTTACCGTCGTCGGCGATGAAGAACACGACTCAATTGCTTGATGACTCCGCAGCGTCAGGCGACTGGATCATGCTCCGCTTCATCATTCCTTTGGTAAGACTTTTAGCCACCCACGTCAGTGCGGTGGCTTTTTTTATGCCTGCGCAAGGCAACTACCGTGAATCGCGCGACACAGCTGAATGCAGAAAATTCCCGCTCGATGCCTGAATGGTCTCTATGGGCACGATAGATAAATAACGAGGCAAATGAGAGTGAACTTAGATATAAGGTGCGCCTCATAGTAGCACTCTAATATCACGCAATGTATTTCTCAGGTGCCTCCATGTTCAAAGATCTCACGATAGCCAAGCGTCTTGGCCTGGGCTTCGGGCTCGTCCTCGCACTGATGATCCTGCTGACGCTGGTAGGCGTGAACCGGGTCAGGGTGATTGAATCGACGCTCACAGACGTCAGCGAAGACGCCACCATCAAGCAGCGTTACGCGATCAATTTCCGCGGCAGCGTTCACGACCGCGCCATTGCGCTGCGGGATGCCGTGCTGGTGCGCAACGATGCAGGCCTGGCCACGCACTTGCGCGATATCGAGCGCCTCGACGGGCTTTATCAGGCATCCGCGGCGCCCATGGACCGGATCTTCCAGAGCAAGGGCGCTTCACCTCGTGAACAAGAATTGCTGGCGAACGTGAAGTCGGCCGAGCGCACTGCACTGGCAAGCACCGAAAAACTGCTCAAACTGCGCCAGCAGGGCGATATTGACCAGGCCCAGACGGTGTTAATGGAGCAGGTGTCCGGCGCTTACAAAGACTGGCTCGCCCGCATCAATGCGTTGATTGATCTGGAAGAGTCGACCATTGGTGGGCATATCACTTCGGTACGGGCCACTGCGTCGCAATTCGCCTCGCTGATGCTACTGGCCACCGGCGTTGCCGTGGTGTTGGGCATCATTGCCTCGCTGCTGATCATCCGCAGCCTCAAGTCGACCCTGGGTGCCGAACCCCACCAGATTGCGTCCTCCATCCGCCGCCTGGCAGCCGGCCAGCTGACCGACAGGATCGAAACGGCCTACCCCGACAGCGTCATGGGCGCGCTCAAAGCGACCAATCTGCACTTGTCGGCCACCATCACCGAGGTACGTTCGGCAGCGACAGCGTTGACTCATTCTTCCGCGCAGTTGCTGTCCAGTTCCGACAGCAACAGCGAGCAGATGCGCCTGCAGGCCAGCGAAACCCAACAGATGGCCACCGCGATCAATCAGATGGCCAGCACGGTCAAGGAAGTCGCGGGCTATGCCAGCCAGGCAGCCAACGCTACACAGACGGCCGACGAAGAAGTCGAGAACGGCAAGCGCATGGTCGAAGGCACGGCGCAGGCCATGGACCTGTTGGCGCGCAAGCTGGAAAGCGCTGCCGATTCCGTAGGACAGGTCTCCAGCGACAGCCGGGCGATTGAAAATGTCGTGGCGGTGATCAACTCGATCGCTGAACGCACCAATCTGCTGGCGCTCAACGCGGCCATTGAAGCGGCACGCGCCGGTGAAGCAGGCCGCGGTTTTGCCGTGGTAGCCGATGAGGTGCGCTCGCTGGCCAACCGTACCCAGGAATCGACCCAGGAGATTCGCGAGATGGTCGGCCAACTGCAAAGCGGCGCCGTGAAAACCGCCGATTTGATGCGCGAAAGCCGCGAGATGGCCCAGCGTACCGTCGAGCAGACCACGACGCGCAGACTGCTCTGGTGAAGATCCGCCACGAAGTCGGTGCACTCAACGACATGAACGCGCAGATCGCCAGCGCCGCCGCGCAGCAACGGGCAGTGGCCGACGACGTCAGCGTTAACATCAATCGTATCCACGATTCAGCGCTCGAAACCGCAGTCGGCTCCAACCAGGTAGCACGCTCAAGCCGTGAGCTGTCGACCCTGGCCGACGTACTCACCGAGCGGGTCAGCTTCTTCAAGGTCTGACACAAGAGGCCCGACTCAAGCCTTTCACCCCCACGCCTGCGCCGCCCTGTGGCGCAGCCTGCGATCATCCCATATCAACGCCTCTACGCCCCGATCCGCCCCGTTCCGCAACGCACGCCCTCGCCGCATTCGGCACATTCGCTGGAGTCCATCAGCACTTTCTGCTCTAGTAGCGATCCATTATCGCGAGTCGGCTGCGGCCGACTCCGTCATCCATCCGCTGCAAATCGCTGCCGCCAAACCAAAGGTCCCGCTGATGTCTGCCCAACGTTTCAAGCACGCCCTCTCCTGCCTGTCCCTGCTGGCCTGTCTGACTTCCACCGCCGCCTTCGCCCACGCCCACCTTGAGAGCCAGCAACCCGCTGCGGACAGCGAAGTCACCGCGCCTAAGGAGTTGCGCCTGACCTTCTCCGAAGGCGTCGAGGACAAGTTCACCAAGGTCGTCATCAGCCTGGACGCGGCCGACGCGCCGACAGAAATCATTCAGACGCGCAGCGTGGAAACCGACCCCGCTGACAAAAAAATCCTGATCGTGACCCCCGCCGTACCGATGGTGCCGGGCAAGTACAAAGTGGAATGGCATGCCGTGTCGGTGGACACTCACAAGAGCGAGGGCACGTACCGTTTTCAGGTGACGCCATAACGCCATGCACGAAGGATTGATCCTGTGCCGCTTCATCCACTTCGGCGCAGTCCTGTTGCTGTTTGGCATGGCGCTGTTCCGCAGCCGGCTATTTGGGCCCTGGCTGCGGGCGTTTGACGCCGGGCCGGCCGGCCTCCAATTGCAGCGCAGGACCGGAGTTCTCGCTGGCATTGCCCTGGCCAGCGCGCTCGCATGGCTGATGCTGACCGCCGCCTACCTCAGTGGAGAGTGGGCCAGTGCGGTCGATCCGCAAACCCTTGGGCTGGTGCTCGGCAATACCTGGTTCGGGCACGTCTGGGTCGTGCATCTGATGCTTAATGCGCTGCTGGTCATTTTCTGCCACCGCTCGACGCCCGGCGCTGTCCTGACGCTCAATGCCTTGTTGCTGATGACCCTGGCACCGGTTGGCCACGGGGCGATGTTCGACGGGATCAAGGGCCAACTGCTGATCGTCAACCAGATGCTGCACCTGCTCGGCGTCGGTACCTGGCTGGGCGGGCTGGCCATGCTCGCCGTGCTCCTCAAATCCGCCAAGAGCGTTGATCTCGCGGCGGTGTTACGCCGCTTCAGCGGTATTGGCTATGGGTTGGTGGCCGTGATTATCGCCACGGGGTTGATCAACGTGCGCGCACTCACTGGCGGGCTATGGCCCGTACCGGCATTCGACGGATTTGGTCTGGTGCTGACAGTGAAGGCGACGCTGGTGCTGGGCATGTTGGTGCTGGCGGCACTCAACCGGCGACTGGCGCACATGGCCGAGCTGCCGGTGGCACGCTTGAAGCTGAGCATCTTCGCCGAAAGCCTGCTGGGTGCGGGCGCCTTGGCCGCGGTATCGCTGCTGGGCACCTTGCCACCGATGCTGGCCTGAATTTGAGCGCAAGACTCGGAGTGTGAGGTTGGGGTGAGGCGGCTAGTGTTCAGTGACGTGAGCCGTCCGTGGAAGATTCCCGCAAGGCGCCTCACGTGACGTTCAGATGCGTCCGACACCTGCCCACACGGGCCTTGACCAGCAGCCTTGACCAGCAGCCTTGACCAGCAGCCTTGACCAGCAGCCATGACATGAGTCCTGACATGAACCGCGACATAAGCCGCCCCTCCACCGACACGACACCCCGAAGCGCAGTCCACGATGCGCGCTGGAACGCTGTGGTCACCCGCGACGCCAGCGCCGACACCTCATTTGTTTACGCTGTGCGCACCACCGGCGTTTATTGCCGGCCGGGCAGCGCGTCGCGTTTGCCGCGTGCAGAAAATGTGGTGTTTTTCGATGATGCAGCCCAGGCCGAAGCCGCCGGGTATCGCCCAAGCAAACGGACCACGCCCGACCGCCGCGAGCTCGCTGCCGCGCATGCCGCCGCAGTCGCCGCCGCATGCCGGCTGATCGCCGAGGCTGAGCCGTTACCGTCCCTGACGGAGTTGGCGGCTGAGGCCGGGATGAGCCCGTGGCATTTCCATCGCGTCTTCAAATCGGTTGCCGGGGTAACCCCCAAGGCCTACGCCAATGCTCACCGTGCCGGCAAAGTGCGCAGCAAACTGGCAGACAGCGGGCGCATCACCGACGCGCTGTACGACGCCGGGTTTAATTCCAACAGCCGCTTTTACGAAGCCAGCAGCGGCTTGCTGGGCATGACCCCGACGAATTACCGCAAAGGCGGCGCGAACCTCAAAATTCACTTTGCCGTAGGCCAGTGCTTTCTCGGCGCGATTCTGGTGGCGCAGAGCCCTCGCGGGGTGTGCGCCATCCTGCTGGGTGAGGACCCGGATCGACTGGTGCAGAGCCTGCAGGATCAATTCCACTGCGCCACGCTGATCGGCGGCGATGCAAATTTCGAGCGACTCATGGCCCAGGTGGTGGGATTTGTCGAGGCGCCGAAGCTGGGCCTGAACCTGCCGCTGGATTTGCAGGGCACCGCGTTTCAGCAGCGGGTCTGGCAAGCGCTCAGGCAGATTCCACCGGGGAGCACTGCCAGCTACGCCGAGATTGCCCAGCGCATTGGTGCACCGACCGCCAGCCGTGCGGTGGCCCTGGCCTGCGCAGCAAACAGCCTCGCCGTGGCGATTCCCTGCCACCGGGTGGTGCGCAGTGATGGCGCCTTGTCCGGTTACCGCTGGGGCGTCGAGCGTAAACGCGCCCTGCTCACCCGCGAGCGTGACAGCGTCGTTCATAGCCCTGCCGATTTGACGTGCGCCTCAAACGGGCTACCGGCCGAGGCCGGCCCCACGCAACCAGATTGCCCTGCAAACGCCGGTAACAGCTCGGTGCTTGAGAAACCCTGACAGCGGCGTAAGGTCCTTGCACCTGATCTCACAAGGAGCATGGACGTGCCTTCGACCCTTCACGCGATAACCGACACCGCCCCTTCATTCTGGCTGATCGCCGATCAACTCAACGCGCGCAACGAAACCGAACGGCTGGACTACATCCGCTCGGGCTTCCCTCCCGGCTGGGTCAAAGTGCTGCGCAACGCTTTTCGGCTGAGCAACAGCCAGCTCGAAACGCTGCTGGCCACCTCGGTCTCGACCCTGGAGCGCCGCCAGCGCCAGCAACGCCCGCTTGACGTGGTCGGCTCCGAACGCCTTGATCGGGTCGCGGCCCTCGCCACCCATGCCGCCGAACTCTTTGAAGACCAGAACACCGCACGTCGCTGGATGATCGTGCCCAACCGCGCCCTCAACGGGCTCACGCCCCTCGCCTTGTGCGAGACCGAGATCGGCGCGCGTCAGGCTCGCCGGGTGCTGAGCGCATTGCAGCACGGCGCGGTGGTCTGATGCAGGCCTGGAGAATCTGCAAAGGGCGCGAAGCCCATGACCTGTCCGGAAATGGCGCCGCGAGGTTCGGTGGGCGCTGGAATCACGCCGATCAGCCCGCCGTGTATCTGGCGTTAAGCGCGGCGGGATGCGCGTTGGACACGCTGACTCAATCCACCGGGCTGCCACAGCGGGGCTTTCAGCTCGTGCACGTGCAATTGCCGGACGACCCCGCGTTGTACTGGCAGCCCGCGCTGAGCCACCTCCCGCCCGGCTGGGACCTCATCCCTGCGGACAGGGCGAGCATGGATTTTGGTGGGGCATGGTTGGGGCGGCGTGAGCAACTCGGGCTGATTGTGCCGTCAGCGGCGATCACCCACACACGCAACCTGTTGCTCAATCCGGCCCATCCCGCCATGGCGCATGTCAAAGTGCTTGCTGTGCATCCCTTTACCTAAGGCTGAACCGCCACTTGCACCGGCTTAACGCTGGGTATCAACCACAATGCGCCCGCGCACTTGTCCATCCATGAGCGCGTGCGCGGTGTCGATCACTTCGCTCAAACCGATCTCGCGGCTGATCAACGGCAGCAGTGACACGTCCAGGTCCCGAGCCAGACGCGCCCAGGCGTCAATCCGGTCCTGACGGGGACGCATCACGCTGTCGATTCCGGCCAGGGTCACCCCGCGCAGGATAAACGGTGCCACCGACGCCGGAAATTCCATCCCTTGGGCCAGACCACAGGCAGCCACGGTGCCCCAGTAGCGGGTGCTGGCGCAGATGTTGGCGAGAGTGTGGCTGCCAACCGAATCGATCGCCCCGGCCCAGCGTTCTTTGGCCAATGGACGGCCAGGTTCGGCCAGGGTGGCACGGTCGATGATTTCGGAGGCGCCGAGGGACGTGAGGTAGGCGCTCTCGCTCACGCGGCCGGTTGAGGCCACAACCCGATAGCCAAGCCTGGCCAATAAGGCGATGGCAAAACTGCCGACGCCGCCATTGGCGCCGGTCACCAGCACTTCGCCCTTATCCGGCGTCAGCCCGTTTTTCTCCAGCGCCATGATCGCCAGCATCGCGGTGTAACCTGCCGTGCCAATCGCCATGGCCTGAGCCGCCGAGAATGCGGCGGGTAGCGGGATCAGCCACTTGCCCTGCAGGCGTGCCCGTTGGGCCAGTCCGCCCCAATGGGCCTCACCGACGCCCCAACCGTTGAGCACGACCTGATCGCCCGGCTTGAAGTCGGGGTCGCTGCTGTGCTCCACCGTCCCGGCCAAGTCCACCCCCGGCACCATGGGAAACTGGCGCACAATCGGGCCCTTGCCGGTGATCGCCAGGCCGTCCTTGTAATTGAGCGTGCTATGACTGACGCGCACGGTGACGTCACCCTGGGGCAGCTGAGTGTCATCGATGTCGCTCAGTTCGGTGCAATAGCCGTTGTCGTCTTTGTGGATCAGGATGCCTTTGAACATGCCACTTGCTCCTATTTAGACCGCTCGTCTATGTCCAGGCCTTAAAGCATCAGCGCGGCAAGCCGCGCAGAAACCCGATGATGAAAGTGTCCAGTGGTTGTGCGTTCTGCACCAGGCGTGCGCGCAGCACGGCGCCCTCCCAGCCAATCCAGAAATACGCCGCCAACTCTGCACAGTCAGTGCGGGCGGGCAGTTCACGCACGGTCACCGCCGCCTCAAAGCAGACGCTCAGCCGCGCCTGCCAGTCGAGGAATACGTTTTCCAGTGCTTCGCGAAATCCGCTGGGCAAGACACTGACTTCCTGCCCCATGTTGCCCACCAGACAACCGCGTCTGAACGCATGGCGGGCGATATTGACCTTGGATTCCTGGACGAATCCTGCCAGGCGCTCCAGTGGCGACAGCGACTCATCCAGCAGCCAGCGGTCAAGGCGCCGTGCGAAGTAATGGGCGTAGCTGTCCAGCACCGCGAGGCCAAACGCCTCCTTGCTGGCGAAGTAGTGATAAAAGGAGCCCTTCGGCACGCCGACGCGTTTGAGGATGGCGTCAATGCCGGTAGCCATGAAGCCCTGTTCGGTCAGCACCTCGACCCCGCAGCGGATAAGCGCCTCGCGGGTATCGAAGTCATCAGGGCGTGGCACTTTGGGAGGTCGCCCGGGGCGCCTGGGTTTTGCAATGATCTCGTTCATGGGGTTGCATATTAGACCGAGCGTCTATTAAATCAACCGCAACGTTGCATTCGCTGCCCTCTTTGCTTTGGAGACCCTGCCGATGATCGCCTGGCCCGACACCCGCCTGCTCAAGCTGCTAGACATCGAACTGCCGATTCTGCAAGCGCCGATGGCCGGGGCATCAGGCTCGGCAATGGCCATCGCTGTCGGCAAGGCCGGCGGGCTTCCCTCGCTGCCTTGCGCCATGCTCACCCGCGCGCAGATTCGTGAGGAGATGGCGCGCATCCGCGCAGGCACCCATGCGCCGCTTAACCTGAACTTCTTCTGCCACCAGACGCCCGCCGCCGATCCGCAGGCCGATGCCCGCTGGAAGGATCTGCTCAAGCCCTACTACGACGAATTGGGCGCAGATTTCGAGGCGCCCACGCCGGCGTCCAGTCGCGCACCGTTTGATGAGTCTGCCTGCGCACTGGTGGAGGAGTTGCGCCCGGAAGTGGTCAGCTTTCACTTCGGTCTGCCCGACCCTGCTTTGGTGGCGCGAGTAAAGGCCGCGGGCGCCAGGGTGCTTTCCTCCGCCACCACGGTCGAAGAAGCCAGGTGGCTGGAAGCACGCGGGTGCGACGCCATCATCGCCATGGGTTACGAGGCCGGTGGGCACCGCGGGATGTTCCTCAGTGAGGCGCTGCACACTCAGGTCGGCACCCTCGCGCTGGTGCCACAGATCGTCGACGCGGTGTCGGTGCCGGTGATTGCCGCCGGTGGCATCGCCGACAGCCGCGGGATTGCCGCCGCGTTCATGTTGGGCGCCTGTGCTGTGCAAGTGGGTACCGCTTACCTGTTCACCCCGGAAGCGAAAACCTCGTCCCTGCACCAGGCGGCGCTGAGCCGCGCCCAAGACAGCCAGACTGCGGTTACCAACCTGTTCACCGGGCGCCCGGCACGGGGCATCGTTAATCGGATCATGCGCGAGATCGGTCCGATGGCGGACGCCGCGCCAGCGTTTCCGAATGCGGGTGGTGCGCTGGTGCCGCTACGCAGCAAGGCCGAAGCCCGGGGTGACGACGGCTTCATGAATCTGTGGGCAGGCCAGGCTGTCGGCATCAAACATTCGCTGTCAGCGGAAGACCTCACGCGCCAGCTCGCCATTGGCGCGCTTGAGCGCCTCGCCGGTCGCTGACCGGCGGTTGATTGGCCTCTGCGGGAAGATCCGGCTTTCACGCCGGGGCTAGTCGCTATATATTTCGCTGCATAGCGCCTGATGGATGTCCGGTTGCTCCCCCTTGTCCCCCATTTGCAGCCCCGGAGTTGTTCATGCGCACCGTGCCCCATCGCCTCTCTCTCACTTCGCTGGTCTTCGCCGTTGCGGCCCTTTCGTCGGGCATGGCCTCTGCCGACGTAGTCCAGGTCGCCGTGGCGGCCAACTTCACGGCGCCGATTCAAGCCATCGCCAAGGACTTCGAAAAGGACACCGGGCACACACTGGTGGCCTCGTTCGGCGCGACCGGCCAGTTCTATACCCAGATCAAAAATGGTGCGCCGTTCGAGGTCTTCCTGTCCGCCGACGACACCACGCCAGCGAAGCTGGACAGCGAAAACGAGACCGTCAAAGGCTCGCGCTTTACCTACGCCGTCGGCACCCTGGCCCTGTGGTCGCCCAAAGAGGGTTACGTTGACAACCAGGGCCAGGTGCTCAAACAAGGCAAGTACGCGCATCTGTCCATTGCCAACCCAAAGGCTGCGCCGTATGGGCTGGCCGCCACGCAAACGCTGGAGAAGCTGGGTCTGACCGCCGCCACCAAAGACAGGATCGTCGAGGGACAAAGCATCGCTCAGGCCTACCAGTTCGTGCAGACCGGCAATGCCGAGCTGGGGTTTGTCGCGCTTTCTCAAGTGTTCAAGGACGGCAAGCTCAGCGGCGGCTCGGCGTGGATCGTACCCGCAGATTTGCATGAGCCGATCAAGCAAGACGCAGTGATTTTGTACAAAGGCAAGGACAATGCCGCTGCCAAGGCCTTGATGGACTATCTCAAAGGGCCTAAAGCCACTGCGATCATCAAATCCTTCGGGTACCAGCGGTAAATGCTGCCGGGCAGTGCCGACTTCGCGGCCATCTGGCTGACGCTCAAACTGGCGTCCCTGACGACAGTGATTCTGCTGATCGTCGGCACACCCATCGCGCTGTGGCTGGCGCGCACGCGTTCATGGCTCAAGGGCCCGATCGGCGCCGTGGTGGCATTGCCGCTGGTGTTGCCGCCCACGGTGATCGGCTTTTACCTGCTGCTATTGCTCGGACCCAACGGCGCGGTCGGGCAACTGACCCAGCGGCTGGGGCTCGGCACGCTGACCTTCAGCTTTACCGGACTGGTGATTGGCTCGGTGCTGTATTCCTTGCCGTTCGTGGTGCAGCCCTTGCAGAACGCCTTCGCTGCAATCGGCCCCCGCCCGCTTGAGGTTGCCGCGACGTTGCGCGCAGGGCCCTGGGACAGCTTTTTCTCGGTGATCCTGCCCCTGGCGCGCCCCGGATTCATCACCGGCGCCATCCTGGGCTTTGCCCACACCGTCGGCGAGTTCGGCGTGGTGCTGATGATCGGCGGCAACATCCCGGACAAGACCCGCGTGGTGTCCACGCAAATCTACAACCACGTCGAATCCATGGAGTACGCTCAGGCCCACTGGCTCGCCGGCGCCATGCTGGTGTTTTCCTTCCTGGTGCTGCTGGCGTTGTACTCCAGCGGCAAGGCCAAATCGCCCTGGAGCAGCGCGTGAGTTCAAACCTTGAAGTGCGCCTGAACCTGGCATTTGCCGGGTTCACGTTGAATGTGGACCTGACCTTGCCCGGGCGCGGCGTGACCGCACTTTATGGCCCGTCCGGCTCCGGCAAGACCACGTGCCTGCGCTGCATCGCCGGGCTGCAAAATGCTCCCGGCGGCTACGTCAGGGTGAATGGCGAAGTCTGGCAGGACGCCGCCAACGCGGTGTTCGTGCCTGCACACAAGCGCGCCCTGGGCTACGTTTTTCAGGAAGCCAGTCTGTTTGCGCACCTGAACGTCGAGGGCAATCTGCGGTTCGGTTTCAAGCGCATTGCCGAGCGCGAACGCCGTATAACGCTGGAGCAGGCGACCGCGCTGCTGGGGATCGATCACCTGCTGCAGCGCTCGCCCGACACGCTTTCAGGTGGCGAGCGCCAGCGGGTCGGTATCGCTCGCGCACTCTTGACCAGCCCGCGTTTGCTGTTGATGGACGAGCCGCTGGCCGCACTCGATGCGCAACGCAAAAGCGAAATCCTGCCCTACCTCGAACGCCTGCACGACGAGCTGGATATCCCGATCATTTACGTCAGCCACGCTCAGGATGAAGTGGCCCGGCTGGCCGACCATCTGGTCCTGCTCAGCGAAGGCAAGGCGCTGGCCAGCGGGCCCATCGACGAAACCCTGGCCCGGCTGGATTTGCCGCTGGCCATGGGCGATGACGCGGGCGTGGTGATCGCCGGCAGCGTGCTGGCTTACGACGCCGCCTACCAGCTGATCACCGTCGGCTTGCCTGGCAGCGAACTGAGTATCCGCGTTGCGCACTCGGCACTGCTGCCCGGCAAGCCGCTGCGTCTGAAAGTGCAGGCGCGAGACGTGAGCCTCAGCCTGCAACCCGACGCGCAGAGCAGCATTCTCAATCGCCTGCCGGTGACCGTCGTCGAGGAGATTGCGGCGGACAACACGGCCCATGTGCTGGTGCGCCTCGACGCGGACGGCACAGCGCTGCTGGCACGCATCACCCGTTATTCGCGGGACCAGTTGCAGCTGCAGCCCGGCCAGCGGCTCTGGGCGCAAATCAAATCGGTGGCATTGCTCGCCTGACCGGGCGGCCTTCGCAAAGCCTCTTTTGCAATTATTCGGCACGACTGCGCAGCGCAACGGTCAATGCAACAAGACCCGCGTTCAGGACTGCCTTTCATGCCGGACACCATCCACAGCGAAGATTTGCCCAAAGATTTGCACTACGTCGATGACAGCCAGCCGGGCTTCAGCCGCAAGATCCTGCGCGGCAAATTTGCCTATTTCGACACCGACGGCCAGCGTATCCGCGACGAGGACGAGATCAAGCGCATCAATGCGCTGGTGATCCCGCCGGCCTACACCGACGTGTGGATCTGCGCTGACCGCCAGGGCCACTTGCAAGCCACCGGCCGCGATGCACGTGGGCGCAAGCAGTATCGCTACCATCCGCGCTGGCGCGAGATCCGCGACGAGAACAAATACTCGCGGATGATTGCCTTCGGCAAGGCGCTGCCCAAAGTGCGCAAGCAGCTGGAAACCCAGTTAGCCAAGCCCGGCATGGGCCGCGAGAAAGTCATGGCGGCGGTGTTGTCGCTGCTCGATCAGACGCTGATCCGTATCGGCAACAGTCAGTATGCGCGGGACAATCGCTCGTACGGCCTGACCACGCTGCGCAACAAACACGTGGACGTCAAAGGCAGCAAGATTTACTTCGAGTTTCGCGGCAAAAGCGGGGTCGAGCACCGGCTCAGCGTCACCGACCGGCGCCTGGCGAACATCATCAAGCGCTGCATGGAATTGCCCGGTCAAAACCTGTTCCAGTACCTGGACGACGACGGCCAGCGGCATTCCGTTTCCTCCCACGACATCAATCAGTATCTGCACAAGCTGACCGGTGCCGATTTCACCGCCAAGGACTATCGCACCTGGGCCGGCAGTGCGATGGCCCTGGCGACCCTGCGCAAGCTGCACTGGGAGCCGGAAGCCGACGCGAAGAAGCACGTCGTGTCCATGGTCAAGGAGGTGGCGCGCCTGCTGGGCAATACCCCGGCGGTGTGCCGCAAGTGCTACATCCACCCGGCAGTGCTCGAAGCCTTTGCGGTCGGCGAGCTCGCCAAATTGCCGCGCATCCGGCAGCGCAAAGGCCTGCGCATGGAGGAAGTCGCGCTGGCCGGTTTCCTTCAGGGCCTGCAGGCTGCAGAAGTCATTCGTGAAGCATCAGAAGAACTGGCAGGAGAAACATCATGAAACCCGATAACGCCCACATCCCTGGCGAAAAGCTCAATGACCCGGACGCGCGTCCCGCCGACGTTGCCGACGACCGCGAGCGCACCGACGACGTCCGCGAAGACGAACCGCTCACCGGCGGTGAACACGACGACGCCGGCCACACGCCCAAAGCGCCCCTCGCTGAGTAAACCGCTCTCGCTTTCCCGGATTCAAAGGCCTCACCCATGACCACTGCTCCACGCACGCCTGACGACGCTCGCCTATCCTCTTTCACTGTTGACCCCGACCTTCCCGGATTCGTCCGGGTCCGCGGTGCCCGGGAGCATAATCTCAAGGATGTTGACGTCGACATCCCCCGCGACGCGCTGGTGGTCTTCACCGGCGTCTCGGGCTCGGGCAAATCCTCACTGGCGTTTTCCACGCTGTATGCGGAAGCCCAGCGGCGCTATTTCGAATCCGTCGCGCCGTATGCCAGACGCCTGATCGATCAGGTCGGCGTACCGGACGTCGACTCCATCGAAGGCTTGCCACCCGCCGTCGCGCTGCAACAGCAACGCGGTACACCGAGCACGCGCTCTTCGGTGGGCAGTGTCACCACCCTTTCCAGCCTGATTCGCATGCTCTATTCGCGCGCCGGCAGCTACCCGCCGGGGCAGCCGATGCTCTACGCTGAGGACTTCTCCCCCAACCTGCCCCAGGGCGCTTGCCCGGAATGCCACGGGCTGGGCCGGGTCTACGAGGTGCCTGAAGAGTTGATGGTCCCGGACGACTCGCTGACCATCCGCCAACGCGCGATCGCCGCCTGGCCGCTTGCCTGGGGCGGCCAGAACCAGCGCGACATTCTGGTGACGCTGGGTTACGACGTCGATACCCCGTGGCGGGACCTGCCGAAGAAGGACCGGGACTGGATTCTGTTCACTGACGAACAGCCCACGGCGCCGGTCTATGCCGGGTTGACTCCGGCAGAAACCCGTATGGCGATCAAACGCAAGGTTGAGCCCAGCTATCAGGGCACGTTCACGGGCGCTCGTCGGTATGTGCAGCACACCTTTGCGACCACCCAGAGCGCACTGATGAAGAAGCGCGTTGCACGGTTCATGCGTGGCAGTCCCTGCCCGCTGTGCGAGGGCAAGCGACTGAAACGCGAGGCCTTGTCCGTCACGTTCGCCGGTCTCGACATTGGTGAGCTGTCGCAGATGTCCCTGCTGCGGCTGGCGGAGGTCCTGCGCCCCGCCGCTGCGGGGCAATTCGATGATGCGTCCGACAACGCAGTTCTCGACCCCAAGCTGAGGGCCAGTGCGCGCAAGAAAAGGATCGACGCCGGTGGCTCGGGCCATGACGCGGCGCCGGACGTGCGCGCAACCCCGAACCTCTCCGTCGAGAAGCGCCTCGCGGCCCAGCGCATCGCCCAGGATCTGCTGGCGCGGGTCAGCACCCTGACCGAGCTGGGCCTGGGCTACCTGGCCCTTGATCGCAGCACGCCGTCGCTGTCGTCGGGCGAACTGCAGCGCCTGCGTCTGGCGACGCAACTGGGCTCGCAACTGTTCGGCGTCATTTACGTGCTGGACGAGCCATCGGCAGGCCTGCACCCCGCCGACAGCGAGGCCCTGTTCACGGCATTGCAGCAGCTCAAGGCGTCCGGCAATTCGCTGTTTTTGGTCGAGCATGATCTGGAAACCATGCGCCGTGCTGACTGGCTGATCGACGTCGGGCCGGCTGCCGGTGAGCATGGCGGCCACGTGCTGTACAGCGGCCCACCTGAAGGCCTGGCCAAGGTCGAAGCGTCACAAACGGGCAAGCATCTGTTTGCCTCGCACACCGAGCTTCGGGCCGAAAGAAGGCCTGCCACCGACTGGTTGCGCCTGGAACGCATCACCCGCAACAATCTCACCGAGCTGAGCGCGGAATTTCCGTTGGGCTGTTTTACATCGGTCACGGGTATTTCCGGCTCGGGCAAATCCAGCCTGGTCAGCCAGGCGCTTCTGGAGCTGGTGGGTGCCGCGCTCGGCCGGCCTGCGGTCGAGGCCGATCAGGAAGAGTCCAGCCTCGAAGATGATGCGCCTCAGCCCACCGGCGGGCACATTGCTGGCGGGCTGGCCTCTATCAAGCGGCTGGTGCAGGTCGATCAAAAACCCATTGGCCGCACGCCGCGCTCCAATCTGGCGACCTACACCGGGCTGTTCGACAACGTCCGCAAACTGTTTGCCGCCACCCCGGAGGCGCAGAAGGCTGGCTACGATGCCGGGCAATTCTCGTTCAACGTCGCCAAGGGCCGGTGCCCGGTGTGCGAAGGCGAAGGGTTCGTCAGCGTTGAATTGCTCTTCATGCCCAGCGTCTACGCGCCCTGCCCGACCTGTCATGGCGCGCGCTACAACCCGGACACACTCGCCATCCGCTGGAACGCGCTGAGCATCGCCGACGTGCTGCAACTCACCGTCGAGCAAGCCGTAGATGTGTTCGCCGAGCAGCCGGGCGTGCTGCGTTCGCTGACCGTGCTGCGCGACATCGGCCTGGGCTACCTGCGGCTCGGCCAGCCAGCCACTGAGTTGTCCGGCGGCGAAGCCCAGCGCATCAAGCTGGCAACCGAGCTGCAGCGTAACCAACGCGGCGCCACACTTTACGTCCTCGACGAGCCCACCACAGGTCTACACCCCACCGACGTGGATCGCCTGCTGACGCAGCTGAACGCGCTGGTTGACGGTGGGCACAGCGTCATCGTGGTGGAGCACGAAATGCGCGTTGTGGCGCAAAGTGACTGGGTCATCGACATCGGCCCAGGCGCCGGGGACAAGGGCGGCAACGTCGTGGCCTGTGGCACGCCTGAAGAAGTCGCCCGGGTGGCGGACAGCCGGACGGCACCGTTTCTGAGCAAGGTGCTGGGGGGTGAGGCTTGAGCCCCGGCGTAATTCATTGCCCGAGCGCTCATCAATAAATGAGGACATTCAAGGAAAACCCCGAAATTGACGCCTTTGTGGCGGATTGGTCTGCGACTTCTTCGCAGGGCGTCATTGCCTGGCTGGTTACTCAGGACTGCGAACGTCAGGTCCAGGCGTTGATGCCGAACCTGGGACCGGGCTTCCGTCGCGTCGGCGACAGCGCCATCCACGAAACCGCCGTGGTGGAGGCAGGCGCGGTGCTCAAAGGCCCGGTCATCATCGGGGAACGATCGTTCGTAGCGGCAGGCGCCTACTTGCGTGGCGGCGTTTACTTGAGTAACGACTGCATTGTGGGTCCAAGCTGCGAAATCAAAAGCAGCTTCATGCTGGACGGGAGCAAACTCGCCCATTTCAACTTCGTCGGCGACTCCATCATCGGCGAGCGGGTGAATATCGAGGCGGGTGCCATTGTGGCCAATTACCGTAACGAACTGGACGGTGCCCCGATCCGAATCCTCTTTGAAGGCAGTGTTATCGAGACCGGCGTGAGGAAATTCGGGGCGCTGATCGGTGATGGCTGCAAGATTGGTGCGAATGCAGTGATTGCTCCCGGCGCGATACTCCGGCCAGGCACCCTCGTGCCGCGTCTGGCGTTGATTGATCAGTACGCCGCCCTGTAGGAGCTGGCATGCTGGCGAACACGGGGTTTGATAGCACCGCCCGATGCGGGGTTTGGAATCGGAGATGTCTGGGTCAACCGCGCGGTGGCGCTTTGTTGCGGCTGAGCTAGGCGGGAATTGCGGCAATGTTGGAGGATTGCGGAAACCCGGACACAAAAAAGGCGCTTCGGATTGCTCCGTAAGCGCCTGATTTTAAATGGTGCCCCGAGCCGGAGTCGAACCGGCACATCCTTTCGGACGACGGATTTTAAGTCCGGTGTGTCTACCAATTTCACCATCAGGGCGGTAGCACTTCTGATGCTGAACCTTCACAAACCGTGTCGCGAGGTCAGCTGACAAGAGCGGGGAATATATACACCCGCGGTCGGTGAGGCAAGGCCAAAGCGTTCTGATTTCAATCGGTTACCTTGCTTCAGGCTTGCTTCGGGTTGAGACAAGGCAAGAGGCCTCACGCCCCGGTCTTGCAAACCAAGGGGGCCCAATTCATTGTGTTTCCCCGGCACCCGCCCCGCCCACCATAGCCCCGTCAGGCATTTATCCACCCCGATCAGGCCCTACCCTATGCATCCTCGACCACCCGTGAACAGTCACCGCCGCCTCGCGCGCCGCTCGCCGAAACGAAGGTCCACCGCTTTCGCAGCCTCCGCACTCCTGATTCTGATATCGCCCTGCTCGTTTGCCGCCGACACCCTGCCGCTCAAGCACGGCATCTACGTAGACGCATCGCAGACATGCCAGGATCCGGCGAACGCCGGGATCAAGCAGTATGACGGCAAGGGTTTGAGTACGGCGCATACGCATGGCTGTGTTCTGCAAGTGCAGGGCAAGAAAGGTACGACTTATACCGTTGCGCAGCGCTGCATCGACGCCGGCGCAGGCCCGGCGCCTTTTGTGAATGAACGTATGGACGTTACGGTGGTTAACCCAGGCAAATTCGTGTTCAAGCAGGGCAAAACTGCTACCGCCTTCAACCACTGCTCGCCTTCCGAGTTGCCCCCGGGCTTGAAGTAACCACCGGCGGCGGATGAAAAACTGCCCAGACTGATCAGCGCTCAAAGCGACGCCAGGCATCACAAGGAAGCCTGGCGTCACTTATTTCAGAAGCCAAACGTGTCCCCTCAGGCGAGCGAGCGATCAAACCTGCGCTTGCCCGCCGTCGACAAACAGCTCGGTACCGTTGACGTAGCTTGCATCGTCCGAGGCGAGGAACAGCGCGGCTGCGGCAATTTCCTCCGGCTCGCCGACACGCCCCATCGGTATCTGCGAGGCAATATGGTCAAGCAGCCCCTGTTGATGGTCAGCATCCGGTCCCGCAAGGCCTACCAGGCCAGGCGTTCTTGTCGCGCCGGGGGTCAACGTGTTGATGCGCACATTGCGGTCTTTCAGGTCCAGCATCCAGTTGCGGGCGAACGATCGAACCGCAGCTTTGGACGCGGCGTACACGCTGAAAGCAGGCGTGCCCATGCTCGCGGCGGTCGAGCCAGTGAGGATGATCGAAGCCCCTCTGGCCAGGACCGGAAGCGCTTTCTGGACCGTAAACAACAGCCCTTTCACGTTACGGTCAAAGGTGTCCTGATATTGCGCTTCGCTGATGTCACCCAGCGGCAGCATCGACCCGCCGCCTGCGTTGACGAATAGCACGTCTAGGTGACCTTTCTCGGCGCTGATCTTCCGGTACAGCCCGTCGAGTTGCTCAAGGCTGGTTGAATCCACCTGAACGCCCGTGGCGTTTCCAACCGCTGCTACGGCTGCGTCCAGTTCGGCCTGACGACGGCCAGTGATATAGACATAAGCGCCTTCTTCGGCGAAGCGCTTTGCGGTGGCAAGGCCAATGCCAGATGTGCCGCCGGTAACCAGGGCGATTTTGCCTTCAAGTCTGTGACTCATGGTGATTCTCCTGCACGTTTCAATGTGTTGATGAGGATGTGAAACGAGCATATCGACCCGGTGATCTTTTCAAAATAGAATCCTCTGCAACTCATCATTGCAGATTTGAAATGAGCAAATTACCGGATTTTGAAGGATTGGCCTTGTTCGCCAAGGTGGCGGAGGAAGGCTCGTTTGCCGCAGCCGCCAGGGTGACGGGCGTGTCAGTGCCGACCGTATCGCGTGCCGTGGCACGGCTGGAGGAGCGCTTGGGCGGGCGACTGTTCAACCGTACGTCCCGGCAACTGGCCTTGACGGAATTCGGCGCAAGCCTGGCCGCCCAGGCCGGGGAAATATGCCGCCAGGCCGAAGCGCTTGAATCCCAGGCGCAAGACCTTTCGATGTTGCCCCGCGGGCAGGTGCGGCTCGCGGTGCCACTGGCGTTCGGCGTGCGCTGGGTCGCCCCGCTGCTGCCGATCCTGATGCGCCAGTACCCCGAGCTGTCGGTGGATTTGCACCTGTCCGACGCCTCTGTTGATCTGATTGCCGAAGGGTTCGACGCCGCGCTGCGCATCGCGGTCATGCCGGATTCATCGCTGGTAGCACGGCGGCTGTGCGGCGTGACGCAATATCTGGTGGCGTCGCCCGGTTACATTGATACCCATGGTCGCCCCGCTCACCCGCGAGAGTTGGCCGATCGGGCGTGCATGAGCTACGCCTACCGCGCGCGCACGCAGGTGTGGCGGTTCACTCATGCAGACGGCACCGAGGAAGATGTGGTGCCCACCGGACCGCTGCGCGTCACCAATTCGAACGCCCTGATTCCGGTGTTACTGGAAGGGCTGGCCGTCGCCGAACTACCTGAGTTCATCGCCAGCGAATATCTGGCAAATGGAAGCCTGGAGCTTCTGTTGCCGGACTGGCACATGGCGCAGGGCGGGCTGTATTTCGTGACCCCATCGACCCGAAGCCGCTCGGCGAAGGTCAAGGCATTGTCGGACTTCTTTGCGCTGCATTTATCGAACCCGTCGTGGAGGTGGCCGAATGATCGCCGATGAGACATTTCAGGGGAATAAAACCACCCACTGATTCGTTATCCCTCAACCGACAGCCACCGCCAATATCGGCGGTGGCCCATCGGCGCTGCGCTATGCCGAGCATGGCGCTTTTGACTTTGACGGGGTGCGTATGCGATTTACGAGTGCTGTGGTCTACATTTGGTATCCCGAAGGCGAAAACGTTGGCCACGCCGCGATGTACCTGGGCGATCCAACGGTCGGGCGAGTCGTGGAGCAACGATATGATCAATACGTCAACCCGGTGGTCCGCAAAGCGAACATCAGCTTGCTCGAAAGATTCAATGAAAACTACGTGAGCTGGTGGCCTCTGGACGGAGCCGGGATGATGGACAAGAAACCCCAGGCCAGGAAATTCTTCCTCGAAGAAGATATCGTACTCGAGCAAAGTGACCCGCACGTCGTTTACGAAATTGACGGCCTGGATCTGGCGGCGATGCGAACCGCATGGTTTCAGATCAAGCGCAAGCAAGGCGCACACTACCAGATGTTCAGGAAAAGCTGCGCGACCGTCGTGCTGAGGGTACTCAAGGCTGGAGGGGCTTTCAGCAAGATTTCTGGGGCTAAAGCGTTGTGGCTCTCCCATAACAGTTACGTCACGCCGAAAAATGTTGCGCAGCTGTGTAATGAGCTGCGCGACGCTGGACACGCAACGAAGTCCAAAAACGCAAACTGTCCCGAGAAAGGCCCATTCAGGTTTGGGCTGCGTTAAACAGCCCACCTTCCCGACCGGGATAACGCCAATTGCTCCGACAAGCCCGGGCGATCCGTGATGTGGGTCACAGCTCCCCGCTGAGAACCTTCTAGGGCAAGACCCAAGATGGCGCAGCTTCAACTTGGGTCGGTTGCAACTTTACTTCGCATAATAAGAGGGGTGATAAATTCATTACCCCTACGTGGTTGAGGAGTACGCCAACGTAGACGCTTTAACGGGCGCTTCTGCAAGACGGGACATGATCGTCCCTTTATTTCTAAACAAGACTGAGCCTAATCAGCGGCGAAGGTGCGGCGAGCGTCAGAGCAGCGCGTCAAATGCGAGGCCATCATTTCATTGGCCCGGCACAGGCGATAGCTCAGGTCGGCGAGAGAGATACCCAGAATATTCGAAGCCTCTGTACAGGAAAACTGGTCGAGCAGGACGAGCAAAACCACCAAACGTTCTGCATCGGGTAATTGATCTACGGCCTTTACCACACGCGGGTACGGCTGTTGGGTTTCAGGCACAGGTGAGGAGACACTTATTGGACAGCTGGCGACCTGTATCTGCGCCGGCGCAAGGCGGGGGAGATACATACCACCCGAGCGGGCAGTCCAGACTGATATGAGAACGGAAAACATCCAGTTGATCGGTGATGTCCCGAGCGGCACTTGATCGTCCCGCTCAAGCGCCCAAACGCAGGCCGAATGCACCAAATGCTCGGCATCACGCATATCCCCGGTGAGGCGTACTGCGAACGTCCACAGACGGGGCAGCAGGGTTGGCATGAGCATCGCAAGCGTCGTGCTGATGATAGACATAACTTCTCGACATAAAGAATTGAAGACAGCGTCGCAGGACGTCCACGCCACTGGACGCTGGCCTGCGCACTGTCAGTATTCGCTGCGCTTGCCGCCAGCGGGCGATAGAGGTGCGCTTATCTCTTCATAGGCATCGCAGGAGTAATCGGGATTAACGGATCGCCACTGGGTTGATATTTACTTGGGTAGATCCTTTATATAAGGGCTGCCCCAGTACAAATAGAAATTCCCAGGCCTGGTCTTTCACGAGTGCACGGCTATCAATCAACTCCAGATTGTAAATGCCGTTCTTCGCCAGCATGAACTGGTTGACCGGAAACTCCTGGCCGTCGGCTGCTGGATAGATTTCCGACGCCCAAGTGTCGCCACCAAATGCAACGATGCCTTTATCAACCAGCCACTTCGCTGCCTCCATCCCAATGCCCGGTTCAACTTTCAAAAATTTCTCATCGTCCTTGCCGATCAGTTCCAGCCAGCCGGTATTGAACAGCACAACGTCGCCTTTGCGAATTTCCACGTGTTGACGATCAAGCGCCTTCTGCAGGTCCGCTACAGAGAACTCGGTATTCTCAGGAACAATCGCTTTGCCATAAATGGCCGTCATGTCCAGCACCACGCCCCGAGCCACGATAGGCGGCACCTTTTCAACGCCCAACTTTTCAACGCCTTCCACCGTCACGAAATCGGGCGCGCGGTTGCCGTTGTAGTACACATTGTCGATGCCGATGTGCCCTATCCCGTTGAGTTGCGTGCCAACACCGGTCCAGCCAACGACCAACTCGTCGTTGAACGTGAATTTATTGGGACCTGTACTCGTGCCGCCTGCTTCTCCCGGCTGCACGTTGGTGAGATGAAAGCTGCGGTGACGAAATGCAGGGAGGTGCTTGTCGATGGGCACCGCCAGTGGATAGGTTTTCCCGGTCTTAACCAGTTTCACGGCCTCCAGTACCGACTGCGGAGTGATCAGATTAGCCGCACCTATCTCGTCCTGAGCGCCGTATTTTGACGGACCCCACTCCTCAGCCAGGACGGGAGCAGACATAGCCAGCGCTGTAAGGGTCGCTATTGTTGTCTTCTTCATTTTGTTCTCCGGGTTCAATTAGCGGGCGGCCTCAGTAAACACAAGCAAGCAGCTGCAATTAAGCCTGCAGCGGACAAAATTGATTTGCTTCACAAGCAAAGACGGCCAGCTGGGGAGCGGACCGATGAATGCTTCGCACGGCAGGTCGCTGGGTCAGCACGTAGGCACAGTTCCACCATCGATAACGAATTCACTGCCTGTGATGGACGCTGCACGAGGCGATGCCAGGAATGCGATGAGGTGGGCGACCTCCAGCGGCGTCGAAGGTCTGCCCAATGGAATGCCGCCCAGTGCATCCATGATGATTCGCTTGCCCCCTTCGTAATCGGTCCCTGCCTCTTGCGCGAGTCGCTCGGCCAATGCAACCGACGCCTGTGTTTCAATCCAGCCTGGCGCGACGCGCACTACGCGCACTCCCTTCGGCGAGACTTCCTTGGACAGGCTTTTGCTGTAGGTTGACAAGGCCGCTTTGGCGGCAGCGTACGCTGTGGTGGACTCGGGCAGCGGCAAGCGGCTTTGAATGGAGGTCACGTGAATGATGACCCCCGCCCCCTGTGCAAGCATTCCCGTCAGCAAGGCGCGGTCCAGACGTACCGCAGGAAAGAGGTTGAGGTCAAACTCCCGACGCCACTGATCTTCACCCAAGGACGCGAAGCCACCACCAGGCGCCGACGAGCCGCCCAACACATGGACGATGATGTCTACGCCACCCAGATGGTGTTTCGTTGCCAAAGCGAGCGCGTCGCAGCCTTCTACAGTTCTGAGATCAGCCGCAACGAACAGGCAATCGGGCATGTCAGCGGTGGCCTGACGCGCTGAAGTGACGACCTTTGCCCCTTCCTCAATCAGCAGCCTTACCAATGCGGCCCCTACACCTTTGGTGCCGCCGGTGACCAACACTCGCTTGTCCTTCAGGTCGAGGTTCATGGCGTGATCTCCAGAGAGAGGATTAGCCCGTTTTCGAGCTGGAAGGCGTAGCTCAGGTCCACCGGACTGCCGGGGAAGTTACCGGCGACGCTTGCAATTACCACCAGTGGATCGTCTCGCTGCGCCACACGAAGGGGTTCAACGCGGTAGGAAAACGAGCGGCGTACGGCATTGCACCAGGTTTCGATCGCACGGGGTCCGTGGTGCGTGACCTTTTCATCGGTGACAGTGCCATGCGCGCAGAAACAGTTCACAACGCGGGATGCGTCATCGTCATTGCTGCTTTGAAAATACGTCTGCACGATGTTCGGTAGCTGAAGGTTCATGGCGGCTTCCTCGGGTTTGGATGATCAATGAGCACAGGTCAAGCTTGCCGCCCCTCCATCATTTGCTCAACTGGGGCAATCCTTCATGCCTCATCCCGATATACAGGACAATCCGTGCTCGATTCCCGCGTGACGCTTAACGAACTGGAAGCCGTCATGGCCGTTGCCCGCCGCAGCTCCTTCCGTCAGGCGGCTGTCGACCTCAATGTGTCGACCACCGCCCTCAGTCAGGCGATTGCCAGGCTGGAAGCGAATCTTCAAACACGGCTTTTCAACCGCACCACACGCAGTGTGGCGCTCACCGCAGCAGGCGAGATGTTTTTGCTGCAGGTGGGGCCCGCGCTGAGTGATTTGCGCATGGGCCTGGACGCCGTGCGTTCGCATAATGCCGAGCCTTCCGGCGTGCTGCGCATCAACGCATTTGCGACGGCGGCCCGCGCAGCACTGTTGCCTCTGGTCCTGGAGTTTCTGCGGCAGTACCCGCAAGTCCATGTCGACCTGGTGACGGAAGGCCGTCTGGTGGACGTTGTCGCCGAAGGGTTTGATCTGGGCGTAAGGGCTGCCAGCCTGGTTCCCAGCGACATGATTGCTGTCGACCTGGGCCAGGCTCAGCGCTACGCAGTGGTAGGCACACCTGCCTACTTCGACATACACGGCCGGCCGCAGACGCCTGCGGACCTTCATAAGCATGCGTGCCTGCGGATTCGTTTGCCGAACGGGGCCATTTACCCGTGGCACTTCGAGCGCAATGGAGAGGTGACGCGAATTGAGGTGAGCGGGCCACTGACACTGGACGAATCGAGCGTGGCCAAAGCGGTTGTGCATGCAGGGATCGCGCTTGGCTTTTTCATGGAGCAAGACGTTCTGGCCGAGACAGAAGCAGGGCAACTGGAACGGGTGCTGGAAGCCTGGACGCCGCCGCGAGACAACCTGTGCCTGTACTATGCCAATCGGCGCAATCCCTGCGCTGCGCTCAAGGCATTCATCGCCATGGCGCGCGCCCATCCGTCTTCAAGTCATCCCGGCTAGCCAGCGGCGCCAAGCGTCAGGCAATCAACCCCAGCGTCAGGCCCTTCAACGTGGCGGACGCCCGGGTTGAGCAACCGAGTTTGCGAAAGATGCTCTCGGTATGCGTACGCACGGTACTGCCACTAATGCCAAGAATGCGCGCGACCTGTTTGTTGCTGGCGCCGCGGCTGATTTCAAGCAGCACGCTGCATTCCCTGGGCGTCAGCAGCGCACTCCTCGGCTGACAGAACTTGCGTTTCCCATGCGCAGCTGCGATGACTGCCTCGCAAACGGCGCCGTCGAACAGACCCTTGCCGGCGTGCGCTTCGAGCATCCGCGCAGCCTGCGCTTCGGTATACGCAGGCCGCCAGGGTCGGTTTGCGGTCAATGCGGCCCATGCCACCGTGGCCGCGAGCAGCCGATGGTCTGCGCAAAGCGAGTCGGCGAGCGCTCCGCGAAAGTAGCCACTGCCGTCAAGACGTTCGTAGGCGTGCGCGGCGACTTCCCCGGGGCGGATGAGCTCACTGATCTGTCGCGTGGCTTTCTGTGTCCAGTACGGGACAAGCTGTACCCGCTCGACTGCGCCATAGGGCAGCGATCCGTTGCAATTCCAGACGGCATTGGACACAGCGGCCCGGCCAAGACCGTGGATGAGCGACGCCTTGCCAAGGTCGGCCAGGGCAGGCTCCGGCAGCCCCCACAAACGCCCGGCCTCGACGCCGACATCCCGAACGCGCCTTGAATGCCCGGCCAGCCACGGCAACTTGAGGTCAATAACGTCACCTACCAATGTCAGCGAAACGTGCTGACCACCCTGCCCCCTGTTTTCCAGCGGCACGTCGCCAATGGCATCCAGTTCCATCAACCAATGTTCGGCGTTGCGTATCACCATCTCCGCAAGCGCAGCGGGGTAGCGTCGATCGGCCTGCTGTGAAATCCAGCTTAACGCCGCCTCAAGGCCATGCGCTCGAGCGAGGATATCCAGATCTCCCGCCAAAACCACCTGATACGCCGACAGCGGTATGTGCTCGTGGCTCAAACCGAACGGCCGCCCGGTTCCGTCGTAGGTTTCAAATACCCGACACAAGCCCGATTCAACGTCTGCGCCAAGCCCTAGCGTGCGGGCAATCTGATACGACACCTCGCAATGCACGACCGCAAGTTGCGCCGTTTTAAGCACCGCTGCCATGTCCCCGGCCGCCAGAGTGTGGTCGAGCATCGCGCGGCGACCCTCCACGTCATCACCGAGAAGGTGAGCGAACCCGTCGGCGTTGGCGGTGCAGCCGGACCAACGCAACAGGGCGATCTGCTCCACCACGCGCAGATGTTCGCCCTCGCCCTGGGCCTGTTGCGCGAGCATCCGGGCGAGCCGGGCGACGCGTCGGGAGTGGCCCAGCGGCTGCCCCATGCTGAGGTCGCCCACCTGAGCGATGGCGGCCAGTGCCCCATCCAGTGAAATCTCGAACCGCTGTGCCTCATCCATAAAAAGCCTTCGCATCGGATAAATGACCGATACCCGCCATGCAGGTCCGTGGGCAAAACTTGAGCCTCATTTACAGGAGCTCACGTCATGAAAACAAGCATTTCAATATCAGTCATCGCCGCTTTTGCCCTGGTCGGGACGCTGGGCGCCGGTGCAAGCCAGGCCGCTGAAAAGCCGACCTCGGTGGTCATCGTACACGGGGCATTCGCCGACGGTTCGGACTGGGCCAAAGTGGTGCCTCTGCTCCAGGCCAAGGGCGTAGCGGTCACGGTTGTGCAGAACCCGTTGACCTCGCTTGCCGATGATGTCGCCGCTACACGCAGGGCGTTGGATAACCAGCCGGGCAACGTGGTGCTGGTCGGCCATTCCTGGGGCGGCTCGGTGATTACCGAGGCCGGCGCCCAGGCGAACGTCCACGCGCTCGTCTACGTTGCAGCGTTCGCTCCGGACGCCGGCCAGACCAGCGGCGAGCAAGGTAAAGGTGCCCCAGTGCCGCCCGGCCTGAGCCAGATCAAGGCCGACGGCAACGGCTTCCTTTATCTCACGCCACAGGGCATGGCGACCGACTTCGCCCAGGACCTTGCGCCGGCTCAGACAGCCGTAATGACGGCGACGCAGGGCCCGATCAAGGCGACGGCATTCGACGACAAAACGAGCGTCGCGGCGTGGAAGACTAAACCCTCCTGGTACGTACTCGCCACCCAGGACCGCATGATCGCCCCTGACGCCCAGCGCTCTACCGCAAAGCGTATTGGCGCCCGGCTGACCGAATTGCCGAGCAGTCACGTGCCGCAACAGTCCAGGCCTGCCGAAGTGGCTGCCGTGATATTGAAGGCGGTGCAACAGGTGGGTGGCCAGTGATGAGGGCTCGCTCAAAACTGCTGCCAGTATGCGTTGCGGTGGGCTTATGAAGACGGTTGCTCAGGGTTTTGACTACATCGTGTGCGGGGCCGGCACGGCGGGGTGTGTCGTTGCCGCCCGTCTTGCCGACCAGCCCGACGCCCGTGTGTTGTTGATCGAAGCGGGAGATCATTGCGCCGGGCCGGAGGTGACTGACCCGGCGCAGTGGCCTGCCAACCTGAGCTCGGCGCGCGATTGGGCGTTCGAGGGAGAAAGCAACCAGCACCTCGACGGGCGCCGTCTGGCGCTTAGCATGGGCAAAGGGCTGGGAGGCGGGTCAAACATCAACGTCATGGTCTGGGCCCGCGGGCATCAATCGGACTGGGACTTCTTTGCCGCAGAGTCAGGGGACGCAGGCTGGGGTTACGCATCCGTGCTGGATTACTACCGCCGGATCGAGAGCTGGCATGGCCATCCCGATGCCGACCGCCGTGGCGTTTCCGGGCCGCTGTACATTGCCCCGGCCGCCGCCCCACAGCCTCTCGCGCTAGCGACGCTGGAGGCGGCCCGCCGGCTCGGCATTCCGGTGTTCGGCAGCGCCAATGGCCAGATGATGGAAGGCAGCGGCGGCGCGGCGCTCACCGATCTGTGTATCAGGAATGGTCGGCGGGCATCCATCTACGACGCTTACATCGCGCCACGCAGACATTGTCCGAATCTGACCATCCTGCCCGGCGCTCTGGTCAGCCGGATACTGCTCGAAGGCAAGCGCGCGATTGGCGTGGAGGCTATCGTTGATGGGCAGTGCCAGCGCTTTTACGCGACCAGCGAAGTGATCCTGTCGATGGGCGCGGTGAACACGCCGAAAACCCTGATGCAGTCAGGAATAGGCCCGGAGGATGAGCTGCGCGTCCACCAGATTGAGCCGATAAACGTGTTGCCCGGCGTGGGCCAGAACCATCAAGACCATGTGGCTTTTGGTTGCACCTGGGAGTATCAGCGACCCCTGTCGATAGGCAGCGGCGGATGCGAAGCAACGGTTTACTGGAAAAGCGACCCGCGGCTCGATGCCCCTGACCTGCTGCATTGTCAGCTTCAGTTCCCGGTGCCGTCGCCGCCTGAGGTGGGCATCGCGCCCCCGGACCATGGCTGGACCATGTTCGCCGGCCTGGCCCGCCCCCTAAGTCGGGGACGCTTGAGGCTTGGCGGCGCAGGACCCATGGACCGCATGCGGATCGAGCCCCATTCCTTGAGCGCTCCCGAGGACATGGAGGCTGCGCTGGCGTCCGTAGAGCTGTGCCGCACGCTTGGCAACAGCCCGGCGTTCGACGATCTGGTCAAGCGCGAAGTGATTCCCCGACAGCAGGCGCGGCGCGACATGGAACGCTTCATTCGTCACTCTGCCGTGACCTACTGGCATCAGTCCTGCACCGCCAAAATGGGCCGCGATGAGCTGTCCGTGGTTGACCATGAGCTCAGGGTCTACGGCATCGAGCGCTTGCGAATCGCGGATGCGTCGATCATGCCGCGCATCACCGTCGGCAATACTATGGCGCCTTGCGTGGTGATCGGCGAGCGTGCAGCCGATTTGATCATGGGAACGACAGCCAGTTGAGTCGTGGTCCCGGCGCCCGCTAACCGCCCAGGAAGACATACCGGGCGGTATAGGGCTCCAGATGAAAGCCGCCCACCTTCGAGCACTCCCCCGAGTACGCCCCGCCGTGGGTATCAAGCCGTTCCACGGTGGTAACCCGGGACATCATTCCATCACCCTCGCGGGTCGATACGTCGAGTTTCAGCAGCGCAATGTCTTGCGCCGTCGCTCCGGGCTTCTGTGCCACAAGCCTCCCCACAACCCCGCTGCCGTCGTTCAGCTGCCAGGAGGGGCCGGCGAAATGGCGGCCAACCGTCTTCGCATCGGCGGTTAGAATCGCCATGGGTTCACGAAATACCCAGAGCAATCGACCTGCCTCGTCCGGCCGGCATTCGTATACCTGCACGCCGGTGGCTTCAACCGAACGCAATACGGTCAACCCCCGCGTGTCGAAGCTATCTTGAGCTGGCACCTGAGCCGCTGCAGCGGTCGTCAACAGCACACCGCTCAGTACCGCCGATTGGCAAACCCTGGTCAGCGCATTGCATGTTGCGTGCGCGCCTCTGCATAAGGTGATACCGGGACCAGCATTCAAATGAGGCATGGGATTTTCCGACAATGATTGAGCCGTGAGGAACGCACCTCCAAAGCACAACAACCGACGAGGCGGATCTATTCCACGCTGCATGCCGATTTGAATACGCCATAGCCCCACGGAGAGATCCTCGCGCACGTCGTTGAATAACACTTGCCTGCACGCCCTTATTCCATGATTTGGTTCTATGCAAGGTGCGGGAAAAGATAGAAAGAATTGTCGTTCCTCAGGCGCATCGACTGGTTAGTCTCCCCAGACTTTTAGCGACTGAGCGCCAGCACCTGCGGCCCAATCGCCTCGACGATGGCGGAACCGTGAAGCGACTTTCAATTGTGATAATGATGACCGGGCTGCTGCACATTCCCAACGTGTTTGCAGCCAGCGCCAACCTTGGAGTCCTCGCGTTGGCAGAAGGGCCGGTAGCGCTGATTCGGGGTACCGCACGCTATGAGGCCGCCGCCGGTACGCCTTTGCAGCCCGGCGACTTCATCGACTCGGATGAGTCGGCGGTGCAAATCGAAGGGTTGGCCGGCGCCCGAATTGCGACAGGACCGCACACCCGCCTCTACCTCGACCGCAAAGGCACGGCTACCCAAGTCATCTTGCTCAGCGGTTGGCTGAAGATCGACGCCCTACCCGGCATCAAAGGGGGAAGACTGGTCGTCGATGCCACCGGCCTCAGTGTGGATATGAGCCACGCTGTGAGCGTGGTTCACACCGATGGCACCGATACCGAGGTGTTCTGCGACGCCGGAACACTGCCGCTGAGCGTAGCCAGCGCCGGTGGTGTGGACGGGCATACCTTGAGCCTCCGGCAAGAGGAATACGCTCAGCGCAAAGGCAACGGGCCGGTTGACAGCACCGGTCGGCCAGACGCCGGTTTTTTGCAGTCCATGCCGAGCGCTTTTTTCGATCCTCTGCCGGCTGTGGCGCTCAAGAAACAACCGGCGCCGGTGCCGGGCAAACTGCGAGAGGTCAGCGTTGAGGACGTGGCCCCGCTCCTGAGCCAACTGCCCAAAGCGGACATGCGCGCATTGGCGAAGCGTTTCGCCCCGCGCCTGGCGGATGCTTCGTTTCGTGCGGCAGTCACTCAGCAGTTCGGCGGCACCCTGGAATGGGAGACCGAGTTGTACCGCTTCGAGCGCAATGCCGTCCGGCGCTGATGGCAGCTCCCCCTATTCGCAACAAGAGGTCGTCGCATGAAGCTGTCGCTGGCTGTCAAATTCAACGTTGTGTTCTTGATCGTGTTCATTGTCGGCTTCGTCGCCAGCAGCCTCTTCGCCAATGCCTTGCTGCAGCAGAGCGCGCGGGACGAGTCTCTGGACAAGGCGCGTATGCTGATGGGCGCGGCGGCGGCGACCAGCGTCTACACCTCCGACCAGATCGTGCCGTTGCTGGAGAACCGCCTGAAGTTCGGCTTTCTGCCGCAATCGATTCCGTCCTTTGCCGCCACCGAGCAGTTGCAGCAATTGCTCAAGTCCTACCCTGACTTTCTCTACAAGGAAGCCACGCTCAATCCTACCAATCCGCGCGACCGCGCGACCGGTTGGGAGGCGAATGTCGTCAATCAGCTGCGAGGCAAACCTGAAACCAAGGAGTTGATCGGCGAGCGCGCTGACGACAATGGTCCGTCACTGTTCGTGGCGCAGCCGATCCAAATCACTGACCCGGCGTGCCTGGCTTGCCACACCTCGCCGGAAACCACTCCAAAGTCGGTGGTTGACCGCTACGGCCCCCTCAACGGTTTTGGCTGGAAACTGAACGAGATCATTGGAGCTCGGCTGGTTTCGGTGCCGCTGGCGGTTCCCCTCCAGCGTGCCAGCGACATGCTGCATACCTTCATGATCGCGATGCTGGGGATCTTTGTATTTCTGTTCTGTGCGTTGAACGTCATGGTTTATCTATTCGTGACCCGCCGTTTGAAACACATGTCGGCGCTGGCTGACCGCGTCAGCCTCGGGGAAGACGATGTGCCAGAACTGGACGTACGCGGACACGACGAGCTCGCTCGCATGGGCCAGTCATTCGTTCGGATGCGCACCAGTCTGGTCAGCGCCATGCACATGCTCGAAGACTAGGCGGGAGCACAGCATGATCGAACAACTGGGCAAATACCGCATCGACAGTGTCCTCGGCAAAGGCGCGATGGGTACGGTTTACAAGGCGTTCGACCCCCACATAGCCAGGCACGTCGCGCTCAAGACGATTCGCCAGGAGCTGCTCGGCGACACTCATCATCAAGAGCTGCTCAGCCGGTTCCAGAACGAGGCGCAGGCTGCGGGCCGCCTGAGTCATCCCAACATTGTCGGTGTTTACGATTACGGCGAGCTAGACGGCACGGCATATATCGTCATGGAGTACATCGAGGGCGTCGCCTTGAGTACTCGCCTGCAACTCGAACCGGTGCGACAGATCGCACAAGCCATTGGCTGGATGCGTCAGCTGCTGGGCGCGCTCCATTATGCACACGCCAAAGGCGTCATTCACCGTGACGTCAAACCGGCCAATCTGATCATCACGCCCGACCACCAGGTAAAAGTCAGCGACTTCGGGATCGCCCGACTCGACACCTCAGTGCTGACGCAAACCGGCTCGATGATCGGAACCCCCAGCTACATGTCTCCCGAGCAGTTTTGCGGTGGGCTGGTGGACGGCCGATCGGATGTGTTCTCGGCCGCAATCGTGATGTATCAGCTGATCACCGGGGAGCGCCCTTTTTCGGGCTCGGCGACCATGGTGATGCAGCAAATCCTCAACCAGTCACCCGTCCCTCCGTCGAGCCTAAACCCGACGCTGGCCCCCGAGCTGGATGTCATCTTAAGCAAAGCGTTAGCGAAACGACCCGAAGACCGTTACGAGTCGGCGCTGGATTTTCTCTGCGCCCTGGAGTCGCTGTCCGCAGATCAGTCTTCCACTACCTCCCCACTGGACGACGACAGCACGCGCCTGATAGCGCCAGGCTGGCTCAACACGCGCGCCCTGCACGGCACCGCCGCGAGCACCGGCGGCAGCGCGGTTCTGGACACGTTGACGCCCTGGAAACATCAGGTCAGGCCTGAGCTTGAATCCCTGCTTTCGCAGCAGATCGGCCCGCTTGCCCGGCTGCTGGTAAAGAGGACTCTGGGGAGCACCAGTGACTTTGAAGCGACGCGAAACGCGCTGCTGTCTCACATCCCGTCCGAGCGCGGGCGCGGGCAATTTGTGGCGGCCACTGCCGCGCTAAAGCTGCGCCTAGAGGCGATGACGTTGACGTCCGCCGTCCAGGCTCCGCAACCCACGGCCATCAACGACGCGGTAGAGCCCTCGACCACTCTGTCAAGTCCACAAGGGGTCGATGAAGCCTTCCGTCAAAACGCAGAGAAGCAGCTCACTCGCTGCATTGGCCCCATCGCGCGAGTAATCGTCAGTCGCGCGCTAAAAACCGTCCCCAACCGTCAGGCATTGCTGGAAAGCCTGGCGGCACACATCAGCGATCCCATCCAGCGCAGCGATTTTCTGCGCCACTTGGGTGCGCCATGAGAGACCGCATGAATCGAGCGCAAAACGGCAGGGCAGCTTCGCTGTGCGTGCTATCCGGCGCCGTCGCGTTTGCTCACAGCGACACCGGCAGCGTCAGGCAGCGCAATGAAGATCACTATTTGCTGGCACCGGAGCTGCATTTGCTGGCGGTCGCTGATGGCATGGGCGGTCATGAGGCCGGCGCACTGGCCAGCCTCCTCGCTCTGGAAACCCTGCAGGACTGCCTCGCAGGCCGTAGCGCTGAAGCCACTTGGCTTGCGGCCGACCCGGACGCAACCTGTCGGGAGCCCTCGATGCAAGCGGTAGCGGTGCTGCATGAAGCACTGGCCTCGGTCAATGCGCTGTTGTATGCCCGCAACGCCGCGGATCAGATGACTGAAGGCAGCGGCATGGGCACCACGTTAACGGGGTTTTGGCGACCGCACGTCGACGGTCCGTTGCTGGCGTTTCATGTGGGGGACAGCCGTATGTATCGCTATCGAGCAGGGAGTCTGGAGCAGCTGAGCCGCGACCAGACCTGGTACCAGCAGGCCCTTGACGCCGGGCATCTGGACCGCCTTCCCGCGCGCAATGTGTTGCTGCAAGCGATCGGACCCGCCCCGCGCGTGGAACCCGAGATTCGCGCTCATGCGGTGCAAACAGGTGATCTGCTGTTGCTGTGCAGCGACGGCCTGCACGGCAGCGTTGCGCACCACGAAATCGCCCGCGTATTGCACAGCGCCGACGACACGAATCTGCCAGCCAGCAGCGACCGACTGATCCGGCTGGCGGCAGATTACGGAAGTCGCGACAACGTCACCGTTGTTCTCGTGCGCTATACCTAAGGCGCAGCCACACAGCTATCTGTCACGGTTTGTCCCTGCCCCCTGCCCGCCAGCATGTCGACGAGTGTTTGCGCGGATGGCAGTCCGCGAGATAGCGAAAGCGTGGGTGGCTGCTGAGCAGAGCCTTCGGTCCAGAACAGCGAGTGCCCCGCCCAAGGTCGCCCTGATAGCACGCGTTCCAAGAGGGACAACCAGTGCGAGATGGCATGGTCCATGGGCTCATCCGCCGGTCGCTCCAGCCACAGGGGTGGCGCGCCAATGCCGGGTTGGGCGCAAAGCGTGTCGACTGGCGGAGGTGAAGGCTGCGGCAACGCGCTCAGCGCGGCATCGAAGAGCGCGAGCGAGAATCCGTTTTGCAACGATGACAACGCGAGTTTCTCCACCTCCGTGTACCACGCAGCGTCGCAGCGCAGACGCTGATCAACCCGCACGGACGGACCACCGTAAGCGATAGTCAGCGGGAAGTGGCGCCCGACACGGTCCACGCTTGGCATCAGCACGCCAGACCAGGCGATTTCACCACACACGCCAGCTGCCAATGCGAAATGCCAGACCGGGCTGCACAGGTACGCGTCGAGCCATTGTTGCCCAAGTTGATCGCGACTAGTGACAAGGCCGGCCTGTAACCAGTCATCCCATTGCCGTACAAAGGCAGGCGACAAACGACGACTGACAAAATCCCCGTGGCTGGCGAGCTTGCCAAAAAAACCGGTTCGCGAGTGCTTCAACTCCATCGTGTCGCTGCCTTAGAGTTGGGTCGGGCAGCGGAACTGCTCGAGGGTGTCCCGCCGAAACGGATTGATCACACTGCTGGCGCGCAGCTCGTAGGCGACCTTGCGACCGCCAAGCGCGAAGCTCACCTGATAACGCTCACCTTGAGCACCACTGACCACGCCCTGATCAAGCAGGTGCAGCCAGGCCCAAGGCCCGTCACTGCGCAAGCCCGAACCCACTGCGGGGCTCACTTGCAGCTGGACCAGATCGGTGCCTTTGCCGCTGGGCAAAACGATCGGCGTGAAGCTGGCGGCGCTGCTCCTGTCGAAATTCACCGGCTGCCCGGCAATGTCGAGGGACGCGGAGTCCAGGGCCGGGTCTGCGCTGACTGGTTTGAGATCAAACCGCAAGGAAGGCTGGCGCGCGCCCGCCACGAAGAACATGTCACGCAGCCGGGCGCCTCTCTGAAACTGGTTGAGCACGTCCTGGGAAATGTTCATCGGCGCGCTCCCAGTCGTCCGCCAGCGCCATTGCGCACCACTCATGTCGACATAGGGGGCCAGGTTTTTGCTGAAGAAATCATCCATCACCCCGCCTGGGCCGAAGAACTTGCCGAAATCATCTGCCGTTGCATCCCGCGTGGCGTTCTTGACCAGCGGGTAGCGGCCGGCAATGGCGTCGCGGCAGAATGGCGCGCCAGTCGACGCCCATAAGGCGTTCAAACGCTCCCGTTCATTACCCAGCGTGAGCGCCCCGCCGCCGCTCTCCACGTCACGCAACACCGAAGCAAGTGGCGCCGGCTGCTCGGCTGCTGCGCGCTTGATGCGGCCCAACACCTCGCCGGAAGGTGCGGGTGCACCGCTGCGCCGCGCACTTTCGGCACTGTCGAAATACTGCGCAGCGTCTTTGAGCATGGCGATGACCGCATCCAGCGGCGTCGGTGCAGCGCTGCCTACCAGCGCATGCAAGGCGGCGAAGTGCTGATCCACCGGACTGTGCGCCGGTTCGATGGCTGCCGCTGGCGCGGAATCGTCCAAGGCGGCCTCCAGCCGCTTGCGAGCGTCGTCGATTTTGGTGCGCGCCACCCGGTCAACCGGGTTTCCAGCCTCATTCTCCTGAGCGCCATCAAGCGTGGTTTCCCGGGCGGCGGCTTGCAGGAAGGCACGCATCGGCGAGTCAGCGGAGGCCAGCGCACTGGTCGCTCGCGCCGCCTGCTCAAGGCCCGTGAGCGGCACCAGCTGCACATCCGCCAGGTAGGCATCCCACTGCCTGATGTAGTCGGCGTAATAGAGCTCAAGCACAGCGGCTTTCATGTTTGCAGGGTTACCGGCGTCCAGCGCCGCCTCTTGACGGTCGAGCACCCAGCTGTCGTTCGCCATGTCGAGCACGGCGCGATCAGCCTTGCCCAGCAGATCGCGATAGCCGGCCACGCTGTACACGCCGCTGACACCGCGGGACAAAGGCGCGCCGCTGCGTCGCACCAGCACCGATGACACGTCGCGGCCCACGGCACCGTTGACGCTTACTTTAGGCAGATTGTCCTGTTTGACCTGACGCTTGAGACGGTTATAGACACGCTGCGACAAGGGCATCCCGGCCAGCGTGAGCCGGGTTTTGGCGATCAACCCGGCGTCCAGCTGAACTGGCTGCGTGTCCTCGTCATTGGCATCGAGCAAAGCGCCAACATGCGCCCACAGCTGTTGCCGCTCCTGCTCGGAGGCCTGCGGCAGCTCACGCCGCCAGTCGACATCGACCCAGGCTTGCACCGAAGCTGCATCAAAAAACTGCCGTTCGCCCAGCATCAAGTACGCCCGCAGCGTTTCATAAAGAAAATCTTGAGTGCCGGCGTCGCCCCGGCGCAACGCGCTTTCCATGTCCGCAACGATCTGCGGCAGCAGCGTGCCGCGCAGCAACCGGCGATACAGGTTCACGGCCCCGACACCCAGCTTGGCGCCTTGGTACAGACCCAGCCGAGTGAGAAGCGGCACGCCGTCATCTTGATGGGAGAACCCTGCCGGCAGATCCCGCGCGGCATTAAGCACGGGCAACGTGGCGCGAACATCCCCGTCCCTGGGCAGGGCTTTGGCCAATTGCGTGACTTCGGCTGTTCGCGCAGCGGCAAGCTCGACGAACGTTATATTGCGCCGGTAACTGATGCTGATACCCACCACCAGCAACACGGTGGCAACACCGACCAGCACCATGCCCGCCTTTAGCCGCTGCTTGCGGCGGCGCTCCATCTGCGGGTCGACGCCGGCCAGCCCCGCTTCCTGGAAGATCACGTCGCGCATCAGGCGAGTAATGAAGTAACTGCGTCCTGTTGCGTAACCGGCGGGCAACACCCGGCGCGCCACGCCGAACGAGGCTGCCAGCGAAGCCATGACCCGGTCGATGGGATTGCCTTCCTGGGTACCGCTGGTGAAATACACCCCTCGTACCAGCGCAGGTTGCTGGAAACGATTGGGCTCGAAAACCGTCTGCAGAAATTCGCTCAACACGTCGCGCACACTGGCGAATTGCTGCGGGAAGCCATAGAGCAAAGCGCGTCTGGAAAGATCACGTTCCTGTTGCATCCGTTCAAGCACCCTGGCTTGCAACTGGTGCTCCAGCGCATCGAACTCGCCAGGGAAACTCGCCAGTGCTGTACCGGGCTGGTCTGCATCCCCATGCCCGACCACCGGGAAGGTGACCCCCCATACCTGCGCGCGCTCCTCTCGACCAAACGGCTCGAAGAATTCCGCAAAGCCGGCCAGCAGATCGCATTTGGTAATGACCACATAAACCGGAAAGCGCACGCCCAGCCGCTCGTACAGTTCAGTGATTCGAGCCCTGATGGCCTTGGCTTGGGTCAGTCGATCTGCCGCGCCTTGCCGCAACAAATCACTGACGCTGACGGCGACGATGACCCCATTCAACGGGCTGCGCCGACGGTATTTTTTCAGCAGATCCAGAAAGCCATTCCAGGCGGCCTTGTCTAGGTCACTGTCGCTGTCCTGAGTAGTGTAGCGACCCGCCGTGTCGAGCAGGACGGCTTCATCGGTAAACCACCAGTCACAGTTTCGCGTGCCCCCCACTCCACCAATGGCCGCAGCGCCCAACGCGTCGCTGAGAGGAAATTGCAGGCCGGAATGCGTTAACGCGGTGGTCTTGCCGCTGCCCGGCGCTCCGACGAACATGTACCAGGGCAACTGGTACAAGTACTGACCCCGCAGCTTCCAGCCGGGGCTGGCCTTGCGCAAAACAGCCATCGCGGCACGCATGCGCTCCTTCAGCAGCGCAATTTCCGTCTCCGATGCCTTGGCCTCGGTGGATCCGGCTGCGGCTTGCTCGTCGGCTACCCCGGCCATCAGCCTGCGATTGGCGCGCCACGCCGAATACGCGCGCCAGCCGACAAATGCGGCCCATGTTGCCATCAATGCAGCGATGACACGCCAACGAGCGTATTCGGCTTCCAGCGGCTCTTGCCCGTCAAACGACAGCAACGGGCCTTCGTACCAGACCAGCATCGACACAAACAGCACACCGAGCAATGACACCAGCCATAAGCGCGTCAGGCCGGCAACGGCACGCTTGATCACATTCACAACAGTTAGTACGGATGACATGGCATTGACCTTACTGCGGCTGGGCAGGCACAAGAACGGTGATGTCCACGCGCCGGTTGCGTGCACGATTTGTCGGCGAGTCATTGGGCACCAGCGGCTCGGTTTCGCCGCGGCCCTCGCTGCGATAACGCTCCGCAGGTCCGGCTCGCTGAGCGAGCATGCGTGCCACCGTCCTGGCACGGGCATCGGACAGGTCAAAGTTGGAGGACAGGCGCGAGGTCACCGAGGGTCTGACGTTATCGGTGTGGCCAACGATCACCACCTGCCCGGACACGGCGTTGAGGGCATCGCCGATGCGCGCCAGCAAGGGCTCGAAGCGACTGGAGACCTCGGCGCTGCCGGAGGCAAACAGGCCGTCGCCGCGCAGCGTGATGATCGAACGGTCGACGCTGTCCTGGACGCTTACCAGACCTTCGGCGATTTCCGGCGCAAGAAAACCCGAGAGCCGCACCGGAGCGGGTTCGGCCGGGGCCGCCACCTTGAGCGGGGAGACGAGTCGAATCTCGCCCATCTCGGCAAATACCGGGTCCGAGTCACGGTTGAGCAGCCAGTTGCAGGTCAGTTGCAGCACCAAGAGTAACGCGGCAGCGGCGGCTGCCGTCACCCACAACGGGACCAGGTCCAGCATCGAGCGTTGCGCGGCAGATGCGCCGCGCCAGCGCAGTGACAAGTCCTGTTCGATCGCACCGCGCTCCTGCCGAATCAATTGCAGCAGCCGCTCCCGTAACAGACTCAATTGATCCGAGCCACGCTCCAGCACCCGGTAACGCCCTTCCAGGCCCAACGCCAGGCACAGATAAAACATCTCAAGCACGTGAAGATGGGCCTTGGGGTCCTGGCTGAGCCGCTGCAGTATCAGAAAGAACTTCTCCCCACCCCAGGCCTCGTTGTGAAAGCTCACCAGCAAACTGCGGCTGTTCCATACCCCGGCGCCCCATGGTGTGCTGGAAATGGTTTCGTCGATCAGCGTGCAGAGCGCATAACGGGCGGCAGCGACCGTCTGGGTCTCCACTCGCAGATTGAGTGCCTGAGCCTCGAACAGCTGAATGGCCAGCACCAGTTTTTCGCGCAACGCTTCTATGTCCGGTGCGCGAATCATCGAGCGCAACGGCACCACGAGATCAAGCAGTGGATTGGCCGCGCTGACCAAGGGATTCAGTCCCTTTCCCGGCAGCACGTCCGACGGCGCACTCTCGCTCGTCGACTGTTGCGCAGCACCAGCCGTCGGCACCACACGGCGCACGCCCGGCGTCGGCATCATCACGGTGTGATCCGGGTCCTGCCCGGGCTCCAGAGAGTCGTTCACGTTCACAAAGATCTACCTGCTGGCGAATCGATCAGGAATGGCGGATGGCCCAGAACTGCATCTCCAGGCCAGGGAAACTGCCTGCCACGTGCATGGCAAAGCCTGCCGAATGAGTCAGCTGCTGCCAGTAGTCGCTGTTGCGGTCCAGTTCGAAATAAACGGAGCCGGCGTGAAACGGCAGCTGCCGAGGCGCAACCGGCAGCGCACGCAGACCGATGCCCGGGAGTTGCAGGTTGACCAGGTCACGAATCTTCTCCACCGAGCCCATCTTGACCTGAGGCGCAAAACCGCTACGCAGTGACTCGGCCGGCATCTGCGCGCGTACCGCCAGCACAAAGGTGGCGGCCTGCAGCAGAGCGCGATCGGGCAGCACCGCCACGCGAATACCGAACTGGCGCTCTTCCAGGGGAATCTGAATGGCGCGGGCATCGATCACCGTCGCCAGCGACCTGCGCAGCTCCAGCATGACCGGCGCGAAGGTTTGCGCCAGCGCATCGTGGCGATACTCGGGGTAGCGAAGGCTGCGCCTCGCGGCTTGGGTGAAGGTCGCCAGCTCGCCGGCCAGCTGCACCAGTTCGCGGTACAGGGTTTCGGGATGGAGCCCGGTCATGCCGACGCAGTGGCGTACCAAGGGCTCGCTGCGGTTCAATACTTGCAGCAACAAAAAATCGGCGATTTCCGCCACGCCGCTGTCGCCTGGCTGGGCCAGTCGCCCACTCATGCTCTCAGCGCGCTGATGCAACAGCCCGAGCAACTCATCAATGAACTCGGCCAACGGGGGTGTAGCATGTATGTCCAGACACGGCGGGCAATACACCGGATCCAGCACTATCCGCTGATCGGCACGGCGCTCCAGTACCCGCACCACGCCCACCACCGCATAGGCGTCTGCGACATCGTCGGCGAACGCTAGCCGCAGGCGCAGCTTGCCGACATTCATCAGCGCGCTGTTGTCCAGGCCGTTGCTGTCCCACGCCTCATACTCGACGCTGCGATGGCGGGCGAAATTTTCCGGTCCGAAACGGTCATCGACTTCAGCCACGCCGTGCCGGGCGGTGGGCAGCGCCAGCACGACGGTTACATCGCGGGCATCGACCGGCACTTCGAGCGGCAACGGCATCTCGTCAAAAGGAAGCCCCACCGGTGTGCCGTCGGGCAGCACCGCACTGAAGGCTTTTAGCGAAATCTTGCCCAGCGCCAGATGATGTTCGTCGAGCTCCAGGCGCGTGAAGCCCCAGGCGTAGGGACGCAGAGCCTCCACCCGCGCCTGCAACTGGGCGTTCAGGAAGCGGTCATGCTGCTGCAGGTGCTGGGGCTGCAGCAGCATGCCTTCCGACCAGACGACTTTGTTGTTCCAGGACATAACGGAATCTCACATAAGCACGGAAAAGGTTGAGCGAATGACGCTCAGGGCGTTGCACGCAGCCTGGCGACCTGCTGCTGATAAGCTTGGGAAAATGTGTCACCGAACATCCGGTGCAGGTCTTCCTCGCCGTCACGGACCAGTTCGCCGTACAGCTCGTTGAATCGCTCCCAGAGTCGAGCCTTGCGCGCCGAAGGCAGCAGGCCGTCAAACGGGCGCCCGGGCATACGCTCTTCCATTAGCGCGGGCGAAATGCGTTGCGCCACCTCGCTCAACGCTTCGCGCATGCCGGCAATGACGGCCAGTTCGTGGGCCTTGAGGTCGTCGAATGCCGCCGTGAGTGCCTGCACGCCCGGCAAGTAAGCAGGCGCGTCGGTGCTTAACATCTGACTCAACGCACTGGCGGCATCGGGGAAGAATTTGAGGGGGTTGTTGGACCGTGCGCCAATCATCGTCATGTCGATATGGCTTTCACGCTTGGTCAAAGCCCGCGCCATCAGCACTGCCATGGTCCCGCCGGTGGCCTCGCGAAGCATTTCGCCGACCAGTTGCGCCAATGCTTCGGGGCTGCGTGAAGTGCGCAGGTCGGGCACGCCCAATCCGTGCAGCAGTGCTCGAAGCACACTGTCATTCGCTGGCACGACGTCGGACGAGGCAGCGGGCTGAGAGAGCTGACTGGCCTGCCGACGCGTGCCCTGAATGGCATCACGGCCGGGCATCTGAACGCCCATGTCAGCGACCACCGCAGCCTCGGCTGCGGCCGGCGGCGGCGGGCCGGCGGCCTCCACCTCCGTCGCCGTGACCGGGGCTTGGGCTTGGGCGTCACCAGGTTTATCACCGGCAAACGATGGCCGCATCGGGGCGAGCAGATCAGCCAATGCATCATAACGGTCGGGTATCAGGCCGAGCCCGAGCGGCGGAACCTGTGGTCCGAGAGCCAGTGGCAGCGCCTGTTGTTCCGGAGAAAGATGGTCGCTCTCCGCGCCCCTGAACGAGGGCAGAAGCTGCTGAGTGTCTTTCACCTGCAACGGCTCGCCGTGGCCGGCAGGTACGCTGCCCGCCAGCCAGCCCAACCCTAGCGGGTCTGCTGGAACAGAAACAGGCTCGACCCTGGCCGGCCCGCGCAAAATGCTGGCATCGGCCAGGGCATCAACGGGCACATCGGGCTGGTGGAAGCCGGCGTGGATGTGTACTGCTGGCAGTGCTGGTTGTGTTCGGAGGACAGCAAGAGGCTCAGGCCCAACCCCGGCCGGCGGGGTGAACACGGCCAGCGTCTGAGTGGCGCTAATACCGGAGGTGATGTCGCTTTGAGGTACCCCGTTCGAGGGCTGATCCAGCACGCTGACAGCGATCCGGTAGTCTCCGATCACTAACTCATCGCCGTGCCTAAGCGGGGTTTCACGTCCGTTGCCCAGCAATCGCTCGTTGACTACGCTGGGGTTGCTGCCCACGTCCATTAGGTAATAGCCACCCTCACGCCATTCGATACGAGCATGGCGTCGGGAGATATATTTGCCCGGATCACTGAGCAACAGATCATTATCGGCAGCCCGTCCAAGAGTGCCCCGCTCGTCAATGAGGCAAAAAACCTCACTCTCAGGCGACTGGCCCTGGTAGCTGTCGATGCGCAATTTCATCGGCATGGCAGCCTCCTGCCAGGTGCGAAGCCGACGCTGTCAGTGTTGGCCATCGTCTGCCTCCTTGGGTTCGAGGGGCACCCCGGCAGGCCCCGGACGCGTGGCCAGTACCAGCGCGTTGGCTGCCGCAGACGCCTGCGGCAATGGCACCGGAATCATTGACGCAATGATGGCCGGCCCGATGGTCAGAAAAGAGCTGCCAGCCTTGAGCGTGATGCTGGCCCCCGCTTCGATGACCACGTTCATCCCGGCCTTGATGTGCAAATCCATGCCGGCGCTCAGGCTGGCGCGCAGCCCGCCTTCGAGTTGCAGGCTGCGGCCGGCGACTAATGACACACTGCCGCCGGCCTTCTCGTTCCGATTGCCGCCGACCTTCTGGTGCCGGTCTCCGCCGACGTGTTCGCGCAGGTCCTTGTTGACCCGCGAGTGGCGATCACCCCCGACCCAGTCCAGCGCGTCGCGCTTGATGCGTTGGTCCATGTCTCTCTCGGCGTGGATGAACACCTGTTCGGAGCCCTTCTTGTCCTCAAAGCGCAGTTCGTTGTAACCGCCGCCGCCCTGGGAAGAATTGCTTTTGACGGTCGACCGGGTTGCATGCGCGGGGAGCGAATAAGGCGGCATGACCTCCGCGTTGTAGACGCTGCCGGTGATCAATGGACGATCCGGATCGCCTTCGAGGAAACTGACGATCACTTCCTGTCCCACTCGCGGCAGGAACACGCTGCCCCACCGCTTGCCGGCCCAGCCTTGCGCGACGCGAATCCAGCAAGAACTGTTTTCGTCGTCCTTTCCCTCGCGGTCCCAATGAAACTGCACCTTGATGCGACCGTACGAATCGGTCCAGATCTCCTCACCGCGCTTGCCCACTACCCTGGCGGTCTGCGGGCCGTGGACCACTGGCCGGGGTGTGTTGCACGGCGCACGGAATTCCTGCTGACGGGGCATGGCAGTGAAATGGCACGTCAGCACCGGCGCCGGGTCTTCAGGCCGCGTGGGTTCGTAGGTATCGGACGACAACGCGTAGCACGCGCTGAGGACCAGCACCTGGAGGTTCTGGTCATTGCGAGGGTGGTCGGTCAGGGTGAACAAGGCGCCGGGGAACAGCCCACGCGCACGCGTTGCCGCGCTGATGCGCTGGTAACTGGTATGGCGCGCTTCGCCGAGATGCCGCGCATACGTCTCACCGTGTTGGCGCTCGCGATATCGACCGGGGTAATCGTAGCGCTCGTGCCGGGACTGACCGTAGTTGCGAACCTGCGCCGACTTGACCAACAAATTGGCCGACGGCTTTTCAAAGTCATAGTCCTGCAAGGCCCAAGACCCCGGCTCCACCTCGCCGCCCATGCGCCAGTCGTAAATCACTTCGCTGTCACGCATGGCATGATCTTCACCAGGCATGTACCGAATGCTGGCGTAGCCCGATGCTGGTTCATGCGCGCCGTAAGAGTCGGCCAGCACCAGGGTGTGGCGCCCGGCCGTGCTCTTGAAGAAGTAGTAGATGCCCTCCTGTTCGAGCAAGCGGCTGACGAAATCGAAGTCGCTCTCGCGGTACTGCACGCAGTACGTGACCAACGGGTAATTGCCGCTGAGACCGGAACTGTCGACATCGGCGATGGTGTACGCCGCAAACACGGCCTTGACGATGTCCGGAACGCTTTTCTCCTGGAAAATCCGGCAGTCGCTGCTACGGGTGAGGAACCACAGCCACGGCCGCAACACCGCGTGATACGTGGCAAAGCGGCCCTGGCGGCCGGTATAGACGAACCGCGTGACCATGCCGCTGAAATACCGCTGGGCGCCCTTGGGCAGCTCGACCGAAACAGTCATCTGCGTGGCCAGTACATCGTCGATATCTAGATCACTGCGTTCGCTGTAAAGGTCGACGTTGTACTCACTGAGGGTCGACAACTCCTCGGTCGCGGTCATGCGCCGGAACAGCAGGACGTCGGGGCCGAGCACGCTGCTGACGGTGATCTCGCGATTGGCTTGAGTGAAATTCATGACACCCGACTCCAGGTGCCAAGCTGACTCGCGATCAAAACAGGCATCGATGACTCCTTAACGCTGAAACGACGCGGTGAGGGTCAATCGAGCCCCCTCCGCAAGCTCTGCAAAGAGAACTGGCTTGCTGATACAACGGGCGGCGGTGGGCATTTATTCCGCGAGTAAAGCAAAAAAGCCAGGGGAAGCTCCTGACTTCGCTTTTGTCATGCCATCGTCGAAAACCATCAGGCGACTGCGGGCACCGGCCGTTCCAGCACTAGCGTGATGCCGGTGTCGCCGTAGAGCTTTGACCACGTGTTCATCTGCTTGAAGTCGGGAAAGTCATTACCATCGCCCGGGTCCATGTAACCGCCGTCAGGCCGCTTCATGACGTAATGCAGCCCGATGCCGAAGGTCGTCACCACTTGCAAGGCTCGCCGATTGGCAGCAAGCGCCGGAGCAGCCTCGTGGATGACCGGGAAACCTGCCCGGCGGCACTGCTCCTCGCATTTGGGGTACACCGCCGACAACGCGCTGGCCAACAGACCGCTCATGTAGATCTGCACAGTCAGGCCAAGCTCCCGTGCCGCAATCGCGATGTTGTGAGGGTAGGAGTAGCCCAGCTTGCTCATGTCTTGCTGCACCATGCGCCCGCCGGTGCTCGAGCCTGATGTGATCTGGTACAGCGCCGCCTCACAGGTGTAGCTGGGCTGCAGGGTTTGCCCCCTCGCTTTGGAGCCGAGGTCGGGCAAATGAGTGACGCCCAGTTCCATGGCCGCGCAGAGCAGTGACGCCGCGCCACAGGAAAAGTCGAAGTCTTGTTTCTTCCTCATCAAACACCTGGCCTCATTCAGTAAGACACCCGATCAAACCGGCGTCACCGGGCGGGAGTTAGAGACCCGGTACACCATCCCGCCGTGGCCACTTGCGACACCGGGGAGCATCACAAAACCGATTTTTTTCCAGAACGCACAGGAAGCTGCATCCAGCGAAATCAGACGAATTTCACAGTTGGGCGTGCGGCCGTAGTCGCGAATGGCGTGGGCCATGCCGTAGCGCGCCAGCAGGGTTCCCAAGCCTCGACGCAGAACACCGGAGAACAGATCCTCAATTGTCCAGACCCCGCTGGCCTTACTCATCACCATCAAACCTACCGCGTCATCTATGCCCTCGTAGGCAACGAAATACGCGACATTCGCCTGGGCTTCGGCGTTGTCGTTGGCTCGCATATTGGTGAGGGTATTGATACTCGCCACGACCTCGCTGCCGCCGGGTATGTCAAGAGCGAGGGTTGAGGCCTCACCCAGCGCTTCACGGAATTTTTTGGAGTCGACTTTTTCGCAACGTATTTCACTACCGGAATCAGGCATAACAAAGCTCCTTTTGTGCCGATAGATCAGGCAATGGGATAAAACGTCTGGATATGGATGTCACCGGTACTGAGGCGGTCGACCAGCATGTACGCCTCGCTGATGTCAGTCAGAACTGGCGTTTCACCGCCGATCGTGTCTCGGCTGGACAGGTGAATTTTCACCGCCACGTCATTTAGAACGTTGGGAACGGACACTTTGATTTCAACGCGTTTGCAGAGAATGTCCCGATCCATCCTGGCCAGAGCGCTCTGTCCCTCAGGGCAATTGAGCAGGTCGCGGGCAATTTGCACGGCCTGCTGGCGATCAGCAAATGCCCCGGAAAACTCCTTGCCTTCGAAGTCCAGGGCGTAGTTCAGTTTAAGCTCGCCTTCCTTGTTTCTGCTGATGGCCGTCAGCGGGGGCTCATTTGCAAGCTGGGCGCCCTTGAGGACACTTTTCTTTTTATTGGATGCGCTCAATTGTGCGATGTGCGCCACCCTGGCTATCTTGGCTTGCTCCAACTCAAAGTTGGCCCAGGTATTGAGTACATCCTGCCTGTTGGCGGGGCCGGGCGTTTTCAACCAGCCCATGACAAATGACCGACCTAGTGTGGTGATGGATTGATGCCCCGGATTGCCGATTGGTCTGGGCAGCGGTACTCGGACCTTTGAAGGGCTACGCCCGTCGGCAGCGTCCAGCTCGGCAATCCTGTCTTCTGATAACCCCCCTGTGATAGCACGACCACCCGGCTGCAATCGGTCGGAAAGTTGCAGCCCCCTTGCATTTACATGCAGTGCCAGGGCATGGCCCGGCTCCTGATTCGTAGGGCTGGGACGACCTTCGCTTTCCTGCAGGATGCGATTGACCTCACTAAAGGTGTAAACCTTTGCGAACGGCATGTTGGGACTCCTGATGTTGGTGGATGGTGGTTAGGCCGATCATTCAAACGCGTACGCAAACTCACCCCGCTCGACACGTACGTGCACCGTGCTCACCGGCTCCGAGCGCATAAGGCGCCCCAGAAACTCACGGCTGATCGTGGGCAAGACCGAGTTGGTGAGGATTGCGTCGATCATCCGTCCGCCGCTCTCAAGTTCGGTGCAGCGGCTGGCGATCAACTCGACGACCTCATCATCGAAGCTGAAGGGCACCTGGTGACTGTCGTGCAGGCGCTTGCCGATTCTCCCCAGTTGCAGCCGGATGATGCTGCCGAGCATGGCGTCACTCAGCGGGTAATACGGGATCACCACCACACGCCCGAGCAGCGCCGGCGGGAAGACTTGCAGCAGCGGCTGACGCAGGGATTTGCCGATACTTTCAGGGTCAGGCATTAGATCAGGGCTGCTGCACAGGCGGGTGATTGTCTCGGTGCCGGCATTGGTGGTCAGCAGGATCAGGGTGTTCTTGAAGTCAATCACCCTGCCCTCGCCATCCTCCATCCAGCCCTTGTCAAAGACTTGGAAGAACAGCTCATGCACGTCCGGGTGGGCTTTCTCGACCTCATCAAGCAACACCACGCTGTAGGGCCTGCGGCGCACCGCTTCGGTGAGCACGCCGCCCTCGCCATAACCGACATAACCCGGCGGCGCGCCCTTGAGGGCGGAGACGCTGTGGGCTTCCTGGTATTCGCTCATGTTGATGGTAATGACATTGTGCTCGCCGCCGTACAGGGACTCGGCCAGCGCCAGCGCGGTCTCGGTCTTGCCGACGCCCGAGGTCCCGGCGAGCATGAAAACCCCTACCGGCTTGCCGGGGTTGTCCAGCCCGGCCCTTGAGGTCTGGATGCGCCGGGCGATCATCTCCAGCGCATGGCGCTGACCGATGATGCGGCGCGACAGGGTCTCAGCCAGATTCAGGACGTTATCGATCTCGTTGCGCACCATCCGGCCCACCGGGATGCCGGTCCAGTCCTGCACCACAGAGGCAATCACCTGCTCGTCGACGGTCAGCAGCATCAGCGGTGTTTCGCCCTGGGCTTCGGTCAACGCCTGTTGCTGCGCGCGGAGATGCTGCAGCGTGTGCCCGCGGTCCTGCCCGGTTTCGGCGGCTGCAGCCGCCCCGTCGCGCAGTTGCGCGCGAAGCTCAAGAATCGAGGCGACTTGCGTCCGCTCGCCGCTCCAGCGCGACTCAAGCTGGTCCAGCCGCACTCGCTCATCGTTTAGCCGCTGCGACGCGGCCAGGAGACGCTCATCGGTGTCTGCGCCCAGATTGCGCTCCCGCTCGATGATCGCAAGCTCGGTCTCCAGCGCCTCGATGCGTCGGCGGCAGTCGTCTACTTCCGCGGGCGTGGCGTGAAGGCTGATGGCGACCCTGGCGCAGGCCGTGTCCAGCAGGCTGATGGCCTTGTCCGGCAACTGGCGGGCGGGAATATAACGATGAGACAGGCGCACAGCCGCTTGCAGCGCGACGTCGAGAATCTGCACCTGGTGATGCTGCTCCATGGCGCTGGCGATACCGCGCATCATCAACAGTGCCCGGGGCTCGTCAGGTTCATCGACCTGCACTGTCTGAAAACGCCGGGTCAGGGCCGGGTCCTTCTCGATGTGCTTCTTGTACTCGGCAAAGGTGGTCGCGCCTACCGTGCGCAACGTTCCCCTGGCCAGTGCCGGCTTGAGCAGATTCGCAGCGTCGCCGGTACCGGCAGCGCCTCCGGCGCCGACCAGCGTGTGAGTCTCGTCTATAAACAGAATGATGGGGCTGGCGCTGGCCTGGACTTCGTCGATCACCGAGCGCAGCCGCTGTTCAAACTCGCCCTTCATGCTCGCCCCGGCCTGGAGAAGGCCGACGTCCAGCGCCAGCAGCTGCACCTCGCGCAGGGCAGGAGGAACGTCACCGCGCACGATGCGCTGGGCAAAGCCTTCCACCACCGCAGTCTTGCCGACACCGGCCTCGCCGACCAGAATCGGATTGTTCTGCCGGCGGCGCATGAGGATATCGATGACCTGCCGGATCTCGTCGTCGCGCCCCACGATGGGGTCCATGCTACCGCTGCGCGCCTGTTCAGTGAGATCAACCGTGAAACGCCTGAGCGCTTCCTGGCGTCCCATCGCGGCGGGGGCTAATGCGCCAGACGCTTCACCGTGCGCCGCCGTGCCGTCAATCTGAAAGCCATCGCTGGCCTGCAGGCGGGCCTCGGGCGAGTCTTTGAGCACCGCCTGAAAATGCTCAACCACATCGTCGGCTTTAAGTTTGACGAACTCGGCGGACATACCGAGCAGTTCACGGCGCAGGCGCGGGTCTTTCAGCAGTGCGACTAGCAGGTGACCGGAACGCACCTGCGTCTCGCCAAACAGGAGCGTGGCAAACACCCATCCGCGCTCGACGGTTTCCTCCAATTGCGGGGCCAGGTCGCTGATCGACGTCGACCCTCGGGGCAGCCGATCCAGTGCCGCAGTCAAATCCCCCGCCAGCCGCGCGGGGTCGATTTCAAAGTGCCGAACAAAACGCAGCAGATCGGAATCGTTTGCCTGCAACAGCTGGTGCAGCCAATGCACCAACTCGACGTACGGGTTGCCGCGCAGCTTGCAAAACACCGTGCTGCTTTCGATCGCCTGGTAACACAGGCTGTTGAGCTTTCCGAACAGGGCAACGCGACTGATTTCAGCCATGGACTGATCCTTGAAGTAATGAAGATGCGGAAGAGGCTGTCCGGGGGTTGATCACCAACTGGCGGTCATCTTTGTCCGGCGTTTTGCTGGTGAGCCAACTGGTCCAGCCCAGCCGTGCGGTCTGGCCGAGCCGGGTATCAGGTATCTGCTCCTTTTTAACGATGAGGTTGACGTCCCACTCCAGCGCAAGTCCGGCGTATTGCCGCACCCAGGCGGTCAGACGCTGCATGCTCTGCTGACCCGGCAGCAGCCGGGTCAACTGGCCGATCTCCAGAGGGCCGATCAACAATCGGAATTTGTGCTGGGCGTTCCATACCTTCTTGCCAAGAACGGTGCTCACACCCAGACGCTCACCGCCCGACCCGCTGCGTAATGCGCACAACCCGTCGGCGGGCAGCGGCATCCAGTGACCCACGAATTCCTGCACCTGCACGGGTGCCTGGAAGTAATCGCTGAGCAGCGCTGCCAGCCCGCCCGCATTGCGCGCGTGCGGAGCGAGGCGGCCGGCGTAGTGTCGCTTCGCGGTATCAGGCGCGGCGTCGCGCTGCTGCAGCGACCGCATGCCCAGCCCAATAAGTGAGTCGACGTAGCCCGAGAAACGATCGGCGCCCGGGCGATCCAGACTCACCGCCGGTTGGCCAGAGGCCCACGCCCGGTAGAACAGGCTGATCATGCGGTGGTGAAACAGGTCGCTGAAGTGCGCCAGTGTCGGGTCGTTCATATGGCGTTGGCGGTCGCGAATGTATTCGGTCAAGTGCAGCGGCAATGGGCCGTTGGCGCCCAGCAGGCCGAAAAAATTCACCAGCAACCATGGCGCCCGCTCATCATCGGCCTGGTGCAGGCTGTCGATCATCGCCGGTTCGAAGGCGAGCGAGGGGCGCTGGCCGAAACGTACGGCGTCCCCGGCCGGCCGCGCCGACTGGCCAATGCGAGGCTTGTCGGCGAAGGCACACTCCAGTTGGCGCAATGCTGCGTAGAAGTCAAAACTCGCGGGTTGCTGCTCAAGTCGTTTCAACAGCGCTAGAGCATCTCGCATCGTCCGATCCTCGCTGGCCACTGCATGATCAATCCGCGCGCGGTGCTTGTGATGTGCGTCTCTGTGAACGAATTGAGTGCCACGTACTTGGCAAAGAACTGCTCAAGCACTGCACCGAAGACGAACACACTGCCGCCTTCAAACGCGCTTTCATCCAGGGTGACCGTTACCTGCAGTCCGCGTGCGTAAGTGATCGGTCCCGGGAGCGGCAGACGCCTGACGATTGGCTGGGCGCTTACCGAACGCAATCCCTCTATCTGCCGGTGGGCGGGAGAGTCTTCTGTCCCGCAGTACAGGCGCAGCAGATCGCGCAACGCCGCGGCGCCTTGCTCGGCATCCTGATCCAGCAGGGACAGGTAATTTAGGGACAGATGGCTGACCAGTCGCCAGGCGGTTTCGCCCTGAGCGAACGAAGGCTGGGGAGCGGTGGGACCCGCCACGCAGCGCACCGAGCGTACTGGCGCTCCGGATTCGACGGTAAAATCGGTCTTGCCGGTGCCCACGGGCATGCTCAGCACCAGATCTCTGTTAGTGCACAGCGTATCGACACCCAACTGACGCAAATCGCTGCGGTAAGGCGCTTCGTGAACGTCGACCAGCGTCAGGAAAACCTCGCTGCCGATGTAGCTCGAACGCGGGCCCTGACGGCGCTGTTGTTCGGACAACACCCGCGTGTCCCGGCGTAACTGATACCAGGCGCCATCGCTCTGGTCGTCGTGCAGGTCGTGCGCGCGATAAAACGGCTCGAAGCGCTGCGCGGCCTCGGAGCCACTGCCGTAACCGTTCACGCCCTTCACCTGATAAATCTCGTAATCCATCGGCCGGGTGCGGTCAGGCACGACGTGGTAGTCCACCTGCTGGTCCGACACGTGCACCCGGTCAGCGCGTTTGGGAAACAGATTGACGGCGGGCGTGCAATGCAGGGCGAACCGGGCCGCACTGACGGCCTGTTCCAGGCTCGGGGTGAAGCTCTTGAACACCACGGTGATGTCGATTTCTTCGCTGGCGCAGCGCTTGAAGGCGCTTGCCAGTCCCTGAAGCTCTACAAAGTGAAAGCGTTGCGGCAGAGCAAAATACTCCTGCAGCAGGCGGTAGCCTTCGAAGGTGCGCGGGCCGACGGGCAACAGCGCCTGACTGTCGTCATAGCCTTGGGGGCGGATCAAGGACTTGTCGACGATCTCGTGCCAGCGGTTGTCGTCCTGCACCGGCTGCACCAGCACGCCCGCCGCCTGGGCCAGTAACTGCTCAAGAATCCGTCCGGGGAGGCCTTCGGCGCCGGGCAGGTGCAATGCGAGGCTGGCCATCTCCAAATCGCTGAACGTGCGTCCGGCCGCGACCCGCAAGCGCAGCCGCAATGCTGCCTTGACCGGGCCTAGCCGGGACAGATCGACACCGCCGACCTGTCCCGAACAGGCGAAATAACGCGCTTCAACCAGTTCAACCGGCCACAGCGTGACTGCCTGGGCAGTACGGAATTCGCAGGCGGTGTGATCGTCCTTGCCCAGCTGACTGCTCAGGGCTGTCCCACGGGGCACCGTGTAGCCTTTGTCCAGATCGCCCTCGGTTGCCGCGGGATTGAACTGCACAACAGTCATCGCCGGTATTGGCGCCAGGTAATGCGGATATACAAGCTCCAGCAAATGGTGGGTGAAGCGCGGAAATTCTGCGTCGATCTTCAATTGCACCCTGGCCGCCAGAAAGCTGAAGCTTTCCAGCAGGCGCTCGACATAAGGGTCTGCGCAGGCATGAGTCTCCAGGCCCAGACGTCCCGCCACCTTGGGATAATCGCGGGCAAACTCCCCGCCCATTTCGCGCAGGTGCTGCAACTCCCTTTCGTAATAGCGCAGCAGCGTCTCGTTCACCGGGCATCCCTCGCATCGACGTCGTAAAGCTTTACGTCACCGGCTTCCAGGTCCAGCTCGGTCTTAAGATACAGACGCTCCGGCAACGGCTGGCCCCAGAGCTCGCCGTGGATCTCGAATGCGACCTGATTGGGGCTGCCCTGCCCGCTGCTTTGTGGCACGTGAACGACACGCAGGGTGTGACGTAAAACGCGTGGTTCAAAGTCTTCGATGGCCTGACGGATTCGCCTGGCTAGCTCGACCGGGTCAAGTCCCGTAGCGGTCTTGCCGCAGAGGTCTGGAAGGCCAAAATTAACCACCGACCGTCCCGCCAGCGGGTAGCCGGTCAGATCCTGTACGCTGCCCAGATGGGTGCTGTTGAGCAGCCAGCCAAGATCACGCAATACCGCCCTGCGCAGACCGCGCATCGACAGCACACGCTGCTCCCGGGATTCGTGGGTCTGCCCTCGGGCATCGTCGCTGAGTCGGTCCAGCAACGAAGGTTGCAGTCGCTCTCTACTGGTCAGCTCAGCCACGGCCCTGGGACCCCTCGGCTGCTGCGCAACCCGACCGGCTCGGTAGCATTTTCAGTATTCGCATGGCGGAACTCCGTCAGCAAAATGACCCGCCGGCATGTGCATGCCGGCCAGCCATCAAGCCGCCTCTTCAGATTTTTGCGTTGGCTTCTAGGTCCCACTTCTTCGGCGTACCGGTGGTGATTTTGTCGCCACTGAAAGAGTCGTACTGGTAGCTGATCCTGGTGAAATTGATGGAGAAGGTTTCGCTGGGTCGCTCCCCGTTGCTGCTGGCCGAGTAGGAGCTGACGATGGCCTCTTCAAGTTCGATCTTGAGGAACACCTGTTCCTTCTTTTCAGCGCCACCGGTTTGAATAAAGTGGATCTCTGCTTTGCCCAGGCTTTTGCCGCAGACCGCTTCCATGAACAAATCGGCCGAGGCCAAATCAGTGGATTTGGTCAGCGATATTTCCGAAAACGATGGGTTGCTGGTATCACGGTCAGCACCGCCACCGCTGGTGGAGATTGCCCGCCCGACGCCCATTTGAATGGCGTCGATGGTGATCCAGTCGGTGTGTGCCGAGACCGTGGACGTGCCTTTGATTTTTTTACCGTTGAAGTTGAGCAGGATCATTGTGGGTACCTTTTTCTATCGATCATTGAAAAGCGTTCAGTGAGGAACATCGCTACAGCGGGCGATCAGGTCTTGGCCGAAGGCAACTTGGAAACCAGACGCAGGGACACCGTCAGGCCCTCCAGCTGGTAGTGCGGTCGCAGGTAGAATTTGGAGTGGTAGTAACCCGGATTACCCTCGACCTCCTCGACGACCACTTCAGCACCCGCCAGCGGCTTGCGGGCCTTGTCGGCCTCGGTTGCCGTGGCCGGGTTGTGCTCGACGTAACGGCCGATCCAGTTGTTAAGCCAGACCTGCATGTCGGCGCGCTCTTTGAACGAGCCGATCTTGTCGCGCACGATGCACTTGAGGTAATGGGCAAAGCGGCACGTGGCAAACAGGTACGGCAGACGCGCCGCTAGGTTGGCGTTGGCAGTTGCATCCGGATCGTCGTACTCGGCGGGCTTGTGCATCGACTGCGCGCCGATGAACGCAGCGAGGCTGCTGTTCTTCTTGTGCACCAGCGGCATGAAACCGTTCTTGGCCAGTTCTGCTTCGCGACGATCGCTGATGGCGATTTCCGTCGGGCAGGTCATGTCCACGCCACCGTCGTCAGTCGGGAAGGTGTGCACCGGCAGGCCCTCAACCGCCCCGCCCGACTCGATGCCGCGGATTTGCGAGCACCAGCCGTAATGTTTGAACGAACGGTTGATGTTCACGGCCATTGCATAGGCGGCATTGGCCCAGGTGAAATCCTTGCTGCCGGCGCTGTCGGTGGTTTCTTCAAAATCGAAGGCTTCGACCGGGTTGGATTTGGCACCATAAGGCGCGCGCGCCAGGAAACGAGGCATTGCCAGGCCAACGTAGCGCGAGTCTTCCGATGCGCGGAAGTTACGCCAGGCGGCATGCTCGGGGGTCTGGAAAATCTTCGTCAGGTCTCGCGGGTTCGCCAGCTCCTGCCAGGACTCCATCAGCATCACTGCCGGGTCAGCTGCTGCGATCAGCGGACAGTGCGCGGCGGCGCTGACCTTGGCCATCTGGGTCAGCAACTCCACATCCGGGGCACTGTTGTTGAAGTAGTAGTCCGCCACGAACGCACCATAAGGTTCGCCGCCAAATTGGCCGTACTCTTCTTCATAAAGCTTCTTGAAAATCGGGCTCTGGTCCCACGCGACGCCTTTGAACTTGCGCAGTGTTTTGTGCACCTCCCCTTTGGAGATATTCATCACGCGAATCTTCAGCGACTCATCGGATTCAGTGTTGGTGACCAGGTAGTGCAAGCCGCGCCAGGCACTCTCGACCGACTGAAACTCTTCGTGATGCAGGATGTGGTTCACCTGCTCGGACAACTTGCGATCCAGCTCGGCGATCAACCCTTCGATGGTGCCGAGCACGTCGCCGGAGATGAGTTGAGTGCCCTGCAGCGCTTGTTCGGCCAACGTGCGCACAGCGGTTTCAACCGCGTCACGCGCCTTGTCTGTCTTGGGTTTGAATTCTTTTTGCAAAAGGCTGGCGAAGTCGCCCAGGTCGACTTCCAGACTTTGATTCGGTGCTATGGCGTCGTGCGCCTGTTGGATGGACATTGCAGCTTCCCTCGATTTTTGGGCAAAAGGGTCCACCTGCCGGTGCCCTGAAGGCCCAGCCGGAGTGACAAATCAGTGGAATGTTCTGGCGTCAGTCGACGTGGGGTTCGGCCACGTCAGGGTCAGACGGTTTGGGCGCCGAGTTGAGCGCCTGCATCAACGCGGGGTCTTCGAGCACCCGTGCCAGCAACTCTTCGGCGCCCGTCTTGCCATCCATGTAGGTCAGCAGGTTCGAGAGCTGATTACGTGCAGTCAGCAGTGCGTTGAGCGAAGGCACATTGCGAGCGACTGCACCCGGGGTGAAGTCATCGATGTTCTCAAAGGTGATCTCGACCGGCATGTTGCCTTCACCGGTCAAGGTGTTGGGCACCTGAAAGGCAACGCGAGGCTTCATCGATTTCAGGCGCTCGTCGAAATTATCGACATCCACCTCCAGAAACTTGCGTTCGGCCACCGGAGGCAAGGGCTCGGCCGGTTTGCCGGAGAGGTCGGAAAACACCCCCATGACGAAGGGTAACTGCACGGTCTTTTCCGCGCCGTAAATCTCGACGTCGTATTCGATCTGGACGCGGGGGGCACGGTTGCGAGCTATGAACTTCTGGCTGTTTTCTGCCACGGGGTTTCTCCGATGAGGGTGAAGTTGATGGACGGCGTGTCTGCTGTGCCAGTCATCCATCGTCGTTGCGAATGCCGCTGACCAAGGCCATTTGCGCCACACCGTCCGGCGCCAGGTCTTGCAGCAACTCCATGAAAGTCAGGTCCAGCAACTTGCGCGCACGCTGCAGGAGCAGCGGGACCGGACTGGTGGGTTCGTGAACCGCGAAATACGCGCAGACACGGTCCAGTGCCTGACGCACCTGTTCGCGGCTGGCAATTTCATCGCTGTTGAGCGAACGCTGTGCGGCGGTATCAGGGTCCGCTTCCGCTGCTTCCTGTGCCAATACCGGCGCATGCTGACGCACGCAGTCCGCAGCCCGACGTACCAGCCCGGACAGCGCACTCAGGTCGATGGCGCTGCCGAACCCAACACGCTCGGTAAGCATCGTCTCGATGTTCACGCTGCTGCGGCCGGCCCGTTCAAGTGCCGACAAGGTATCCGCCATCTGGTCAGGTGCCGCCTGCTGAAACACCGCTTCTATCATGGACGCCGAAGGCTTGGGCTCGCCCGCCGCGCCGATCAGCTCGCCGCTGGTGAGGTCGACGTCGCGCAGGCTCACCTTGCCCAACGCCGGCACACTTACCAGCGGGCTCGCGCGAAACTCCTGAAGCAGACCGTCTGCGTCACACAGGCCGGCCAGGATATTCACCCGCAACTGCGGATCGTTGTCGTCCTGGGGGTCGAGTTGGGGATGGACATATTCCCAATGATCGCGCAGCAGGGATTCGATCAGCTCAAGCCCTGCGGCCAACCCTTGCGCACCCTGAAGATTCAATTCGGCGCGGGTGAGGTAAAGCGCCAGACGCAAGTCGCGGCTGCGGCTGGCCAGCGGCAACACAAGCTGCCTGACACGCTTCCAGTCCGGTGCGATGGCAGGCGTGAGCGCGTCGCCATACTCAATCTCGGGTTTGCCCAGCGCTTCCTCTTCAAGTGCCAGGTAGTCAGGCTCGTATTCCAGACTCTCGCCGCACGGATGGTCTGCGCTCAGAGGCTGCGCCAACGCATTCAACTCGCTGATCGGATCGTCGCTCACTTGACGTCATCCATGCAGAGGCGGATGACCAACGACCCGCATTGCAAATGCCTTTGAAAGTCCATCGAACATCTCCCTCTCAGCCACGTCTTGATTGCGGTATCTGAGGAGATAACAATCGACCGCCGCAGATTATTCCGGCCGCACCAAAATTAGCGGCGAGCGCAACCAATGAGGTCTGAGGGGAGATGAGACGATCCCGCACCGCATCGCCTGCAGCAGCGGTGTGGGAGGCTAGCGCTGACGCTTCGAGTAACTGCGCCCGCTTAACTGACGAGACAACTCGATGAAGTTAGCCAGCGGCGGGAGCTGATTGAAACTTCGGCACACCAGCGTAACAGGGGCATGCAGACGCGGCCGGCTGCCGCCTATGTGGCAGTACACCACGCTCTCCTTGTGAACATCCTTCATCGAGGCTGGCACGATTGACACGCCCTCACCCGCCGCCACGAGGCTGACGTTGGTCAGCATGCGCTCGACTTCAAAGGCGACCTTGGGCTCAAAGCCGGCGCGCTGGCAGGCTGTGATCAAGTTGGCGTACATGCCCGGCGCGCCGGGGCGACGGACCAGGATGAAACGCTCATTTGCCAGGTCCGTCAGCGGGATGACCGGTGCCTCGTCACCGTCGCCATGCCTGGCGAGCAAGGGGTGGCCCACCGGTAAGGTAAGGAGCATTTCTTCGTTCAGTAACCGATGAAACTCAATGCTCTGATGACGCCCCACCGGCGCTCGCAAAATGCCCACGTCGACACTGCCGTCGACGGTTTCCTCGGTGAGTTGTTGGGCGCTGCCCTCCTTGAGCAAGACACTGACCCCGGGGAATCGCTCGCGGTAAGCCCGGATGATCCGTGGAATGAGCGGATGCGTCGCTGCCGAACTGGTAAATCCGACACTCAGTTGCCCCTCGATCCCGTGAGCCGCACGGGACGCCTTCAGCGAGCCCTCTTTGACGCGCGCCAGAATGTCTTGCGCCTCCTGCAAAAAGACCTGGCCGCCCGCTGTCAGGTCCACGCCCTTGGGGTGACGTTTGAACAGGTCAAAACCCAGCTCGGCTTCCAACGCTCGGATTTGTTGACTGAGGGGCGGCTGCTGCATGTTCAGTCGCGCAGCGGCGCGGGTAAAGTGACGCTCCTCGGCGACCATCACGAAATAGCGCAGATGACGAAGCTCCATGGTGGTCTGTCTCGCAATGAGGTCTTATGATTGCCGCCGATCACTGCGACATGGCCGGCCAGCGTGCCCAATCGGCAACCCACTGACAAGGCGCGTTAATAACAACAATCGCACCCATTTCGGAACCCCGATGCCTTTCAGGCTCCTCACCCGACCCTCGCTGCACATGCTGCTGGCCATCGTTTTCGGCACTCTTCTGGGCGTTTTCAGTCCCGGGCTTGCCGTCGAGATGAAGCCGCTAAGTGACGGTTTCATTCTGGTCATTGGCTGGTTAATGCCGTTAATGATGTTTCTCCTGGTCGTATCCGGAGTGTCGGGTTTGCAGGCCGGACAACGCGGTCTGCCAAGCAGGCTGGTGGCGTATTTTGTGCTCATGAAGCTGCTGTCGCTTCTAATGGGGTGCGTGATTGCGGTGCTGATGCAACCGGGCGCCGGCCACGCACCCGGCATGACCGTGCTGGCATCGGCCTGGACAGTGCCACCGCTCACGGGGCTGCCATCGTCAGCAGACTTTTCCTGGCGGGCCTCCGCGTCAACCCTCCTCCTTGCCCTGAAGCAAAACCCGATTTTGCCGGTCATGATTGCCGCCGTTCTGACCGGCGCCCTGATGGCCAAAACCCGATCCCGTCGTTCGGTCGAGGCGGTGCGTGGGACTGCCGAAACCATCGTCAAAGGGTTGTTCAGCGGCATGCGCCTGATACTGCGCTTCGCCCCCATTGCCGCGTTCGGCGCCATCGCATTTGCCATCGGCCGATTCGGCCTCGCGTCTGCCCTGCCGCTACTTAAATTTGTCGCGGTGATGTACCTGGCGTGCGGAGCATTCATTGTCCTGGTGTTCATGCCAATCGCCCGTGCATCGGGTCTGTCATTGTGGTCACTGCTGCGGTATCTGAAAGATGAACTGCTGCTGGTGACCTTTACCGGTTCCTCCGTGGCAGCGCTGCCAGGGCTGATCGAAAAGATGCAGGCCCTCGGCTGCGACCGTCAACTGACCCGACTCGTCTTGACCACGGGCTACACCTTCAACCTCAGCGGTTCGGATATCTACCTGATCGTCGCAGTGCTGTTCCTTGCGCAACTGTCGGGCGTACACCTGACCGGCACCGAGTTACTGACCCTGCTGCTGATATCACTGGTCACCTCCCTCGGCTCGACGAGCATGGCGGGCTCGGCTTTCATCACCTTGATCGCCACCCTGCACCTGCTCCAGGTAGTACCGCTTGAAGGCGCCGGGTTGCTGCTGGGCGTGGAGCGGCTAATGAAGTGCCGTGTGCTGACCAATGTGCTGGGCAACTGCGTGGCATGCCTGGCGATTGCCCGGTGGCAGCAGGGTCCGGCATTCCAGCCGGACCCTGACAGCCGATAGCCTGACTGCTGACCACCGATAGCCTGGCTGCCGGGCGCAGTGCTCAACGGTTATTACCGGCAAGCCAGCAGCCGCCCGCCCTCAGTTTTTCGAGGACAACAGCTTCTCGAACGCCTGGTCGAGGTTTCCCTCGGCCTGCTTGAGCCGGTCCCGTCGCTCACGCAACCAGCTCTGGTCGGCGTCCAGATTTTTGTGCGCTTCAGCCAGCATGCGCTTGACCTCCTCCGGTTGCGGACCGCCGGTGCCCTTGCGGGTCTTGACCATGTTTTCCGGTGACAGCGACGCACGAAAGGTCGCCTCATCCAGCGGCAAGGTGTTCTGTTTCCACTGATACTTGTCCGCCGCTTTGGTGTAGAGCTTCTGGGCATCCGCGTACGGGAAGGTTTTTGGCGTAAGGCCTTGATCCCTGGCTTGCTCGACGATCAGCGAAGCGAAGCTGTGCCCGATCCGGAACGGCACTTTCTGAGTCCGCTCAAGGGTGTCGGCCAGCTCCATGGACGTGGTCCACTCGTTTTCAAGCTCGTCGCGAGCACGCTGAGGATTGACCTGCAACGCGTCGAGCACCGCGTCCATTGCACCGAACATCTCTTTGGTCGAATCGAAAACACCTAGCGAATCAAAGGCAAATTTATAATCGGTCATGCCAGTCGTCACGTTGTGCGCGCGCAAGGTAACGGTTTGCGCCAGACCGACCACGTCGGAGGCCGTCTCCCGCGCTCGCATCAGCAAGCCCGGGTTGCGCTTTTGCGGCATCGCGCTGCTGGTGTAGGTTTTTTCCTCATCCAGCAACAGCCAGGGACGAATCTGATGATACTGGGTATGAATGTCACCGATCAGCGCACCCACGCGGATGGCCGAGGACGACGCAAGATTTGCCGCCTCGATGGGGATGTCATAGGTCGAGACCTGACTGGAATCCAGTGAGTTTTCGCGGACGCCGTCGAACCCCAGCAACTGCGCAAGGCGCTCGCGGTTCAGCGGGTAGGCCGAGTTTGCCAGGACCGCGGTGCCCATCGGGCTCTGGTTCAAGCGTTGGTACAGCTCGCGAATCCGCTGGCCGTCTCGATCAAACGCCGCCTCATACGCCAGGAGGTAATGCGCGTAAGTGATCGGCATCGCCTGCACGCCATTGGTATAGGCCGGGATCAGCGTATCGACGTTCTTGTCCGCCAGATCCAGCAGGCGTTGGCGGGTCGCGTTCATGGCTTCGCTGTAGGCGAGCACGTCTGAGCGCAGTTTCGCCAGTCGGTAGGTGGCGAGCATGTCCTGACGGCTGCGCCCGGAGTGAATGAGCGACGCCTCAGGACCGATCTTGTTGGTCATGATCTCCTCCAGCTGCAGCACGTCGCTGGGACGCTTGCCGTTGGGCTGATCCGCCTGATCGATCGCGTAGCGCACCCCGGTGGCGATTTTCTGGCCCAGGTCGGGCGTGACAATGCCCTCTTCGGTGAGCATGACGATGGAGGCTTTGTTGATCCGGTTCAGCCAGGAAAACTGGCTTTCGGTCTTGCTGCCACTGGTTTTGGACTTGTCGACGGTCGCACCGATTTTCGCAGCCTGCGCGGCGCACTCTTCGGTGGTCTTGCAGGGCAGATCAGCGGTGTTGGCTGCGTAAGCCCCATAACTGCCGAACAGGGCAAAGACAACAGCCAGGTGAACAAGGTTTTTTCTTATTGGCATAGCAGGCTCCGGTGTATCAAGTAGTGGAATAGACGGGTGCACAGAAGGTCCGGCCAGATGGTTACAGCAGAGGCAACGTATAACTGACGATCACGCGGTTCTGGTCGATGTTGTTACCGCCATTGCTGCGGTAGCTGCCATTGCGCCATTTCAGCTCAAGGTTCTTCAACGCGCCGCTCTGGAACACGTAGGCAATGTCGGTGTTGCGTTCCCACTCGGTACCCTCTTCTCGCCCGCGCGCGAAATTGTCACCTTTCAAATAGCGGGTCATGAACGACAGGCCAGGCAGACCCAGCGCCGCAAAGTCGTAGTCATAGCGGGCCTGCCAGGAGCGTTCATCCGGATTGGCGAAATCGGGCGAAATCATCACGTAATTGACGAGAAAAGAGTCAGTGCCGGCCAGGTGTGGAAACCCCGTATCCCCGCTCATCTTCTGATAAGCGATACCGAAACCATGGCCACTGATGTTGTAGGTGAAGCGCGCACCCAACGCAGTGTTATCAATATTGGTATTACCGTCTTTGAGTGAGCGCGCGTACCGCAGATCACTTTTGATCGACTGTGAATCGCCAAGCGCAAAGTTATGCAGCAGCGTGACGATATGTTGCTTGTAGTTGTTCTCCAGCCCTCCGTAGTTGTAGGAGGTGGTCAATGCTTTGCTCCAGTTGTAACTGGCGCTGGCGAAATCGAACTTGTCACTTGGCCGCCCGCCCTTGATGCCTTTTGCTTCCGCTTCGATGTCTTCGTGACCGCTGTCATTGCGCTCGGTGTTGGCGGTCAACCGGCCAACATTGACAGTCATGTCGGCAAGGTCTTTGGAAGTGAGCTGCGCGCCGCGAAAGGTCTGGGGCAACAGACGTCCGTCGTTGGGTAGCACAGTGGGCAACTTCGGCAGTAGGGTGCCGACCCTCAGCACGCTCTTGGCCAGGCGCGCCTTGGCAGTGACGCCGCCACGGCTGTAGTCATCGGGTGCCTTGTCGTCACCCACCGGCAGTAACCCGGTATTGCGGCGGTCGGGTGCGGAATCCAGCTTCAGGCCAAGAAGCCCCATGGCGTCTACGCCGAAGCCGAGCGTGCCCTCGGTAAACCCGGATTCGACATTAAGCAGCAGGCCCTGCGCCCACTCGTCTCGCTTGGACTGGCTGGCGCCCTCCTGACGGAAATCGCTGTTGAAGTAGAAATTGCGAAATTCGAGATCAGCTTTGCTGTCTTCAAAAAAATCAGCTTCGGCAAAACCTGGCAAGGTCAGACTCAAACCCAGGGCAGCAGACGTCAGGCCCAGGGATACAGGGTTTTTATGCATTGTTGTTTTCCCGTTCAGCGCATTGTTTTTATTAGAGGCATCGTGTTCATCGACGCCGCAAGCGCCGCTGTTCACCCCGGCCAAAGAGTACGCGGCTGTTTTAAAGGATAAAAATACCGAGTTACTACCGGGTTGATACTTTGAGGATATGAAGGCGGGCGCGCTGTTAGCGTCCGCCGGATTCTTTGACCCGGCGTCGATGGGATTCGGCATACGCGGCACTGCGCGCGCGCAGGAGCGGGTCGTCGGACGGCTGGATGCCTTGAGGGAGTACAAGCGGGTCGAAGTCGATGTCGCGGCATGCACCGTCCACCTGAGCGTGCAGATGCTCAATGACGAGCACGCCGGCGTCGATTTCGCGGTGACCTTGTGTTGACCACATCTTCGTAGCGTCATTTACTGCATCGCCTGGCAGCGCGAGCGTGAGAATCAGGTGCCAGCGAAGAGGACCTTCGGCCAGTGTCGAGACCAGACCGTAGGTGAGCATGTCCGGGTCGTCGGCTTCCAGCTGCGCATTGCTCAGAGGGGCATACAGCGCCTCAGGCTCCATCCGCCAGCGAGCAACCTGTGTTCGCCCAGCGGCATCGATGAACCGGAACGCATTCACGCTGTAGTACGCAGCGTTGTCGAATCCGGTAGAAGGACGATGGGTGTCGAGCCATTGCTCGAAAGGCTGCATTTCCGGATGAGCCTTGCGAAAGGCGTCCATCCGGACGGGATCGACGGCACCGGTCTGCGGATCGGGGACGGAGGCGCGCAACTGCTCCAGCAGCGCTTCCGGGGTATTGACGAAGAAGATCGGCACGGAGTTCATCGCCATGCGCCATGACTCCCCGCCCGCGGTCATCGCCACCGCCAGGCTGCGTAACCGGCCATGGGTGTCATTCAACGAGGGGTTGGAACCCATCACCGAGAAGCGCCCCGTGAACGGATAGCTGCCTTGTCGGAAGAATGCGGCCGTTGAGATTTCAGTGCCGTGACCGTTGCTGTCAAAGCGGCCACTGAGGCAGGTGCCTTTGGCATGATTACGACGAAAACCGGCATGTCGCCCGGACGCCGCTTCGAACGCGTCGACCATTCGCGATGCCCCGGCGGGAGAGGAAAGCGACAACGAAGATGCCCATCCAGCATCCTGGTTGAGGACAGCGTAAGCCAAACCCGCGAGGGCGGCTGTGAGGGTCGCGATGATGAAGCGTCGGGGGTGTTTCCTGAACATTCCAACAGTCCGCAGATCGGGCGCATGACACCCTGCCCGCTCTCTCGTGATTATTGGCTGCTGACAGCGACCCATAACGGGGATGGGGACGCTGCCGTAAATAACTGGCCGGACCTGCGGTCCACCACCAGACGAGCAACCTCTTTCAAATCCACCCCGTTCGGCGCTCCGATCAGCGCATAGCCCAGTTCAGACTGGCGCCAGACGACCACATTCATTCCAGAGACGCTCATTTGCGCGACGGATTGATCGGCCATGGGCTCCTTCATCACGCACAGAGCAACCGGATCGCCCTGCTGCGGTGTGTAGACCAGTTGCACCAGAGGCTTGTTATTGAAACGCAGCCGTTGCACACGCTTGAAGGTCAGGCCTGCCGCGCTTAAATCAGGGATACGCAGCGCAAGGCCATCGATTTCACGAATATCGGCAACCGTTCTGGTCACGCTCTCCGCATCCGGAGTGACGTAACCGAGCGTGTCTCGGCTATACAACTGCTGATAACTGGCAGCCTGCCTGACCCAGGCAGATGGCTGGGCCTGAGCTACAACGCTGCCTTTCAACTCGCTGTCGGGGTTGGCCATAAGATTCGAGACGCCGGCCTGGAGGACCAGACCATAGCAGGCAGCCCCCGTGGCGAAGGCCACTGCCAGCCAGCCCAGCCTGGGACGGCCGAACAGACGAGTCAGCCAGCTTTCGCCCTCCGCGGGGCGTTTCAATGTGTTTGTCGGCGCGGCCGTCGGCTCGAAACCGTCTGAAGCAGCGTGCGCCGGATCAGCGTCGTGCGTCTCAGCGTGCCTGGCGACCAGTGCATTGACATTAAGGATCAGGGACGCAGGAACCGGCGGCACCGCCTGCCGTTCGAAAGCTGCCTTGTAAGGCAATGCGGAGCCCATCAAAAGCGCGACCTTCTCGGCTGTTTCGGGCGAATCGCGCATCATCTGCTCGACTTCATCGCGCTGTTGTGCCGTCAGCTCGCCATCAACGTACGCCATGAGGAGAGCTTCGTCAGTAAGGGTGGTGGTCAATTTCCGATCTCCGAAATCTCATGTCGCCGGGTACTTGCAGCCTTTTGAGCTTATGCGCAATCCGAAGGGGTAGTCAGATCGCCATCACATTAACATTAATGAAACCGGATCAGCGATATCTGTTGTATATCGAGTCGAGATTAAATCGATATAGCTAATTGGCCACCTCAGTGTAGATCATCAGTTAGTTCATGGCGCTGGATAGGCAATTAACGCAGGGGATGGCACAATCGGCGCATTGTATCGTTCTTGCTACAGCGAAGTCCAAGTTCCTGCCCTTCCCAGCAAGCTTAAATCATCTGCGCGAACGATCGATACGTGCTTCACGTCTATTCCAGACGCCCTTACAAGAATGAGGAAATATGGCGATCACCGGTGCAGACTTACCCGCCCTGCTGCCTGGCATGCTCCCACGCTTGTGGGCTTTCGCCTTGCGCATAGCAGGCGATCGGCATGACGCCGAAGACCTCGTTCAGCTTGCCTGTGTTCGCGCCCTAGAACGCGCGCACCAGTTGCAGCCCGACACTTCACCGCTTAGCTGGATGTTCTCGATCATTCATTCTACCTGGATCAATGAGCTCCGTTCACGCAAGGTTCGAGGCCGCGCACGCTCGGATTGGGACGACAGTATCGTTGAAACGGTGAGTGATCCCACTGCGCAAACGCCCGAAACCGACCTCATGTACCAGCAAATACTCGGCGCTGTCAGCGATTTGCCGGACGGGCAGCGTGAGGTCATGTTGCTCGTTGCGGTGGAGCGCTTCACCTATAAAGAGACCGCAGAAATTCTGGAGGTCCCTATCGGGACGGTCATGAGTCGCCTTTTTCGGGCAAGGCAAACGATTGGCACGCTATTTACCGACCCACAAAAGCACGCCACAAAAAACAAAGGTGTCCTTCATTCGTGAACTTCGTGGTCGGGGTGACTGCCAGGCCGACTGTCAAGACCGCCTGAGCACAACGCTTTGGGCAGCTGCCATCTTTAGAACGTCACGGGCAATGACGAAGTTTGCAAGACACTTAGAGACTGCCCGAATTCAACCGATAATTAAACAATGCACTGGCAGGGAACGCGGCGATAAAGAATACCTTCTGGATAGAAGACCTGACGATAAACACGCCATTCGCGGATTTTATTCCATTGAATTTATCCATGCCTCTACCACCACGTTTTTCTAGACGCCACCGTCATTAGTTTCTATCCTCTTTGATGCTTCACGCTGCACGGCGCTTACAGTGGCCCGAGGCATTCCGGAGAAACTCAAGAGGTATATATGAAATCTCACTTATGGCTTGGATTAGTTGCAGCTTTTTCCATCGGTGCTCACGCAGCATCGCTTGATGTGCCCATGAACCTGGTCAGCGCCGACGGGGCACCTCAGCCCATCGGCCAGGTGACCATCAGCGAGACGGCTTACGGGCTGGTCTTCACCCCGCAGTTGAAGTCGTTGCCTGCAGGCATCCATGGGTTTCATGTGCATGAAAATGCGAGCTGCGACTCAGGCATGAAGGACGGCAAAAAAGTCGCGGCTCTGGCCGCCGGCGGCCACTTTGACCCCGGTCATACGGGCAAGCATCTAGGCCCGTATGCAGACGGCCATCTGGGCGATCTGCCGGCTGTCTACGTCACGGCCGACGGCGTGGCCAACTATCCGGTGCTCGCCCCCCGCCTGAAGAAGCTTTCCGAGATCAAAGGCCACGCGCTGATGATTCATGCCGGTGGGGACAACCATTCCGATATGCCGATGCCATTGGGTGGTGGCGGTGATCGTATGGCCTGTGGCGTTATCTGACTGTTCTCGCAACGGCGGCGTCTAGATGCGTTAGGTCGCTGGTCAGCGAATCGCTTCAAGGTCATTCGCTGGCTGTCGCCCAACACTGGGCTTAAGCAGGAGCTGTAGCAATGGTCCCATCGATTCAAAAAGGGTTTGCCGATGTTCCGCGAATAGATCTGACTGGCGGTCCTACCCCGCTCTACCGCGCGACTGGACTGGAAAACGCCCTCAGGCGTGAAGGTATTGAAGCGGGCATTTATCTGAAGCGCGACGACCTCATCCCCATCGGCGGTGGGGGCAACAAACTCAGGAAATTGCAGTACCACATGGCGAGCGTCATTGCAGCCGGCCATGACACAGTCATCACCTTCGGAGGCCTGCAATCCAACCATGCCCGCCTTACGGCCGCCGTTTGTGCAAGATTGGGACTGGAATGCCACCTCATCCTGACCCAGGAAGTGGACATCAACACTGCGGATTACAACCACAACGGTAACGTGCTGTTGAACAGGATTTTCGGCGCGCAATGCCATGTACTCGCGCGGGGTGCATCAGCCCAGGACAATGCGGTCGTGCTCTGCGACCAACTGACCCTGCGTGGCAAAAGCGTCGCGGTCATCCCGGTGGGAGGGTCAACCCCACTCGGCGCTTTGGGCTATGCCGACTGCGCCGTGGAAATCAGCCAGCAGGCTGACGCTGGGGGGCTGAATCTCAAGGGCATCACCGTCGCCAATGGCAGCAGCGGAACCCAGGCAGGCTTGATTGCCGGCTGGTGCGCCATGGCTCGCGACCCACGGATCATCAACGGCTTTGCGGTGATGAACAGTGCTGCCGGTGCCGTGAAGAAGACCACCGAACTTGCCACCTCCACGCTGGAGCTGGCCGGATTCAATCATGGCTTGGCCCACGCTGTGCAGGTGGACGACAGCCAGCTTGGCGCGGCCTACGGTCAGCCTACTCGGGCAATGCTCGAAGCGGTCGCATTGCTGGCAAGAACTGAAGGGCTGTTGCTGGACCCGGTCTATTCGGGCAAGGCTTTCGCCGGGCTGCTCAGCCAGCTGCGCCAGGGCGCTTACCAGCAAGGCGAGGATGTGGTGTTTGTGATGACGGGCGGAGCCCCTGGTCTCTACGCCTATCAAGCCACGCTCGCTGACGCCTGGGACGGACTCATCAGTCGATAACATCAGGTTTTACAATGGCGCGCGATGTGCACCACTAGTAAGCAACGCCAGTGGTGGCGGTCATTCGTCTGGCAAATCGGCGGCCCCCGCAACGCGGTTGCTACGTAATGCGCGGGGGCCGAGTCCTGTCGTTGAATCAGTCGGTACGCTTGAGATTCAGCCTGATGTAGGCACGCTCGAACCCGCCACGCTTTTGGTTTCTGTACGAGGAAAACCCGGGTTCGTCCTCGACCGATGGCTGCCCCGTTTCACTGGTCACCCATGTAACGCCGCGCGCTGCCGCTTCGTTCAGACGGGCGTCGATTAGAGCAGATTGCAGGCCCCGCCCGCGGTAGTCCGGTAATGTCGTCGACATACCCGACCACGCAGCGCCGTCGCGAATGAACATCGCCGCAGCCGCCGCCGGCTCGCCGTCAATCGTGGCAAGGAAACAGCACCACCCGGGACGCCCGACCAACGCCGCGAACCACTCGGCGCATTCCGGCGCCACACCAAAGCCTGCCTGCACGGTGCCGCCGAAGGACGCGGCGGTGGCGGCATCGGCAATGCGGATGTCCACGCCTGCAGGCAACCGCGCTGGAGTGGGGCCAGCCACCCACTTGACGAATTTGGCCCAGCCCGACCCCGAGGGGCCGAACCCCATAGGCTCGATGGTCTGCAAATTGGAGGCGGGATGTGAGGCGGGCGCGACTTGAAAAGCCCAGCCTTGCGCGGCATGGGAATCGAGCCAGTCAGTCGCCGCGAGCAAATCCCTGTGCGGCAACGGGCCCTGGGTGTCCACGCCCATCGCACGGTTGAACTCAGTGATGGGAATGCCACGGCTCGCCAGTAACCCCATCCCGCCGATCCTGGAACTGGACAGTCCAAACGCCGCCCGAGCAGCTTGGGGTGCGGCGTCGAACAGATCCAGCCACGCCTCGCGCTCGACAATTTCCGCCGCCAATGCCACGGCGGGTAAAGCGGAATTTACGCTTGAATTGCTCATTCGTCTGCTCTTCGCTTGCTGATATTTTTATGAAAGGTCCGACACCGCACATCATCATTCACCATGGTGCTTCATCAAGACCGTTACCGAGCTGTGCCGATGGCCCACATTGGCCGTCAGCGCCTGCCTTGTATAAACGTCTGAAGGGGCGAAGTTATTCCAAATTCTTTTTCAGCACTCGTCGAACCCAAGCAGCGTCCTTCGTGGAGGTCAGACGCGCAGCAATTGAAAAGCACGACTCTCGTTTCCGTCCCCCGCGAGGCTACGGTCCAGAAAGCGCGACAGCACGCTGCGAAACAGCTCGGCCTCTTCAAGCCAGCAAAAATGACCACTGTTCAGGAATTCGACCAGAACGCTCCTCGCAATGCTGCCGTGGATCGCTTGTGACTGAACCGGCGAGCAGATGAAATCAGACTGCCCCACCAGGCACAGGGTTGGGATGTGCAATTCAGCCAATCTTGCCCTTACTGGAAAGTGTCGATTTGTGACCGCGCAGGCCTGGAAAGTCTTCAGGGGAACCTGATGTTCATTAAGGTAGGTCGTGAACTGTTCATAGCCATGGCCAGAGGGCTCCTTGAAATACAGAGGGGCGACCTGGCGCAGAAACCCGGAAAACTCAGCGTCATCTGCGAATTTGCCTGGCGCCTGAAATGCCGCTGCGGCCGCCGCAAACCGTGAGTCTCCGGCCAGCACCGGCAGGGTCCGCCGCACGTCTGCCTGCGGCTCGTCAACGCCCAGTTGCGAGGCCACCAGCACTAGCGCAGTGACACGCCCCGGGTATGCCAGCGCATAGTTCATCGCAATATAGCCGCCATGCGAATGACCCAGCAGCACAAAACGCTCGATATCGAGATGCTGACGCAGTGCCTCCAGGTCCAGCACGAACTGGCCCACATTCACCATGGCGAAACCATCTCCCGCGAGAGACGAACGGCCGCTGCCTCTGGTGTCGTGGAATACCAGCGTGAAGCGCTGCGCAAGATCGCCAAGCGTTGACTGGTACAGAGCAGAGCCGATACCCCACCCCGGCGTCTGTACAAACAATAGCGGGCCGGTCCCCACTATTCGATACCAGATGCAGGCGCCGTCTACAGGCAAGGTGCCTTCCCTCTCACGCGTCATGATTGTCTCGCCCTTGCATCTCGGATCCTCAAAGTGACGTGGGTACGTCGAAGAGGGAGCGCGCCGCTCCCCCGTCCTGTCAGCTCAACGACCCGCAATCAGACCGCCGTCGACATGCAGGATCTCGCCAGTCGAGAACGCTGCATCCTCAAGATAAAGCACCGCGCGCACGATGTCCTCGACCTCACCCAGCTTGTTCATGGGGTGGAAGGCGCTCAGCTGTTCGACCCGCTCCGGGTTATGCATGGGTGTGCGAATCACACCCGGCGCCACGGCGTTCACACGAATCCCCTGGGTAGCGTATTCGATCGCCAGGCTCTTGGTCGCCGAGTTCATGCCGCCTTTGGTGAGCATCGCAATGAAGGCAGGCGAACGCGAGCTGGCAAACTCTGCGGTCGACGCAGTGATCTGAACGACATGCCCGCTACCCTGCGCCAGCATCACCGGGAGGACGGCTTGGGTGGTAAAGAAGAACCCGTCGAGGTTGGTCTTGAGCTTCAGGCGGTAATCTTCTTCCGTGTAGTCGGTGAATGCCTTGCCAATGAAGATGCCGGCGTTATTGACCAGCGTGTCGATGCGGCCGAACCGTTCCAGCGCCGCAGCGACCAATTGCTTGCCAGTATCGGGATCACCTATGTCACCGGCAACCGTGACCATATCCGGCCGCGTCGAGGGTTTGATCGAACGGGAGGTCGCGACTACGCCATACCCCCTGGCGAGAAATGCATTGACGATGCCCTCGCCCATTCCCTGTGAGGCGCCAGTGACGACGGCAACTTTCTTGATATCAGACATTTTGCTGTTCCTGAGTGCTCTGTAGGTGAGCAAAAGATAGAACGTTGTTAGCTGTTCGAAAATTCCCTATCTTTTATCAATGACTGATAAAAAACGCACAGACCTGGACTGGCAAGATGTCAGGATTTTCCTGGCATTGGCTCGGCATGGCAGCCTGTCTGCAGCGGCCAGAATGCTCTCCGTCAACCACGCAACAGTGGCACGCCGGCTTCATTCGCTGGAGGAAACACTGGGGGTGAAGCTGGTCGAGCGACGCCCGGACGGCTATGTCCTGACCCACGCCGGGACGCATGCGCTCGAAGCTGCCAGCGACATGGAGCAAGCGGCGCAGACCTTGGCGCGCGGGATGCAGGACGGCACGCCCTCCGGCCTGATCCGCATAAACTCTTCTCCCGGGCTCTCGGGCGGCTATCTCGCGCTGCGACTGCCGACACTGGCCGCCCGTTACCCGAAGCTGGATATCGACCTCGCCCCCGCCCTGCGAGCTGTCAGCCTTGAACGGCATGAAGCCGACATCGCGATTCGCTTCGACATGCCCAGGGACGGCGATGTCATCGCGCGTCCGCTGGTCACGGTGGGCTACGGTTTCTATGGAACTCAGGAGGCGTGTCGCGCAGCCACTAAGGAAGGCGATCCCGTGCTCATTGGTTTCAATGAAGCAGATGCCTACCTGTCGATGGCCACATGGATGACGCGGCACTTCCCCCGCGCCCGCGTCGCGTTCCGCGCCAAAGATCAATCGCTCCAGGCCATGGCGGCACGTTCAGGGGTGGGCCTGGCCTTGATCCCCCACTACATCGGCCGCGCGGACCCGGCACTGCACGTGTGTGATCTGGGATTGGTCCCGGAAAGCAAGGACGTGTTCCTGATCACCCGCAGGCGCGACAGGAAGGACACGGCCATCAGGATTGTCAGCGACGAGATCGTCCGGATGTTTGATGAGGAGCGCGAGCTGTTTGAATGAGCGTTCAGAACGGGCGGCCGGGCTGTCCCGGACGGTCCGGGATTGGCACCGCGGGCACGCATCGCCAGATTGCGGAAGTGATGGACGTGATGCGGAAACGATTTGCCAATCACCGCCCACAAAAAAGCCCGTAAGACGTTGATCTTACGGGCTTTAAATGTGGAGGCCGAGGTCGGAATCGAACCGGCGTAAGCGGATTTGCAATCCGCGGCATAACCATTTTGCTACTCGGCCTCAAACGCTCAACGATCCAACCACTACCGCTAAACGCATACAAACTGGAGCGGGAAACGAGACTCGAACTCGCGACCCCGACCTTGGCAAGGTCGTGCTCTACCAACTGAGCTATTCCCGCTTTGTGTGGGCGCCATTCTATACACTCAAATGACCCCGTCAACCCCTTGATTTAAAAATACTTATTTTTCATCTGTAGTGGTACGGAGATGCGGCCATGCGGCGCGCAGGTATTGCACCATCGACCACAGGGTGAGGCCTGCTGCGACCATCAACAGCACATAACCCAACACCACCCAGAAGGTGAACGCGGGCGGGTTGGCCAGCAAAATCACCAGCGCGAGCATCTGCGCTGCGGTTTTCCACTTGCCGAGATTCGAGACGGCGACCTGAGCCCGCGCACCCAGCTCCGCCATCCACTCGCGCAAGGCGGAGATCACGATCTCCCGGCCGATGATCACCGCCGCAGGCAGCGTGAGCCACAAATTGGCGTGGGCCTGCACCAGCAGCACCAGCGCAACGGCCACCATCAGCTTGTCGGCAACCGGGTCAAGGAACGCGCCGAACGGGGTGCTTTGCTCAAGTCGTCTTGCCAGATAACCGTCCAGCCAGTCAGTCGCGGCTGCCAAAGCGAATACCGAGCTGGCCGCCATGTAGCTCCAGTGGTACGGCAGATAGAACAACAGAATGAAGATCGGAATCAGCAGGACACGTAATACGGTGATCAGATTAGGGATATTCATCGGCACAACTGGCTACGAGGTGAGCGAGCATTCTACTCGCTGTGCAGGTTTGCATAAATCGACTCTGCGAGCTTTTTGCTGATTCCCGGCGCCTTGGCGATTTCTTCGATGCTGGCACGGGACAATTCCTGAAGGCCACCGAAGTGTTTGAGCAGGTCGCGACGCCGGGTCGGCCCCACCCCTGCAACGCCTTCCAGCGTTGAAGTTCGGCGGGTTTTACCGCGTCGCGCACGGTGCCCGGTAATGGCGAATCGGTGGGCTTCGTCACGAATCTGCTGGATCAGGTGCAACGCTGGCGAGTCGCCTTTGAGGGTGAACTCATGGGCAGCATCGTTCAGATACAGCGTTTCAAAGCCTGCCTTGCGCGTTGTTCCTTTGGCAACGCCGAGCAGAATCAGGTCCGGGACTGCCAGCTCATTCATCACGTCACGGGCCATGCTCAACTGGCCCTTGCCGCCGTCGACCAGCAGAATATCGGGCAGCTTGCCCTCGCCGTCCTTGATTTTGCTGAAGCGACGGGTCAGCGCCTGGTGCATGGCAGCGTAGTCATCCCCGGCGGTAATGCCTTCGATGTTGTAGCGCCGGTATTCCGACTTGATGGGGCCTTCGGGGCCGAACACCACACAGGACGCCACGGTTGCTTCGCCGCTGGAGTGACTGATGTCGTAGCATTCCAGGCGCTGCGGCGGTTCATCCAGCTTGAGCACCTGTGCCAGGGCTTCGAAACGCGCCGCAACGTGTTGACGGTTGGCCAGGCGTGCCATCAGTGCCTGCTCGGCATTGGTCACCGCCAGTTGCTGCCAACGCGCGCGCGTCCCACGGACCCGATGGCTGATGGTGATTTCACGCCCTCGCGATGCGTCGATGGCGTCGATCAGCGTCGGGAAGTCTTCGTGGACCACATTGACGATGACCTCGCCCGGCAGCTCGCGCTCACCACCACCGAGGAAATACTGCGCCAGGAAGGCGGACATGACTTCACCCACCTCCTCCTCAATACCGACCTGCGGGAAGAAATTCTTGCTGCCCAACACCCGACCGCCGCGCACGCTGATCAGGTGTACGCAAGCGCCACCCGGGTTTACGAACGCTGCCACCACATCAACGTCGCCGGTACCACCGTCCATGCTCTGCTGATCCTGAACACGGCGCAGCAGCCCGATCTGGTCACGCAGCTCGGCGGCGTGCTCGAAATCGAGGTCCATCGCGGCCTTTTCCATCAGCGCATTGAGCTCGTCGGTGAGGGCATTACTGCGCCCCTCCAGAAACATGACCGAGTGACGCACGTCATCGTTATAGATCTGGGGTTCGACAAGGTTCACGCAGGGCGCCTTGCAGCGCTTGATCTGATATTGCAGGCACGGCCGCGTGCGGTTCTTGTAGAAACTGTCTTCGCACTGACGCACGTGGAAGGTCTTCTGCAGAATGCTCAGGCTCTCGCGAATGGCGCCTGCGCTCGGGTACGGCCCGAAATAGCGGCCCTTGGCTTTTTTGGCGCCACGGTGAATGCTCAGTCGCGGGAATTCACCGTCGGAGAGGTGCACGTAAGGGTACGATTTATCATCCCGCAACAGGATGTTGTACGGTGGCCGCGACTCCTTGATCAGTGTCTGTTCCAGCAGCAACGCCTCGGTTTCATTGGCGGTGATGGTGGTTTCGACCTGAGCGATGCGGGCAACCAGCGCGCCGGTTTTCGGCGCGTGGCCGGTCTTGCGAAAATAACTGGCGAGACGCTTCTTTAAATTCTTGGCCTTGCCGACGTACAGCAGCCGGCCGTCGATATCGAACATGCGATATACGCCGGGGCGACCACTGCAGGTGGACAGAAAAGCACTGGGATCAAACGGTTGGGTCATTTCAGGCGCTGGCGTCGACCATGCCGTGACGGACGGCCAGCAAGGCCAGCTCAACGTCACTGCTAATCGACAGCTTCTCGAATATGCGGTACCGGTAGGTATTCACGGTTTTGGGGGACAGGCAAAGCTTGTCGGAAATGGTCTGCACTTTCTGGCAGCCGACGATCATAAGGGCAATCTGGATTTCGCGCTCGGACAGAAGATCGAACGGCGAATTGCTGGTCTGCGGCTGGAAGGATTTCAGTGCCAGCTGTTGTGCGATCTGTGGGCTGATGTAGCGCTGCCCGGCGAACACGAGGCGGATGGCCTGGACCATCTCGGTCAGCCCGGCACCCTTGGTCATGTACCCGGCCGCGCCTGCCTGCAGTAATCGCGTGGGGAACGGGTCTTCTTCGCACACGGTGACCGCGACCACCTTCATGTCGGGATGGCTGCGCATCAGCTTGCGAGTCGCCTCGAGACCGCCGATACCGGGCATTTTGACGTCCATCAGCACGACGTCGGGCTTCAACTCACGGGCTTTCTGCAGCGATTCCTCGCCAGACTCGGCCTGCCCCACCACTTGCAAGCCGTCGATATCGGCCAGCATGCGCGTGATACCTGTCCGAACCAGATCATGGTCATCGACAACCAGCACCCTAATCAAGCAGACACCCCACCGAACGTTTCATGACGATCACCCGCCACGTTAGCAAAAAGAAAGAAACCGACTGACTTCGAAGCGCTCCTGCGCTTATGTATCAGATGATCTACAACAGTGCCGACAAACTATCATCATCGACCGCAGAATTTGATAAAAATCTTCAAACGCACCCCTGCAGCCTTACCCGATGCCGGCCAGATCCGGCGTCAAGTCAGGCCTTTTTCTCAGGCGCATAAGTGCTGGTGTATTCCGCAAGGGTCGTGGTCAGTCGATAGATTGCGTCCTGATCCTCTTTGACCAGCGTGCGATAGCTGCCCAGGATCCACTCTTCACTTTGACTCAAACCGTCGATCGGTACCGGGACGCGGGACCCCGTCAACACGTAAAGCACGTCTACGCCCCGCTGAGCGACGCGTGCCAGATAATCTGCTTTTGGCGTACGCTCGCCATTTTCGTACTTACCCTGTGCATTGGCTTCAACACCACCGATTTCGCCGAATGCACGCTGTGAAAGCCCAAGGCGCTCGCGCTCTTCCCTAATACGGGCGTTTATTCCACTCATTTGACTGTATAACCTTGTTGACCCCATCCTTACGAATGGTAGAATCGAAATAATTTGAACGAACTTGAACGGTTTTGAACTATGCCCGGAATTCGCACCGCCGCACAAGCCAAGGCCTGGCTGGAACAGCAGGGCAAATCGGTTCAAGAGTTTGCGAGGGAGCACGACGTAGACCCGGCGACCACCTATCAAGTGTTGTCAGGACGGAAGAAGGGGCGCAGGGGCGAGTCGCACAAAGTGGCGGTGCTGCTGGGGATGAAAGTCGGCGTGATTGCGCCCGCCCCTGCGTCTGGCGAGTCGGTGGACCACTAACTGCGCGGGTTAGTGGCCCCGCTCGATGCCGGACACTGCAGCAACGCTCGGATCATGGCCATCGCAATTTCCAATTGAAGAACGCCCGTCGCCTGAAGTAAGCTCACGGCATTCCACGGAGACCGACCATGTCGCTTGCCCTTTCCCATCAGCTACCGAGAACTGCCGACGCCCGCCGTCAGGCTGAGCTCGCGGTTGTGCGGCGTGCAAGCGTGTCCATCTCCCCTGTGTCTTATTTTTATGGGTATTGGTTTAGCCACTGGCGCGCCTGATACCCAAACGGCGCCCTGAACTCCGGGACGCCCACCAGAGATAACTCTCACCCCCGGTCGGCTTCCCGACCGGGGGTTTTGTTTTTTATGGCACCGCATTTTCTCAACAACCGAATCGAGGAACGTCACATGAACCGCAGCCACTATTACCGCAACGACGTCGACTTCGCCTGGCGATTTACCACCCTGGGATCGGGACAGCCTGCCGCCTCCGATCGCCTGCTGACAGGTGGCAATGCCCTCTCCACGGCCAATACGGCCAATTGTCGAACACCCCAGTAGGTCCGCGCGGGCAACGCCCGCCGACCAGGAAGCCCTCACATGAATTCGCCCGTCGTTAACAAGCCTTTGACAGCACTGCCGACCAGCGCCGTCGCTTTGATTGAAAGCGCCACTGCTCCAAAACGCCTCCCCACTCCTGCCGCATTAAAAGCCCGACTCCCGCTCAGCGCAGACCTTGGTGCGCAAGTTGTCGCCCATCGTCGTTCCATTCGCGCCATCCTTAAGGGTGAAGATTCCCGTCTACTGGTCGTCGTAGGTCCGTGCTCGATCCACGATCCGCAATCAGCGCTGGAATATGCCGAGCGCCTGGCGAATCTTGCCGCCGAGGTCAGTGACCAGATGCTGCTGGTGATGCGTGCCTACGTCGAGAAGCCACGCACCACCGTGGGCTGGAAAGGCCTGGCGTACGACCCTGCGCTCGACGGCAGCGATGACATGGCCCAGGGCCTTGAGCTGTCTCGGGCGCTGATGCGCGAAATGGTCCGGCTCGGCCTGCCGGTTGCCACTGAACTGCTGCAGCCGATGGCTGCGGGGTATTTCGACGACGTGCTGAGCTGGGTGGCCATTGGCGCCCGGACCACCGAGTCACAGATCCACCGGGAGATGGCCAGCGGTCTGGGTGTGCCCACAGGTTTCAAAAACGGCACCGACGGCGGCATCGGTGTCGCCTGCGATGCCATTCGCTCAGCCGCCCATGCGCACCGCCACTTCGGAATGGACCCTCATGGGCATCCGGCGATCATCGACACGGCGGGCAACCCGGACACGCATATCGTTTTGCGCGGCGGCCATGGCGGTCCCAACTACGATGCAGCCAGCGTAGCAGCGGTCAACGCCAGTCTTGAAAAGAACCGCATCGCGGCCCGGGTCATGGTCGATTGCAGCCATGCCAACAGTGGCAAGGACCCGCTGCGTCAGCCGGCAGTCTTCAACGACGTGCTGCAGCAACGACTGGCGGGCGACCGGACGCTGATCGGCATGATGCTGGAAAGCCACCTCTACGAAGGTTGCCAGCCGTTGAGCGGCTCATTGAAGTACGGCGTGTCTGTCACCGATGCATGCCTGGGCTGGAATGCAACCGAGGGGCTGTTGCGCAAAGCTGTCGCGGCTTTGCGGTACAGGTAGCGCACTGGCGGCAATGGATAGAAATCGGAAGCTGGGCACGGCTCTGTACCCAGCCTTCCCGAATGGCGTCGTCGCGGTCAGCCACGGCCTGTCGCGATGAGGACGGCCGCTGTGGGAAAGCGGCGTCGGCAGCCTGCGTATCTGTAGCCCGTTACCGACGCTTTTTCAGGCACCCCCGGCGCGCAAGGCTCGCAGCGCTTGAAGCGCTTTGCAAACTCTCGCACAACATCGTCGACTGCCTTCCCGACGCCACCTGCGCGCACCCGCTGCGCTGTTTAAGCTCGCTCCTTCTCTTTTCGAAGGAACGACAGACATGCGCACGGAAGTCACCACCAAATACCCCATTTTGCTCGTCCACGGGTTGTTCGGCTTCGACCGGATCGGCAAGGTAGAGATGTTTCATGCCATCCCCCAGGCGTTGGAGAAAGCGGGCTGTCGGGTACATGTGCCCGCGCTTTCAGGGGTGCATGACAACGAGATCCGTGGCGAACAGCTGATTGATCAGATCGAGCGTTTCCTGCGCCGCACCGGATATCTCAAGGTCAATCTGATCGGGCACAGCCAGGGCGCGCTGACCTCTCGCTATGCCGCTGCACTGCGGCCCGACATCGTCGCGTCGGTGACGTCGGTGAGCGGACCCAATCACGGTTCCGAGGTCGCAGACCGGGTGCGCCGTGCGCTGACGCCCGGGCAGCTGCCCGAAGCGGTGGCCTCGCGACTGACCGCAGGCTTTGTGCATTTTCTGTCATTGCTCAGTGGCAATGCCGAGCTTCCCCAGGATCCTGTGAAGGCGCTGGATGCGCTCACGTCCGAAGGCGTTGCGTCGTTCAACCGCAAGTACTCTCATGGGCTGCCATCCACATGGGGTGGCGAAGGCGCGGAGCGCGTGAACGGCGTGCATTATTATTCGTGGAGCGGCTGCATCGACGGCTCGCTGTTTGCCGAAGGGCGTAACGCCCTGGACCCGCTGCACCTTGCGCTGCGCAGTTATTCGCGATTGTTTGAAAAGGAGGCCGCGTCCAATGACGGTCTGGTGGGGCGATTCAGTTCCCATCTGGGCAAGGTCGTCCGCTCGGACTACCCAATGGACCACGTGGACTCGATCAACCAGAGTGCCGGCCTGGTGCGAAAGCAGCTCGACCCTGTGAAGCTCTATCTGGACCACGCAGCCCTGTTGTGGAGCAAAGGCCTTTAGCCACCGCTGTCACCGGTCACGCACCGAAGCGCCGACCTGAACTTTCTCGAGAAACGCGACCCTTATTCCGGTACGCTCGTTTTCTTTTTTTCACAGGAGTTACCCAAATGGCCAAAGCCACTGCCCGCCACATCCTCGTATCCAGCGAAGAGAAGTGCAACGAACTCAAAGCTCAGATCGAAGGCGGTGCTGATTTCGCCGAAGTCGCCAAATCCAACTCCAGCTGCCCATCGAGCCGTCAAGGCGGCGACCTTGGCTCCTTTGGTCCTGGCCAGATGGTCAAGGAATTCGACACGGTGGTGTTCAGCGCCCCGGTCAATGTCGTGCAAGGCCCGGTGAAGACCCAGTTCGGTTATCACCTGCTGGAAGTGACCAGCCGTCAGGACTGATCCTGCGCGTTGCAACATAAACGGCCCGCCCTTGATGCGGGCCGTTTGTTTTTGTGAAGTTGAAACGCTGGCATTGTGGCGCTGGTATTGAAACGCGGGCCCTGTCGCTGCTACCGGGTTTTGCGGCAGGAAAATTGCTACACCGAGCCCGAGCCGGGCAGAACGCGCAGCACCGGGGGCGGGATCGGTGTGGAGGAAGCATCGCTGGCTGTCCCAGCGGTGCCAACAAAGAAGTCATCAACCGTCGGTATTGTCCGGTTACAAAGCTTTCGGCTTTGCGGTACCTTGCCACCGGGGTAATCACTATAAAAACCGGACCGGCCGCAAGCGCCCGTCATGACCTTCAACCCTGATATCGCTCAGTGATGTCAGTCAGGATTCGTGGAATGCGTTTTGTTTTGTCATCGCTGATGGTTGCAACACTGGTCCTCGTCTCAGGCTTACAGGCCTTGTCCGCCGCACCTCAACATGCATTGACCGTTTACGGCGAGGCGCCGCGATACCCGGCGACATTCGCGCATTTCGACTACGTGAACCCGGATGCCCCAAAAGGCGGCAGCATGCGCCGCTCTGCGCAGGAAATCGGTCAGTTTGACCACATCATGCCCTACCTCGACAAAGGCACTGGCGTGGCGCAGGTCAATGGTTTGCTTTACTCCCCGCTGGCCGTGCGGTCGCTGGATGAGCCGTACACGGTGTATGGGTTGATTGCAGAAAAGATGGAGCGCGCTGCCGACGGCATGTCCCTGCGGTTCTATTTGAACCCCAAAGCCAGGTTTTCAGATGGCTCGCCCATCACTGCCCAAGACGTGCGCTACACCTACGAGCTGCTGATGACTCAGGGCAGCCTGTCGTACCGCACCGAGTTTCAGGACGTCAAAGGCGTCGAGGTCGAGTCTGCCTCGCAGATCCGCTTTGATTTCAAAAGCAGCGAAAGCCGCACCCTGCCGCTCGACCTGGCCTCGCTGCCGGTGTTCCCGGAGCACTGGTGGCAGGACCGCGATTTTGCCAACGGCGGTGGATTCGAGATCCCGGTGGGCAGTGGCCCTTACCGTATCGGCAAGGTCGACGCCGGCCGCAGCATTACCTTCGAGCGCGACCCTGACTGGTGGGGCAAAAACCTGCCGGTCAATCGCGGCACCTACAATTTCGACCACTTCAGCGTCGAGTACTTCGGCGACACCGACGTCGCCCGCCAGGTCCTGCGCGGGGGTGGCTATGACTACAACCGCGAATACTCCGCCACCGGCTACTCGATCGGCTACGACAGCCCGGCGCTGACCGAAGGTCGCCTGCAACGCGCCCACCTCGCCAAGGGTGCCGTGCAGAGCTCCCAGGGTTTCGTGTTCAACCTCGACCGCCCGAAGTTTCAGGACCGCCGCGTACGCCAGGCGCTGGCCCTGCTGTGGGACTTCGAGTGGACCAACAAGCAAATGATGCGCAACGTGTATGTGCGTCAGAACAGTTATTTCTCCAACAGCGATCTGGCGGCGACGGCATTGCCGACCGAGTCGGAGCTTAAGATCCTTGAGCCGCTGCGCGGTCAGGTCCCTCCGGAGGTATTCACCACGGTATTCAAGACCCCGAAAACCGATGGCAGCGGGTTCATCCGTGACAAGCAACTGCAGGCGCTGGCGCTGCTCGAAGAAGCCGGATGGATGCCGCAGGGTGACAAGCTGGTCAACGCTCAGGGCGAGCCTCTGAGCTTCACCTTCCTCAATGGCCAGAGTGGCTTCGAGAAAATCCTGCTGCCATACAAGCGCAACCTCGCGCAGATCGGCATCGATTTCGAGATTCGTCGCATCGATTCGGCGCAGTACCTGAACAGGGTCATGGCCCGGGATTACGACATGATCGTCACCGGTTACGGGGTCTCCACCTCCCCCGGCATGGAGCTTTACAACAATTTCGGCTCCCGGGTCGCAAACGATTCCGGCTCCAGCAATTACATGGTGCTGCGCGATCCGGCCGTTGATGCCCTTATTGAAGGCCTCGCCAAAGCCGACAGCAAGCCCGCGATGATCGACTATGCCCATGCCCTGGACCGCGTGCTGCAATGGGGCTTTTACTGGATTCCCAACTATTACCCGCCCGGTTCTTCCACCGTGTGGTGGAACCGCTTTGGCATCCCCAAGGTGCAGGCCAGCAACAGCGAGGCCATCGACACCTGGTGGGAAGTCAGCCCTCAGGCGCTGACCAATGAACAGTTCGCCCAACAACGGGGCGCTTCGGCGATCCCTTCGGAGGTCAAGTAATGCTCGGCTACCTGACGAGGCGCCTGCTGCTGATCATCCCGACGCTGCTGTGCATTTTGCTGGTCAATTTTTTCATCGTGCAGGCCGCACCGGGCGGCCCGGTCGAGCAGGCCATCGCCAAGCTGCAGGGCGTTGCCGGCGGGACCATCGGCGCGGGTCATACTGAAACCATGAACGCTGGCCAGTCCCGCGCCAGCCGGGGGCTGGACCCCAAGCTGATCAAGGAAATCGAGCGCCAGTACGGATTCGACAAACCCCTGCACGAGCGCCTGTGGCTCATGCTGAAGAACTACGCTCAGCTGGATTTCGGCAACAGCTTCTTTCGCGGTGCCAAAGTCACTGACCTGATTCTTCAGAAGATGCCGGTGTCCATTTCACTTGGGCTATGGGCAACGTTGATCACCTACCTGGTGTCGATCCCGCTGGGCATTCGCAAGGCGGTCAAGCACGGCAGCCACTTCGATATCTGGAGCAGCACCGCGATCATCATCGGCTACGCCATGCCGGCGTTTCTGTTTGCCATGCTGCTGGTGGTGCTGTTCGCCGGCGGCACGTCACTGAGCTGGTTCCCGGTGCGCGGTCTGGTGTCCGAGAACTTCGATCAACTGAGCACGTTGGGCAAGATCGCCGATTACTTCTGGCACCTGGTGCTGCCGGTTACCTCGCTGGTGATCGGCGGTTTCGCCACGCTGACGATCCTCACCAAAAACTCGTTTCTCAACGAAGTCACCCGTCAATACGTGGTGACCGCGCGTGCCAAGGGATTGAGCGAGCGACGCGTGCTGTATGGCCACGTGTTCCGCAACGCGATGTTGTTGATCGTCGCCGGCATTCCTCAAGCGTTCATCAGCGTGTTCTTCGCCGGTTCGTTGATGATCGAGGTCATCTTCTCCCTCGATGGCCTTGGCCGTATGAGTTATGAGGCCGCCGTGTCACGAGACTACCCGGTGGTGTTCGGGTCGTTGTTCATCTTCACGCTGTTCGGGCTGCTGATAAAGCTGGTCGGGGACATCTGCTACACCCTGGTCGACCCCCGAATCGATTTCAGCGCGAGGAATGCATGATGCGCAGATTGTCTCCGGTGGCCCGCCGCCGCTTCGAGCGCTTTCGCAATAATCGCCGCGGCTGGTGGTCGTTGTGGCTGTTTTGCGGGCTGTTCGCGCTCAGCCTGTGCGGCGAGCTGATCGCCAACGACAAGCCGCTGGTGTTGAGTTATCAGCATGAGCTGTACTTCCCTGCGTTCAAGCGTCACACCGAGCAGGAGTTCGGCGGGCAGTTGCCGTTCCAGCCCGATTACCGCAGCGACTACGTGCGGCAGCTGATCAGCAAGGGCGACGGCTGGATGGTGTTCCCACCCATTCCGTTCAGCGATGACACGCCCAACTACGACCTGAACAAGCCCGCCCCCAGCCCGCCGTCCTCGATCAACTGGCTGGGCACCGACGATCAGGCGCGTGACGTGCTGGCGCGGGTGATATTCGGTGCCCGGGTGTCGATTCTGTTTGCCTTGGCGTTGACCTTCGTCAGTGCGCTGATCGGCATCGCCGCCGGCGCTTTGCAGGGCTATTACGGTGGTTGGGTGGATTTGATCGGTCAGCGTCTGCTCGAAGTCTGGTCCGGCCTGCCGGTGCTGTACCTGTTGATCATTCTGTCGGGCTTCGTCGAGCCCAACTTCTGGTGGCTGCTGGGGATCATGGCGCTGTTTTCATGGCTGGCTCTGGTGGATGTGGTGCGCGCCGAGTTCCTGCGCGGGCGCAATCTCGAGTATGTCAAAGCGGCCCGGGCATTGGGGCTGGAGGACCGCAAGGTGATCCTGCGGCACATTTTGCCCAACGCGATGAACGCAACGCTCAGCTACCTGCCGTTCATTCTGACCGGGGCGATTTCGACCCTCACAGCGCTGGATTTCCTGGGCTTCGGCATGCCGGCCGGCAGCGCCTCGCTGGGTGAGCTGATCGCCCAGGGCAAGCAGAATCTGCAGGCGCCCTGGCTCGGCTTCACGGCGTTTTTTACCCTGGCGCTGATCCTGTCGCTGCTGGTGTTCATTGGCGAGGCCCTGCGGGATGCCTTCGACCCGAGGTCTTGAGATGTCCGAAAACCTGATCGAAATCCGCGACCTTTCGGTGTCGTTCAACGGCAACACCGTGGTCAAGCACATCAGCCTGGACATCCCCGCTGGCGAATGCCTGGCGCTGGTTGGCGAATCGGGCTCGGGCAAGTCGGTGACGGCTCACTCGATCCTGCAACTGCTGCCACAGGCCGGCACGCTGAGTACCGGCAGCATCCGTTATCGCGGCAAGGAATTGCTTGGCGCCGACGGCAACGTCATGCGCGAATTGCGCGGCAACCAGATCGCGATGATCTTCCAGGAGCCGATGACCTCGCTGAACCCGCTGCACACGGTGTCCCGGCAAATCGGCGAGACCTTGTTGCTGCACAAGGGCCTGGCCGGCAAGGCAGCCCAGGCGCGGATCATCGAGTTGCTGGAGCTGGTCGGCATTCAACACCCCAAGAAGCGCCTCAAGGCCTATCCGCATGAGTTGTCCGGCGGCCAGCGCCAGCGGGTGATGATCGCCATGGCCCTGGCCTGCGAGCCTGAATTGCTGATCGCCGACGAGCCGACCACGGCGCTTGACGTCACCGTACAGCGCAAGATCCTGCTGCTGCTCAAACAACTGCAGCAACGCCTGAACATGTCGCTGTTGCTGATCAGTCACGATCTCAACCTGGTGCACAGCATCGCCCAGCGGGTCTGCGTGATGCGCGCCGGGGAAATCGTCGAGCAGTCCAACTGTCAGCTGCTGTTTAAAAACCCGCAGCACCCTTACAGCCGCCTGCTGCTGGATGCTGAGCCGGCGGGCGAGCCGCTGCCCCGTGACAGCCGCGAAAAAGTGCTGGAAGTCGATAATCTGCGCGTCTGGTTCTCCCTCGGCGGCGGGATATTCAACCGGCATCACGAGTACCTGAAGGCTGTCGACGACATCAGCCTCAGCATTGAGCGCGGCAAAACCCTGGGCATTGTTGGCGAATCGGGTTCAGGCAAATCGACACTTGGTCAGGCAATCCTGCGCTTGCTGGAATCGCGTGGCAGTATCCGTTTCAAGGGTCATGCGCTCGACAGCCTGACGCAAAAGCAGATGCGCCCGTGGCGCAAGCAGATGCAAGTCGTCTTTCAGGACCCTTACGGCAGCCTCAGCCCGCGCATGTCGGTGGCACAGATCATCAGCGAGGGTTTGGAAGTTCACAGCGACCTGGACAAGGCCAGCTGTGAGGCCGAAGTGATCCGGGCGCTGGAGGAAGTCGGCATCGACCCGTCGAGCCGGCACCGCTACCCCCATGAGTTTTCCGGCGGGCAGCGACAACGCATCGCCATTGCCCGTGCCCTTGTGCTCAAACCTGCCTTGATACTGCTCGACGAACCGACCTCTGCGCTTGACCGTACGGTGCAGAAGCAGGTCGTCGCGTTGCTGCGCCAATTGCAGGAAAAACACGGGCTGACGTACCTGTTCATCAGCCATGACCTGGCCGTGGTCAAGGCCCTGGCCCATGACATGATTGTGGTCAAGGACGGCAAAGTGGTGGAGCGCGGCGCGAGCCATGATGTGTTCGATGCCCCGCAGCACCCCTACACCCGGGAATTGCTCGCAGCGGCGCACCCCGGCTTTAACTGAGGCAAGTATCAACCCGTAGTCTGTGCGGCCAGGTGCCGAGAAACACGATGGATGGAACCGCGCATGAAAGACAGCGAGAGCCTCAAGGATTACCGACGCGTTCGGCGATTGGCGATCCGTTCGCTTTTCGAGATCATCGAGCAGTCCAGTGAGGGCACGGTCATCGTTGACCGCGACGCCCGCATTGTCTGGATCAACGAGCGGTACGCCCGCCGCTTCGGCCTGGAAGACCCGAGTCGCGCGGTCGGCCAGCCCTGCGAGCAGGTGATCCCCGGCAGTTTGCTGCGCCAGGTCGCGAGCAATGGCCAGCCGATCCTGCTGGACATGATGGACACGGCAAAGGATCCGCTGGTGGTCATGCGCCTGCCCATTCACGACGACGGCGGCGCGGTGATCGGCGCCATCGGCTTCGCCCTGTTTGACGAGCTGCACGCGCTGTCGCCACTGCTCAAGCGCTATTCGAGCATGCAGCAGGAGCTGGCCTCGACCCGCTCGCAGCTTCGCGCGCGCCAGGCCAAATACAGTTTTGCGCACTTCATCGGCACCAGCGAGGCGAGTCTTGAAGTGAAACGCCGGGCGCGCCGCAGCGCCAGCAGCGACTCGCCAGTGTTGTTGCTTGGCGAGACCGGCACCGGGAAAGAGCTGCTGGCCCACGCCGTGCACAACACCTCTCCGCGAGCGCACAAGCCATTCATCAGCATCAACAGTGCGGCCATCCCCGAAGCGTTGCTGGAGGCAGAGTTCTTCGGCACCGCGCCGGGCGCTTTCACCGGCGCCGACCGCAAAGGGCGCCATGGCAAGCTGCACCTGGCCGAAGGTGGAACGCTGTTTCTGGACGAGATCGGCGACATGCCCCTGCCGCTGCAAAGCAAATTGTTGCGCGTGCTCCAGGAGAAAGAATACGAGCCGGTGGGTTCCAATCAGTTGCTCAAGAGTGACGTGCGCCTGATCGCTGCGACTTCCACCGACCTGGAAGCCGCGATCAAACGAGGCGAATTCCGCGCCGATCTTTATTACCGGCTGAGCGTGCTGCCGATCACGGTGCCGCCGTTACGCGAGCGTCTGGACGACATTCCGGCGTTGACCGAGGCCATTCTCGAGGACCTGCGCAGCCAGCACGAACTGGCGCCTGCCGCGATGTCGATCCTCGCGCAACACGCCTGGCCGGGCAATATTCGCGAACTGCGCAACGTGCTGGAACGTGCTGCGCTGTTGAGTGACGATCTGCTGCTCACCCCTGGCGACATCCGCGCTGCGATCGGCACACTGGTGCCGGTGACTTCGCCCCGCGGTTCGCTGTCTCCGGCGTCAAACGATCAGACTTACAGCGAGGCCCGCCAGCATTTCGACCGCGAGCTGATCCAGGCGAAGCTGGCCCAATGTGCGGGCAATGTCGTGCTGGCGGCCCGGCAGCTGGGCCTCGGTCGCTCCACTCTGTACAAGAAGATGGCGGCGCTGGGGATTGCCGAGTCTCAATCCTGAGACTCGCATCCACACAGGTGGACTGCCACACCGCCGCCTGTTTAGAGCGGCTGACAGGGATGAATGCGGCAGCCTCTGGCTGTAAAACCCTGCGGACAGTCTCAATTGCTGGACAGTCTTATGGGATTGAGCAATCCAATAGCAAAAAAACGTAATAAAGTCAGCCACTTGGCGCAGTGGCACGAAAGTGGCTATACCTCCTGTTGCGCGGCATCGCCGCATCCATAACAAAAACAACAGGAGACACTCGATGAGTGTGATCATCGCTTTAGCGGCCCTCACGCTGCTGATGCTGGCTGCGTACCGGGGTTACAGCGTCATCCTTTTCGCGCCCATTGCGGCGCTCGGTGCAGTGCTGCTCACCGACCCCTCTGCCGTGGCGCCGGCCTTCACCGGCGTGTTCATGGACAAAATGGTCGGCTTCGTCAAACTCTACTTTCCGGTCTTCCTGCTGGGCGCCGTGTTTGGCAAGCTGATTGAATTGTCCGGCTTCTCCCGCTCCATCGTTGCAGCGGCCATTCGCTTGCTGGGAACGCGTCAGGCGATGCTGGTCATCGTGCTGGTCTGCGCGCTGCTGACATACGGTGGTGTTTCGCTGTTCGTGGTGGTGTTTGCGGTCTATCCCTTCGCGGCGGAGATGTTCCGTCAGAGCAACATCCCGAAGCGGTTGATTCCGGCGACCATCGCCCTCGGCGCCTTCTCGTTCACCATGGACGCCCTGCCTGGCACGCCACAGATCCAGAACATCATCCCGTCCACGTTCTTCAACACCACCGCGTGGGCCGCACCGTGGCTGGGGTTGATCGGCACGGCGTTCGTGTTCAGCGTCGGCATGTTGTTTCTTCAGCGCCAGCGCAACAAGGCGCAGCGCGCGGGCGAAGGCTACGGCACCGAACTGCGTAACGAGCCGGACACCCCTGCCGACATCGCCCTGCCCAACCCATGGGTAGCACTCGCTCCGCTGTTGCTGGTGGGGGTCATGAACTTGCTGTTCACGCAATGGATTCCCCAGTGGTACGGCAAGACCCACACCCTGGCGCTGCCGGGCATGGCGACGCCGGTGCAGACTGAAATCTCCAAAATCACGGCGATCTGGGCGGTGGAGGCGGCCTTGCTGGTCGGGATTCTCTTTGTGCTGGTGTTTGCCTTTACCACCGTCAAATCGAAACTGGCCGAAGGCAGTAAGGGTGCCGTCAGCGGCGCGCTGCTGGCGGCGATGAACACCGCGTCCGAATACGGTTTTGGCGCGGTGATCGCCTCGTTGCCTGGCTTTCTGGTGCTGGCCGACGGGCTCAAAAGCATCCCCAATCCGCTGGTCAACGAAGCGATCACCGTGACGCTGCTGGCCGGGATTACCGGGTCCGCATCCGGCGGCATGAGCATCGCCCTGGCTGCGATGTCCGACAGCTTCATTGCCGCCGCCCACGCGGCGAATATCCCGTTGGAAGTGCTGCACCGTGTCGCCGCCATGGCCAGCGGCGGCATGGACACCCTGCCGCACAACGGCGCGGTAATCACCCTGCTGGCGGTGACAGGCCTGACCCACCGCGAGGCTTACAAGGACATCTTCGGCATCACGATCATCAAGACACTCGCGGTGTTTGTGGTAATCGGGGTTTTCTATGCAACCGGCATCGTATGAGGAACACAACATGAGTCTGCAAGGCAAAACGGCATTGGTGACCGGGTCCACCAGCGGCATCGGTCTGGGCATCGCGCTGACGCTGGCCAAAGCCGGTGCCGATCTGGTGCTTAATGGCTTTGGCGATGCATCGGCGGTGATCGAGCAGGTCAGGCAGTATGGCGGCAAGGTCGGCCACCACCCCGCCGACGTCAGTGATGTGGCGCAGATCGCCGACATGATTGCCTACGCGGAGCGCGAGTTTGGCGGCGTCGACATTCTGGTGAATAACGCGGGGATCCAGCATGTGGATGCGGTGGAAGACTTTCCGGTGGAGAGCTGGGACAAGATCATCGCCATCAACCTGTCTTCGGTCTTCCACACCACGCGACTGAGTCTGCCGGCTATGCGCGCCAGGGGCTGGGGGCGCATCGTCAACATCGCCTCGGTGCACGGGCTTGTCGGATCAACGGGCAAAGCGGCGTATGTGGCGGCCAAGCATGGGGTGATCGGGCTTACCAAAGTCGTTGGGCTGGAGACCGCCGCCACTCAGGTGACCTGCAACGCGATTTGCCCGGGCTGGGTGCTGACGCCACTGGTGCAGAAGCAGATCGATGACCGCGCCGCCGAAACCGGGGACCTTGAGCAAGCCAAACATGACCTGCTGGCGGAGAAACAGCCGTCGCTGGAGTTTGTCACGCCGTCGCAATTGGGCGAGCTGACCTTGTTCCTGTGCAGTGAGGCCGGCGCGCAAGTCCGAGGCGCGGCGTGGAATATCGACGGCGGATGGCTGGCGCGGTAGGTGCCCTGCTCTGTCGAATATAAAGCAGACCCAGACGCCTGCTGGCTGAATGCGCGGTCCGTAGGAACCGGCTTGCTGGGAATGCGGTTGGTCAGTGATGAAAGCGGCGACTGGACCAATGCTTTCGCCAGCAAGCCGGCTCCTACAGTCACAACGCATACACCCGGACACACCGCAGATGCCGTGAGTGAGACCGGCGTTAGCCGGTAAAGCGTCAGGTGTTGCATCGCAACACTGATCACGGTTGAAATCTCGCACCGCAACATTGATCACGGCTGAAACCTCGTACCGGAAAATTGATCACGGTTGAAATCTCGCACCGCAACATTGATGGTGGTTGAAATCTCGAACCGGAAAAATTGACCCCGGGGTGAAACCTGTAGGAGCCGGCTTGCTGGCGAAGGCGTTGGGTCAGGCGAATGGATGGCGCTGACACATCGCATTCGCGGGCAAGCGCGCTCCTACAGTCAGACCCTATACCTCCAGAAACACCGCTGATGCTTTAAGTAGGACCGGCTTTAGCCGGGAAAGCGTCAGGCGTCGCACCGCACCATTGATCACGGGTGAAATCACGCACTGCAAAATAGATAGCAGGTGAAAACCTGCAGGAGCCGGCTTGCTGGCGAACGCGGTGTGCCAGATACGAAAATGTCAATGACCCACCGCGTTCGCCAGCAAGCCGCCTCCCGCGGATCGTGCGTCGTCTTCACCCGCAGTAGGCAGCGAAGCTTATCTTTCAGTTCCCCGGCTCATCGCGCTCGTCCACCAGCCCCCAGTCCTTCACATTCACCTGCGCGGCCGGTTGCGGCGCACGCGGCGCAGTGGCGATGGTCGATGGCCCGTTTTCGCTGTGCAGCTTGAGCCGCAGGCGCACGTTGTTGGCCGAGTCCGCGTTTTTCAGCGCTTCGTCTTCGGTAATCGCACCCTCCACCGCCAGGTCATAGAGCGCGTTGTCAAACGTCTGCATGCCAAGATTGGTGGACTTTTCCATGATGCCCTTGAGCTCGGTCAGTTCGTTGCGGTGGATCAGGTCACGAATGGTCGGCGTGCCAAGCATCACCTCCACCGCCGCGCGACGTTTTCCGTCAGTGGTTTTCACCAGCCGTTGCGAGACAAAAGCCTTGAGGTTGTTGCCCAGGTCATGCAGCAACTGCGGCCGCCGCTCTTCAGGGAAGAAATTGATGATGCGATCCAGCGCCTGATTGGCGTTGTTGGCGTGCAGCGTCGAGATCGCCAGGTGGCCGGTATCGGCGAACGCCAGCGCGTGCTCCATGGTTTCACGGTCACGGATTTCGCCGATCAGAATCACGTCCGGCGCCTGACGCAGGGTGTTCTTCAACGCCGCGTGAAAGCTGCGGGTGTCCACGCCGACTTCGCGCTGATTGATGATGGAGCGTTTGTGCTTGTGAATGAATTCCACAGGGTCTTCGATGGTGATGATGTGACCGCTGGCATGACGGTTGCGGTGATCGATCAACGCCGCCAGCGACGTCGATTTGCCTGACCCGGTCGCGCCCACGAACAGCACCAGCCCGTGTTTCTCCATAATCACATCGAGCAGCACCGGCGGCAGGTGCAGGTCCTCAAACTTGGGGATGTCGAGCTTGATGTTGCGCGCGACGATGGACACTTCGTTGCGCTGCTTGAAGATGTTGATGCGAAAGCGCCCCACCCCGGACAGTGAGAACGCCAGATTCATCTCCAGGTCGCGCTCGAAATCATGGCGCTGCTCGGCGTCCATGATGCCGGCGGCAATCAGCGCCACGTCACCGGGTTTGAACGCCTCAGTGCCCAATGGCTTGAGCACGCCATTGAACTTGGCGCAGGGCGGCGCGCCGGTAGACAGGTAAAGATCTGACCCATCCTGAGTGGAGAGCACCTTCAACAACGCCGGAAAATCCATAAGGCAACACCGCACAAGAGGTTTGAGGAGACTGCAGGCCTACACTGAGTCGACATTGGGCCCGATTCAACGTTCGGCTTGTTTGCCAGCATGCCGCTCCAGGCGCCGGTAAGCCGGGCTGCGGACGTTTGTCCGGCCGAAGTGTGGGAAATTACCCGAAAACGCCCGGCAAAGGCATAATGCGCCGCTTTTTTATCGAGACGTCTGGTTCATCATGAAAGCTCAAGCCCGTCACATTCTGGTCAAAACCGCTGAAGAAGCCGAGCAACTCAAGCAGCGCATTGCCAAAGGCGAGGCGTTCGACGTGCTGGCGAAGAAATACTCAACCTGCCCGAGTGGCAAGCGTGGCGGGGATCTGGGTGAAGTGCGGCCCGGGCAGATGGTCGGCGCCATTGACCAGGTGATATTCAAAAAGCCGTTGCGCACGGTACACGGTCCGGTCAAAAGCAAATTCGGGTATCACCTGGTGCAAGTGTTTTATCGGGATTGATAGGCTGTCGTGGAATGTTGGGTGTTCACACTGCCGCCTCCCCGGCTACAGCCGGTCCCACAGGGTTTGCGCGGCCCCTACCCGGCTGAAGCCGGGAATAAGCCGATTTGGGCATCCTCAAATTTGCAGCGTGACGCCAGACGCCTTCCCGGCTGAAGCCGGCCCCACAGGGTTTGCGCGGCCCCTTTTCGGCTGAAGCCGGTCCCACAAGGGGGCCGCGTTCCTTCAGTTAGGCCCCACCACCGCCCTCACTGAATGGGCACGACACTCTAGTGGGACCGGCTTTAGCCGGGAATAGGCCGGTGGGCACACCGACCATTACCCGTTCAGATCGGCATCACACTTCTGGGAATCAACGCGCCGGGGTGTTGAATCACCAGGCTCGCCAATCGATGCCCGGCCTGCGCAGCATCTTCCGGGCTGCCGCCACGCAATCGCAGGGCCAGGTAAGCGGCGCTGAAAGAGTCGCCCGCCGCGGTAGTGTCGACGACTCGCTGCACCGGGTGGGCGGCCACCTCGTGCCGGCGGTCATCGACGCTGATCAAGCAGCTCTGAGCGCCGCGCTTGATCACCACCTCGCTGACGCCCATGTCTCGATACGCCTGCATGATCTGCTCGCCGTCGGCGTAATCGAACAAAGCTTGCTCGTCCTCCTCAGTCAGCAGCGCCAGATCGACCTCATGCATAACGGCCCGATAAGCCTGGCGTGCCTGCTCGACGCTGCGCCACAGCCGAGGCCGGTAATTGTTGTCGAAGACCACCCGCGCGCCGCGGTCCCGCGCATCGCCCAGCGTCGACAACAAGCGTGCCCTGCCCACCTCGCCCAGTACCGCCAGGGTGATGCCGCTGAAATACAGCACGTCATAATCCGGCAACGCAGCCAGCACCGGTTCAGCGGCCGGGGTGGTGAAGCATTCGCGCACGGCGGCTTCGTTGCGCCAGTAGAGAAAGCGTCTCTCGCCACTGGCGTCGGTCTGTATGCAATACAAACCCGGCAGCCTTCCCGGCAGACGCTGCACCCGGCTCAGGCCGATGCCTTCATCGGCCCAGACCTGGCACATGGCGTCGCTGAAACTGTCGTCGCCCAGGGCGGTGACGTAGTCCACCTGCGCCGCCGAGCCCAGCAGCCGCGACAGGTACACCGCGGTGTTCAGCGTGTCACCACCGAAGCTCTGCTTGAGCGAGCCGTTGGCATGCTGTTGCAGCTCGATCATGCATTCGCCGATCAACGCAACACGCGGATAGCTGTGACTGACCATTTCACTCATGGCTGACTCCTGTCAGAAGCAGGTTTCAAAAGATTCAATGACACACAGATCATCGCCGACCAGGCAACCCGTCCGCCATTTGTCGAAGGTCAGGCAAGGGTGCGAGGTGCCGAACGACACGATGTCGCCTACCTTCAGCTCGCACCCTGGCGCAACGGTCATGAACGCGTGCTGGTCCATCACCGCCGTCACTGCGCAGCCGCTGACATCGTCGCTCTGCGCCGGAACTGTCCCCGGACGGTAGCGCCTGATCGGGTTGGGCATCCCGGCGTCAAATGCCACGTCACGCTTGCCCATGGCGATCACCGCAAAACCCGGTTCCGGCATGGACTGTACGTGGGCCCATACTTCCATGGCCGGCTGCAAACCCTCGCTCAGGTCGTGGCGACGGTCGAGCACGCAGCACTGGGCCTCTTTGTAGATGCCGTGGTCGTGAACCACGTAACTGCCGGGGCGCAACACGCTGAGGAACCGCTCGCGCACCTGCTGCTTGTCGAATTCTTCGGCGATCAGGTCGTACCACGCTGACCCGGACGCTGTCACGATTGGCCGCTCCAGAGCGAATGCGTCCTTGTCCTGCAAGGTCACGGCGAGGCGCACCAGCGAGGTCGCGAACTCACGTATACCGGCAACCGCCTGATCGCCGTGAATCACGCCTTCATAACCTTCGATGCCGGTCAGTTTAAGTGCAGGTTGAGCGGCGATTGCATCAGCCAATGCCATGACGTCGGCCTCGCTGCGGCATCCGCAGCGTCCACCGACTACGCCATACTCAATCATGACATTGAGCTGTAGCCCCTTGCCGCCAAAGAATTCGCCCAACGCGGCGACGTTGTCCGGGTGGTCGACCATGCAGTGAAAGTCAAACATCCCGTCGCCGAGCATCTCGGCGATGATCGCCATGTTCGGCGCACCCACCAGTTGGTTGGCCATCAACACGCGCCGGACGCCGTGGGCGTATGCCGCACGGGTCTGCACCGCCGTGGCCAGGGTCATGCCCCACGCGCCATGCTGCAATTGCCGCCGGAATAACGCCGGCACCATGCTGGTCTTGCCATGGGGCGCCAGCTCGGCACCGCTGTCGCTGACAAACTTCTGCATCCAGCGCAGGTTGTGTTCCAGCGCCTTGTCGTGGATGACCAGCGCGGGCAGGCTGACGTCGCGCACCAAGTGGTCGCCTGGCTGCGTGGCGCCTTTTTCGATCGCGGCAATGCTCATGTCTGTTCTCCTGATGTCGTTGTTCGTGTGAGTCATGCGCCGCTATCGACGACGCTATTCGATGACCCGCCGGGCAAGGCCGTTGGCGCTGTTGATCAGCACCTGTCGGTAATGCGCATAGTGCGCGGTAGCGTCGGCACGCGGCGCGACGATGCACAAGGTGGCAATGCAGATGCCCTGCTTGTCGCGGACCGGCGCGGCGAAGCAATGGGTGAAGGTGTCGGCAATGCTGTCGAAGGAAAAAAAACCGTCCTGGTGGGCCTGGCGGATCTCGGCCAGCAACGTCTCGACCGGCAGGCGCTTGCCATCCGGAAGAATGAAGTCTTCGTCGTCGATCAGGTCAATGATGGCCTGATCCGACAGGTGCCCGAGCAGCAGGCGCCCGGATGCGGTCCACGGGATCGGGGCGTCTTCGCCGATATCCGAGGAAATACGAAAATGCCGCGCGCCCTCTTTCATCAGCGCGACGGTGTACTTGCGCCCGTTGAGCAGGCACATCTGTGCGGTTTCCCGGGTCTGCTCGACGATCTCACCCAGGCTGACTTCGGCCTCGCGGGTGAAATCGAAGTGGCGCAAATGCGCCTGACCCAGGAAGTACAGCTGCCGCCCCAGGTACACGTGGCCGTCTTTGCCGACCGTCTCCAGAATGCGCCGCTCCAGCAGCGAACTCACCAGTTCATACACCGTCGACTTGGGGCTGCCGATGCCACTGGCGATCTCGTTGGGCCGAAGCGGCGTACCGGTCTCCTTGAGAAAATCGAGAATATCGAACGCCCGGTCCAAACCTCGCGCCCGGCGTTTGATGGTGTCTTCGGTCATTGGACCAGCTCCAGGCTAGAAGAAAGTTTCAAGCTGCAAGTTTCAAGCGGCACGTGTTGCATCAGCGCTCTGCCGACTTGCAGCTTGCAGTTTAAAGCTTGCCGCTGCTCCCTACTTCTTCTTGTAGGCGATGCAATCGATCTCGACTTTGCAATCCACCATCATGCTGGCCTGTACGCAGGCGCGGGCGGGCGCGTGTTCCGGGGAGAAGTACTCGCCAAACACCTTGTTGAAGCTCCAGAAATCCCGCGGGTCTTCCAGCCATACGCCGACCCGCACGACGTCTTCGAGGCCGTACCCGGCTTCCGTCAGAATCGCCACCAGGTTTTGCATGGTTTTATGGGTCTGCTCGACGATCCCGCCGTTGATGATCTCACCGTTTTCAGCCGGCACCTGACCGGACACATGCAGCCAGCCATCGGCTTCGACGGCGCGTGCGAATGGGCGTGGCTGGCCGCCACCTGCGGTACTGCCGGCACCGTAACGAGTAATGCTCATGAAAATCTCCTTTGATTGAGCGTTTTAAAAACGGATGTTCTTGAGGAATTCAGCCAATCGGGCTGACTTGGGTTGTTCAAACAGTGTCTTGGGCGGGCCCTGCTCTTCAATGCGCCCCTGGTTCATGAAGACGATCTGATCAGAGACCTCGTAGGCAAAGCGCATTTCGTGGGTCACCAGCAACATGGTCATGCCCTCTTCCGCCAGGCCCTTGATGACGCTGAGCACCTCGCCCACCAGTTCCGGGTCGAGCGCCGAGGTCACCTCATCGAAGAGCATCAGGCTGGGGTTCATCGCAATGGCGCGTGCAATCGCCACGCGCTGCTGCTGACCGCCGGACAACTGCCCCGGAAAGTGATTGCGACGCTCCAGCAGGCCGACGCGCTCCAGCCATTTTTCCGCCAGGGCGACGGCTTGATCCTTCGGCAGCTTCTTCACCTTGAGCAAGCCGAGGCTGACGTTTTGCAGGGCGGTGAGGTGCGGGAACAGATTGAACTGCTGGAACGCCATGCCCGTCATCGCCCGGTGCTGCGCGATGAGCTTCTCGGGATGGCGCACGCGTTTTCCGCTGACGTCGCTGTAACCGATGTCCTGGCCTTCCAGGCGAATGTGCCCGCCCTGAAACTCTTCGAGCAGATTGACGCAACGCAGCAGCGTGGTCTTGCCGGAGCCGCTGGAGCCGATCAGGGTCACCACGTTGCCCTTGTTCATCTTCAGATCGACGCCCTTGAGCACTTCGACCGGGCCGTAGGATTTTTGCAGCCCTTCGATGCTCAACAGAGCCGGGGCGGCAGTCGCGGTTTGAGTCTGTGTCATGGCAAGGCCACCCGTTTTTCGATTTGCCGCCCAAGAAGCTCGATGGCGTAGTTAATGACGAAGAAAAGAAAGCCGGCGAACAGGTAAAACTCCAGAGTCATGAAATTGCGCGCGATCACCTGCTGGGTGCTGAGCAACAACTCGGCGACGCCGATTACCGACAGCAGCGTGGAGGCCTTGACAATCTCGGTGGACGAATTGACCCAGGTCGGCAATATCTGCCGCAGGGCCTGAGGCAGCAGCACGTAACCGAGGGACTGGGGAAACGTCAGGCCTATGGCTTTGCCGGCTTCCAGCTGCCCGCGCGGTATCGCCTGCAGCGCACCGCGTACAATTTCGGCGACGTGCGAGCCGCAGAACAGCGTCAGCCCCAGGGCGCCGGCCTGGAACGCGCCGATCTGCCAGCCCAGCGCCGGTGCCATGTAAAAGCAGGCCAGCACGAGGACGAACACCGGCGTGCCGCGTATCAGATCGACATAGGCCCGAAACGGCAGGCGCGCCCACCATTTGCCGTAGGTCAGCACCAGCCCGGCAAACACGCCGATCACCGTGCCGAAGACAATCGCCAGCCCCGCGCACTGCACGCTGGTCAAAAACCCTGCCCACAACGTTTCTCGGGCAACCCACAACTCCTGCAACCAACCAGGTTGTTCATACATGGTCAGGGCCTCCTAGCGGCGAATCGCCAGGCGCTGTTCGAGATAACGCAGCAGCATGGCAATGAGGTAACAGGCCGCGACGTACAGCGCCGTGGTCACCAGCCAGGTTTCAATCACCCGGTAGCTCTCGACGTTGATCTTGCGCGCGTAATAGGTCAGTTCCGGCACCGCAATTGCGGCGGCCAGAGACGTGTCCTTGAACAGGGATATGAAGTTGTTGGACAGCGCCGGCAACACGTTGCGCAGCATCACCGGTACCACGATGTAAGCACGCACCTGCCACTCGCCAAGGCCGATGGCCAGCCCGGCCTCGCGCTGGCCCTTGTGGATGCTCAGCAGGCCTGCACGAAACACTTCGGTCAGGTAAGCGCCGGCATACAGTGACAGCGTCACAATGAACGACGGGATCTTGTCCAGACGAATGCCCATCCCCGGCAAGGCGAAGTAGATCAACAGGATCAGCACCAGAATGGGCGTATTGCGCACCACCGTTACGTATATGGACGCCACCACCCGCAGTGCGCGGTACCGTGAAAGCATGGCGAACGCCGCCATCATGCCGATCACGCAACCGATGGCAATCGAGATCAGGGCCAGCTCAAGGCCAAGCCCCAGCCCCGCGAGCAAACTGGGGAAATCCCGCCAGACGGCGGCAAAATTCAGCTGATAATTCATGGTCAGCAAGTCCTGGGACGGGACGGCAACACGGCCATCCCTACCCCTTCAGAGAGTCATGTAAGCCGCACAGCGTTATTTGTATTCCATCGGAAAGCCGATCGCAGGGGTCGGCAGATCGACGCCGAACCACTTCTTGAACGACTCGGCGTAGGCCGGAAATTCCACACCGGTCATGGCTTCATGCAGTGCGGTGTTGACGAAGTTCAGCCAGTCCTGATCGCCACGCTTGACGGCGCAGGCGTAGGTTTGCGGACTCCAGGCAAACGACGGCGAGCGATAGCGACCGGGGTTCTGCACCATCAGGTACTTGACCGAAGACTGATCGGTGGCGGCGGCATCGGCGCGACCGGAGTTGATGCCCTGGTACATCAGATCGACGCTGTCGTATTGATCGACCTTGGCCTTGGGCAGCGCCTGGTGCACCAATTCCTCGGCGTAGACGTTTTGCAGCACGGCAACCGTGACGCCGTCCCCTGCGCCCTTGAGATCGTCGATCTCCTTGTACTTGCTGTTGGTCGGCAACAGCAGTGCGACGCCTTCGCGGTAATACGGCAAGGTGAAAGCCACCTGCTGCGCGCGGCTGGCGGTGACGGTGATGAACTGGCAGCTCATGTCCACCTTGTCGGTCAGAAGGTTCGGTATCCGTGCGTCGGACGACTGCACCACGAACTCGACTTTGCTCGGGTCGTTGAAAAGCCCTTTGGCGACCATGCGCGCGATGTCGATATCAAAGCCCTGCAGCTTGCCGTCCGCCCCCTGGAAGTGCCAGGGAGCATTGGTGCTCCCGGTCCCGACGATCAAATGACCGCGCTGCAAGACGCTGTCGAGCTTGCTGTCGGCAGCGAAGGCCGTCGTCGCGAACGTCGCTGCTGTCATCAGGGCCAGTGCACAAGCTTTCATAGAAAGGAATCCGCGCCGCATGAGAGAACCTCCAACCGTCATGTTTATTCCGCTATAGCGGAACACCGTTTGCCACAACGGAATAGACAGCAGAAAGTGTGCCACAGACCCAGGCGCGGAAAGAAGCGTGAAGAACTGCAGGCGTTTCAACTATTTGCGCTCTCCCGGCAGTCATTTGGTCTCGATACGGATAGGCATGCGCCGAATCCGCCGCTACGGATGGCCACACCGCCCCACACTCAGGCCCCACGAATGTGCGGTGCGCGCCAATAACGCGCATGAAGCACCAGCATCCTCTACCGCCCATCACCTTCAATGCCGATGGCAGGTGGAAACGATCGGAAAAGACCACAAGCAGCTACGATTTTCTGAACACCGGCCGATTCATAAGAGTCAACGGAACATTGGCACCGTTAGTGCTTCCAATGGTTTATGAAGCTTTTATGACAGCCACGTGAACGCGCAGGGATAGCCGGAGTCTTTACGGGGTTGAGCGGTGGAGAAATGCCAATGAAAGAACGAGCCACAGTGATTTGCCGCCGGGACAACCGGATTCTCTATGTGCGCAAACCCAAAGCACGCTGGACGCTGCCGGGCGGCAAGGTCGAGGCCGACGAATCGCCGGCACAGGCCGCCGCGCGCGAGCTGCGGGAGGAAACCGGGCTTATCCTGGAGGACCTCGCCTACGTGACCCGATTCGAGGGTGGCGCGGTGCTGCATCACGTCTTTGAAGTGTCGGTGACGATGATCGCAACCCCGGCACCCCACAATGAGATCGCTGACTGTAAATGGTTCACGACCAAGGAGCTGGGCGATCAGAAAGTCAGCCCTTCAGCGAAGTCCATCGTGAAGGCATTTTTGAGCGATGCTATTTACTAAGCGTTGTTGAGATGTGTTCACAGGTTTTTCACATTGAGGGCGGTACTCTTCATTTGCTCCTCCAAGACTGACTTTAAGCCCGCACCCCCCATCGCGGGCTTTTTCTTGTCCGCAATTCCTCGATTCGCCTCCACCCTGCCCAAGCTGATCTATAAACAATTCAGACGATCGGCCTTAATTTCGGGATCCAAACGCCGACATCAGGGGATGGAGCCTATTCACGGAGCAGCAGATGTTTAATTCCCGGATCAAAAAGCAAGTGTCCACCCTTAGCGCAGAGCTCATCACGCTCAAGCATTTCCATGATGCCTTGATGAATGAAATGCTCTCGCTGAGCGTGGATTCAGAACTGCGTATCTCGGATGCGAACGCGAAATTCTGCGCCGCGATTGGCTATTCGGCAGATGAACTGATCGGCAAGCCCATGGCGTCGTTCGTGCCGACCTATGTGGCGACCATGCCTTGCTTCCGCGACTTCAAAGCAGCGGCGGCCAACGGCACCGCAGTGACCGACAACTATCGGTTCATCAGCAAGAATGGTTCCCTGATCTGGATCCGCGCGACCTGGTCGCCGTTCAAGGACGAACAAGGCCGCCTGATCGCGCTCAAGTGCCTGGCCACCAATGTCACCCAGGAAATCAACAAGGCCCGGGAGAACGAGTCGTTCATCAACGCCCTGCTGCGCTCCACCGCCGTCATCGAGTTTGACCTCAGTGGTCACGTGCTCAAGGCCAACCAGTCGTTTCTCAAGGAAATGGGCTACAGCACCGAGCAGATCGTCGGCAAACATCACAGCCTGTTCTGCGACCCGAAATTTGCAGCCACCGAAGAATACCGCGCCTTCTGGAAACGCCTGAACAACGGCGAGTTCGTCGCTGACCGCTTCAAGCGCATCAACAGCCGTGGCGAAGAGGTATGGCTGGAAGCAACCTACAACCCGGTGCATGACACCCAGGGCCAGCTCTACAAAGTGGTCAAGTTCGCAACGGTGATTACCGATCAGGTTCGGCGCGAAGCCGAAATCAACGTCGCCGCCGGGACAGCGTTCGAGATCTCCCAGCGTACCGACGTCTCGGCGCAGCGCGGGGCGGCGGTCATCAACGACACGGTCGAAACCATGAACGGCATTGCCGACCAGATGCTCTCCGCCTCCCATGGCATGGAGGCACTGGGCAAACAGTCGCTGCTGATCAGCACCATCGTGCAGACCATCGGCGGTATTGCTCAGCAAACCAACCTGCTGGCACTCAACGCCGCCATCGAAGCCGCGCGAGCCGGCGAGCAAGGCCGTGGCTTTGCGGTGGTCGCCGACGAGGTCCGTCAGCTTGCCGGGCGCACCAGCACCGCAACCGAGGAGATCGTTGCGGTCGTGCAGCAAAACCAGAAGCTGGTGGATGATGTGGTCAGGGACATGGGCAGCACGCGCAGCCAGGCGGAGCAAGGCCTGTCGCTGGCCAACCAGGCCGGCAGCGTGATCGTCGAGATCCAGGAAGGCGCGCGCCAAGTGGTCGGTGCGGTGCAGCGCTTTACCCACCAACTCTAAATGCCCCGCCCGGTTTCAACCGGGCCTGCCATGGCAAATGGTCGCACCGTGCCGAGCGGCAGATACGCTCGCCCTACAAAATGCTAATCTGCGCGTCATGTGTGGCCCCGCCCGGCCGCCACCCCACATTGACATGGAGCCGACAATGGCTTTGGATTCCTTGCTCTGCCCGGATTTGCTGACCATTGCCGAGCGTTCGGCCATCGCCGAAGTTGAAGCAACCACCAACATCCTCAAGCTGGTGACGCGACTGACCGGTATGCGCTTTGCCGGCATCGCCAAGTTCACTGAATCGCAATGGGTTGCGTGTGCGGTCTATGACGAGATCCACATCGGCATAGAAGAAGGCGAAGTGCTCGAACTGGAAACGACGCTTTGCAACGAGCTGCGCCAAAACCCACAGGCGCTGATCATCCCCAGCATCAGCCAGAGCGACCGCTACGCCGGCCGCCCTGTGGTGAAGCGCTATGCGATCGAGAGCTACATCGGCGTGCCGATCACCCTCCCGGACGGCCAGTTGTTCGGCGCGCTGTGCCTGCTCGACTCCAAGGCCAGCGCCTTCGAAGACCCGGACCTCGTCGAAACCCTCGGCCTGTTTTCCCGCCTCATCGGCTGCATCGTGTTTTCCCATCATACGACGGTGAATAAACCCAAGTCGGTGGTCGAGCACGCCTGATCCGGTGGTGGACGGCGCGCAGTGCGCGCGAGCATGGACGTTTGCTCAAGCGTTCATCGTCGCCGGGCTGCCCCGCGCGGCGTGGGCGTCCGGCTTTTGTGCCCCGCGTCGAAAATAAAAAAGGCCTAATGCCATCACACTACGCGACGGACCGTGTAGAATCCGCGGCCGCTCAGCCGGGCACCGGCTGGGGGATCATGGATATAGGGAATTCAGATGCACGCTCTTCGCAATTTATCTGCCGCTGCTTTGTTGGCTTTGACCGCCGGATGCGCCTCCGGCTTGAATTCGGTTCAAGAGTCCGAGCTGGCGGCCTATCGGGCCAACCACCTCGATATTCAAGAGAAAAGTCCGGGCCTGGCGGCCGGCTTGGGGCTGCTGCCCGGCGGCGGGTCGTTCTACGGCCGCGCTTACGGTTGGGGCGTCGTCAACCTGCTGCTATGGCCAGTTTCCATCCTCTGGGACCCGGTCAGTGGCTACGATGCGGCCGAGTCGATCAACTATCAGGCGTCCAAGGCCCACGTTGCCAGCCTGAAACGGCGCGACATGGACCGGCTCGATTCGAAGCTTTCGTCCAATGAGATTGACCTGAAAGCCTACACGCTGGAAAAGCGCAAAGTTGAGGACATGTACTACTGACAGACAACATCAGTCGGGGCCCGCCAAATGGCGGGCTTTTCGCGCCTGAGCATACCGCCGGCCACACACCGGCGATGCCATTCGCAAGCACCCGCCGAGCCCGAATGAGCTCGATGACAGATATACAGTGGTGACGACGGGCAGCTCAAAGAAGCGGGATCGCCCCTCCGGCAAGGCGGATGAGCAACGCCCCCCGTACAACTGTCGTCATACTTATGCGACACTATGCGCAATGTCTGGAATGAATTCCCCTCTTTATCGCCCAACAGCTCGGACACTCAGTCCAGATGCTGCTCTCGACATATGCGCGCTGGCCCGGCTCCGGCGGCGATTGGGGCAGATTGAAAAACTCTGAAGTGCCTCAGGATTGGCCCACGGTCAAATCCGGCAACCCGCAACCCATTGATAGGTAAGGTCATTGATTTCCACAGCTAACATCACCATGCAGTTTGGCGCCAAACCGCTGTTCGAGAACGTTTCGGTCAAATTCGGCGGTGGCAATCGCTACGGCCTCATCGGCGCCAATGGCTGTGGCAAGTCCACCTTCATGAAAATCCTGGGCGGGGATCTTGAACCGTCCGGCGGGCAGGTCATGCTCGAGCCGAACGTGCGTTTGGGTAAATTGCGCCAGGACCAGTTCGCCTACGAAGATTTCACCGTGATCGACACCGTGATCATGGGCCACGAAGAGCTGTGGAAGGTCAAGGCCGAGCGCGACCGTATCTACTCGCTGCCCGAGATGACCGAAGAAGACGGCATGGCCGTTGCCGAACTCGAAACCGAATTCGCCGAGATGGACGGCTACACGGCAGAGTCCCGTGCCGGCGAGCTGTTGCTCGGTCTGGGCATTGGCATCGAGCAGCACTTTGGCCCGATGAGCGAGGTTTCCCCAGGCTGGAAACTGCGCGTATTGCTGGCGCAGGCGTTGTTCTCCGACCCTGAAGTGCTGTTGCTCGACGAGCCGACCAACCACCTGGACATCAACACCATCCGCTGGCTGGAAAACGTGCTGACCCAGCGCTCCAGCCTGATGATCATCATTTCTCACGACCGTCACTTCCTCAACAGCGTATGCACCCACATGGCTGACCTGGATTACGGCGAGCTGCGCCTGTTCCCGGGCAACTACGACGAATACATGACCGTGGCGACCCAGTCCCGCGAACAGTTGCTGTCGGACAACGCCAAGAAGAAAGCTCAGATCTCCGAGCTGCAATCGTTCGTCAGCCGCTTCTCGGCTAACGCCTCGAAAGCCAAGCAGGCCACCTCCCGCGCCAAGGCGATCGACAAGATCCAGCTGGCCGAGGTCAAGCCTTCGAGCCGCGTGAGCCCGTTCATCCGCTTTGATCAGAACAAGAAGCTGCACCGTCAGGCGGTCATCATTGACCAAATGGCCAAGGGCTTCGACGGCAAGCCGCTGTTCAAGAACTTCAGCTTCCAGGTTGAAGCGGGCGAGCGCGTGGCGATCATCGGCCCGAACGGTATCGGTAAAACCACCCTGCTGCGCACGCTGGTCAATGAACTGACCCCGGACGCCGGCACGATCAAATGGACCGACGCGGCAGAGCTGGGTTACTACGCCCAGGACCACGCGCACGACTTCGAAGACGATGTCACGCTGTTCGACTGGATGGGGCAATGGACGCAAGGTGAGCAGGTCATCCGCGGCACCCTCGGCCGGATGCTGTTCTCCAACGACGAGATCCTCAAGTCGGTCAAGGTCATCTCCGGCGGTGAGCAAGGCCGCATGCTGTTCGGCAAGCTGATCTTGCAGAAGCCGAACGTGCTGATCATGGACGAGCCGACCAACCACCTGGACATGGAGTCGATCGAGGCGTTGAACCTGGCGCTGGAGAACTACCCGGGCACGCTGATCTTCGTCAGCCACGACCGCGAGTTCGTGTCGTCCCTGGCCACGCGCATCATCGAGCTGAGCCCAAGCGGCGTGACCGACTTCAGCGGCACTTACGACGATTACCTGCGCAGTCAGGGCGTCGCGTTCTGATCAACGCCACGGCGCTGCCCCAGACCTGCTGAACCACAAGCCCCGTCCACTGCGACGGGGCTTTTGTTTTGGTAAGGCGCGCGGCGTTCAGCCAACGATTAAGGCGCTAACAGCTTCCCGGCTGAAGCCGGTCCCACAGAGACAAGCGCGGTTGCCTCAACAGCTTCCCGGCTAAAGCCGGTCCCACGGTGCCGCTCTAATAGTGGGACCGGCTTCAGCCGGGAAGCTCTTCGGGATTGCCTGCAGAGAATATCGTTAGCCAGCTTTCATTTCCCGACACCACGCGCGATGATGCGGTACTCCCACCGCTCCAGCGAAGAGTCCTCATGTCTGCCGCCCTGCCGCCCAATCCGTCTGTCAGTGACGCCAGCTCGATGGCGATCACACTGCAAATCGTCTCCATCGTCGTCTACACCTTCATCGCGTTCCTGTGCATCGGTCTGCCCATTGCCGTGATGCCAGGCTACGTGCATAACCAGTTGGGGTTCAGCGCAGTGATCGCCGGGCTGGTAATCGGTGCGCAGTACCTGGCGACCCTCTTGAGCCGTCCGGTGGCAGGCCGTATTTGCGACACCATCGGCACCAAGCGCGCCATCGTCTATGGGCTCTCGGGCATCGCCCTGAGCGGCGTGTTGACCCTGGCCGCGGTGTTGCTGGAACGCTTCGCCGGCGTCAGCCTGACCATTCTGATCATCGCTCGCCTGTTTCTCGGCGCCTCACAGGGGCTGATCGGTGTCGGCACCATCAGTTGGTGCATCGGTCAGGTGGGCGCAGAGCACACCGCCCGCTCGATTTCATGGAACGGCATTGCTTCCTATGGCGCCATTGCCATTGGCGCTCCACTGGGCGTGGTGATGGTTGGCGCGCTGGGCTTTGCCAGCCTGGGCGTGGTGCTGTCTGTGCTGGCAGCCGGTGCCTTGCTCCTGATCCGCAAAAAACCGGCGATCCCGGTCGTACGCGGTGAACGCCTGCCGTTCTTCTCCGTGTTTGGCCGGGTGGCCCCGTTTGGCCTGAGCCTGACCCTCTCTTCCATCGGCTACGGCACGCTCACCACGTTCATCACGTTGTTCTATGTCGCCCGTGGCTGGGAAGGCGCCGCGTGGTGCCTGACCGTTTTCGGCATCTGCTTCATTGTGGCGCGCTTGCTGTTCATCAATGCCATCAACCGCTTTGGCGGGTTTCGCTCGGCCATCACCTGCATAACCGTGGAGACTGTCGGCCTGGTGCTGTTGTGGCTGGCACCCGACACGACTTTTGCCCTGATCGGCGCAGGCCTGACCGGCTTCGGCCTGTCGCTGGTGTACCCGGCGCTCGGCGTCGAGGCCATCAAGCAGGTGCCCAACAGCAGTCGCGGCGCAGGCCTCAGCGCCTACGCAGTGTTCTTTGATCTGGCACTGGCCATCGCCGGCCCGCTCATGGGTGCGGTGGCATTGGGCATGGGCTATGACTGGATTTTCTTCTTCGCCGCCCTGCTCTCGGTATCAGCCTTGACGCTGGCGGTGGTGCTCTCACGCCGCGCGCCCATCGACACGCGTGTCTAAGGAAGGCCGCGGCGCCGCAGTAGAACCGCGGTGCACCTCGCACCGACATTGCCAGGTAAGCCTCGGTCCGGTTAAAAGCTGAACTGCCGACGCGCGCTTCGGTCCGAACTAGCACATCCCCCGAACAGGAGTGAGGGCGTGACCCCTGATCCCGCTGGCCTGAACGCTACCCCTCCGGACCCGGCCTCGTTGCGCGAGGTCCACAAATTGCGCGTGCTGACGGTCAACACGCATAAAGGCTTCACCGCCCTTAATCGGCGCTTCATCCTCCCGGAACTGCGTGAAGCCGTACGCAGCACGGGCGCGGACCTGGTGTTTCTCCAGGAAGTCCTCGGTGGTCATGACCGCCACGCCGCCAAGTACGAAGACTGGCCTGATACGCCGCACTACGAATTCCTTGCCGACAGCATGTGGACGGACTTCGCCTACGGCCGTAACGCGGTCTACCCTGACGGTCACCATGGCAACGCGATACTGTCCAAATACCCGATCCTGCATTACCGCAATCTTGATATCTCGATCACCGGGCCAGAGCGTCGCGGCTTGTTGCACTGCGTGCTGCAAGTGCCTGGCCACGCTGAAGTGCACGCCATTTGCGTCCACTTGAGCCTGCTTGAGAGCCACCGGCAGCTGCAATTGAACCTGCTCTGCGATTTGCTTGACTCGCTGCCCGACGATGCCCCGGTGGTCATCGCTGGGGACTTCAACGACTGGCAGCTGCAGGGCAACAAACGCCTGCAGCGTTGCGGCTATCTGCATGAGGCCTTTGAACGCGCTGACGGCCGTCTGGCGAAGACCTACCCCGCGCGCTTCCCGATGCTGCGCCTTGACCGCATCTACTTGCGCAACGCCACCAGCCACCAGCCGATGATCCTCGGCACGCGGCCGTGGACGCACCTGTCGGATCATCTGCCGCTGGCGGTTGAAGTACATATGTAAATCGAAGGGGCCGCGAACGCCGGCCCCTACCCCAACCCGCGTATCTACTCGTCGGGATCGATCAGCGGGACAGTGGCATCACGCTCGAACTGGGAGCCCGGGTCCTCGTTGCCAGGATCGTTGTCGACGTCCATTTCCGCGTCGTCTTCAAGCGGTTGATGCGCGTGGCCAGGGTCTGCGGCGGCAAGACTATGAAGGTGGTTTTGCATGGCGGTTTCCTCTGGTGACAGGGATGTCCAGGACGACGGGCTAAAACATCCGGACTTGGCTTGCCAAGTGTGGCAGATCATTTGAAGCCGCGACGGCGGGCAAAGTTGCACCGGCTCAAGGCTTGCTTTCAAAGAACTCTCACCACGATCAGCACTCAGTTAATAACGCCTGTCCGCACGACACTCCTAACCGTCTGCGACATCAATTCACATCGCACAGGACACATTCCATGAGTCTGCATGACAAGATCATCGGCCGCCTGGGCTTCGGCTCCGCGCCGCTGGGCAACATGTTCCGCACCATCGACGAAGAAGAAGCCGCAGCCACCGTTCAGTCTGCCTGGGATCAGGGCATTCGCTACTTCGACACCGCGCCCATCTATGGCGCCGGCCTGTCGGAACAGCGCCTGGGCAAGGCGTTGGCCGGCATCCCGCGTGACCAGTACACCCTGAGCACCAAGGTCGGCCGTCTGATCTCCGACGAAATCGACACCGAGACGCGCAGCGGGCCGTTTGCCGAGGGCTTGAAGAACAAGATCGTCACGGACTATTCAGCCGACGCCACGTTGCGTTCCATCGAAGCCAGCCTGAAGCGGCTGAATACTTATCGTCTGGACATTGTGTTCGTCCATGACGTCGCCCAGGATGCCCACGGCGATGCCTGGATCGAACATTTCAACATCGCCCGCACCGGTGCTTTCCGCGCCCTCACCCGCCTGCGCGAAGAAGGCGTGATCAAGGCCTGGGGCCTGGGCGTCAACCGCGTCGAACCGTGCGAGCTGACCCTGGATCTGGAAGAAGCGCAGCCCGATGGCTTCCTGCTGGCCGGGCGCTATTCGCTGTTGGATCACGATCAGCCTTTGCAGCGGCTGTTCGACAAAGCCCGGCAACACAACGCCGAGTTCGTCGCGGGCGGGCCTTACAGCTCCGGCGTGCTGGTGGGTGGCAAGCACTTCGAGTATCAGGAAGCGTCGCAGGCGATGCTCGACAAGGTCGCGCATATTCATGAAATAGCCCGCCAGTATCAGGTGGACATCAAATCAGCCGCGCTGCAGTTTGTACTCGCCAACCCGCTGGTGGCAGCGGTCATCCCCGGCGCCAGTCGGCCTTCGCGGATTATCGAAGACGTCACCGCACTGAACGCGCAAGTCCCCGTCGGATTCTGGCAGGCCATGCGCGACCAGGGCTTTATCGCGCTGCAGGCGCCGGTGCCAATGAAAGCCTGATATCGTGCCGCAAACGCCGGACCAGACGCCCGGCAACGGTTTCCAGCGCGAGAGTTGTCCATGCGAATCCTCATCGTCAACGTCAACACCACCGAGTCCATGACCCAGGCCATCGCCGAGCAGGCCCGCAGTGTCGCGTCCCCCGGCACCGAGATCATCGGCCTGACTCCGCGCTTTGGCGCCGAGTCGGTGGAAGGCAATTTCGAAAGCTACCTGGCGGCCATTGCGGTGATGGACCGCGTGATGTCCTACGAGGGCCCTTACGACGCAGTGATTCAGGCCGGCTACGGTGAACACGGCCGCGAGGGGCTGCAGGAATTGCTGGAGGTGCCGGTGGTGGACATCACCGAGGCTGCCGCCAGCCTGGCGATGTTGCTGGGCCATAAATATTCGGTGGTGACCACGCTGGATCGCACGGTGCCCTTGATCGAGGACCGCCTGAAACTCGCCGGGGTGTACGAGCGTTGCGCGTCGGTGAGGGCCAGTGGCATGAGCGTGCTGGAGCTTGAAGCGTCGCCGCAACGGGCGATTGAAGCGATCGTTGCCCAGGCGATCGAAGCGGTGAGCAAGGACAAGGCCGAGGTCATTTGCCTGGGCTGCGGCGGCATGGCCGGACTGGATCAGCAGATACGCGGGAGCGCGGGTGTGCCGGTGGTGGATGGGGTGACGGCAGCGGTGGCGCTGGCCGAGTCGCTGGTGCGTCTGGGCCTGAAGACTTCGAAGGTACGCACGTATGCGACGCCCAGAGCCAAGAAGATGATCGGCTGGCCGTTTAAGCTGTAGGCACTCAAACTTGTTCCATCGACTTTTTCATCCCCTACGGCGTAATGGGTTGAACGCCCCACTCACTGTAGGAGCCGGCTTGCTGGCGAACGCGATGTGTCAGATGTTGTTGTTCCGCCTGACACGGCGGGTTCGCCAGCAAGCCGGCTCCTACAGACCGTATGCGCCTCATCAGCCCGCGTATTTTGATGCGCCTGGTCTCGCGTTGGGCATTTGGCGTTTGGTGTACGGCGCTTGGCTCTAGGGGGGCGGTGACAAGGCTGGGCCTCAGGCGCAAGAAGCGTTGCCGTCCCGCATTGGTTCTCGTGGTCTGGCGTATCACCCGCCGCATTCGCCTCTGCGGGTTGAATCGTTTAGTATGCCCGCCGCCGGTTTCCACTCGGAATTAATAGGGAATCCAAAGGCGCGAGCCCTCGTGCTGAAATGGAACTGCCCCCGCAACTGTAGGCGCTGAGCCCTGCTTGCTGTTCGCCACTGGGGTTTCCCCGGGAAGGCCGAAGCACGGCATTGATGCGCCAGTCAGGAGACCTGCCGGCCAGCTTATTCATTCACCGGCGGGGTGTCCGGGGAAGGACACCCGTTCGCCCGTTGTGCGAACCCTGCGCTTGCCGTTCATGTGGCCGGCCTGTCGGGATGACCTTTCCAGCGCCTCCTTCGCCAGCATTCAGGCTTTCCGGAGATCGCTGTCATGCCGCTGCGCCGCCTCGCTGCCCTGCTCGTCACCCTGACGCTGCCTACCGCTGCCCTCGCCGCCTCAACGGCTTACCCGCTGAGCGTGGACAATTGTGGCCAGACGCTGACCATCACCCATGCCCCGCAAAAAACCGTGACCATCGGCCAGGCCGCCACCGAGATGCTGTATGCGCTGGGGCTTGGCAAACAGGTCGTCGGCACGTCACTGTGGTTCAATCCGGTGCTGCCCGAATACCAGGCACTCAACGACAATATTGATCGTCTGGCCGACAACGCGCCAAGCTTTGAATCGGTGATTGGCAAGCGCCCGGATTTCGTCCCCGTGCAGTTCGAATGGATGGTCGGGCCACAAGGCGCAGTCGGCACCCGCGAGCAGTTTCAGGATCTGCACATCCCGACGTACATCCTGCCCTCCGACTGCGAGGGCAAAAACAACCGCGTCGGCGCCGACGGTACCCGCCTCGAGGCCTTCCGCATCGACACGCTGTACAAGAGCCTGCGTCAACTCGCGCAGATTTACGATGTTCAAGATCGCGGCGAACAATTGATCACCGGCTACCAGCAGCGTCTGGCCCATGCCGTCACCCAGGCAAGCACGCACGATGGCAAGCCTGTGTCCGCGCTGTTCTGGTTTTCCAGCCCTGACCTCAACGTCGACCCCTATGTAGCCGGGCGCAAAGGCATCCCCAACTTCATGCTCGACACCCTGGGCATGCGCAACGTCATCGACTCCGACGAGGAATGGCCCACCGTGGGCTGGGAAACCATCGCCAAGGCCAACCCCGACGTGCTGGTCATTGCTCGCATGGATCGTCGTCGATTCCCGGCCGATGACCATGAAAAGAAACTGGCGTTTCTCCGCTCCGATCCGGTCACGCGCAACATGGACGCGGTCAAGAACAACCGCATTGTGATCATGGACGCCAGTGCGATGGAGTCCAGCGTCAGGCTGTTCGACGGGATCGAACAACTCGCCCAGGCCACCCTCGCCCGATGATGCGATCGAGTAAACGTCACGCGAACCTGGCCCGGCTCTGCGCCCATGGTGTCTGGGCCAGCGTGCTGCTGATCCTGGCGGTGCTCGCCGGGGTTGCGATTGGCGAGACGTCGATCAGCCTGTCGGTGATTGTTCAGGTGCTGGCGAACAAGCTCTGGGCGGCGGGCTACCCGCTGGACCCGATCGATGAAGGGATCGTCTGGAATTACCGTCTGACCCGGGCCATCGTTGCTGCCACCTGCGGTGCGGGGCTGGCGGTGTCGGGGGTGGTGCTGCAGTCGTTGCTGCGCAACCCGCTGGCGGACCCTTATCTGTTGGGGATATCCGCCGGAGCCTCAACTGGCGCAGTGCTGGTGGCGATCATCGGCGTAGGCGCCGGGACGGTCTCGCTCTCCACCGGTGCATTCGCCGGTGCGCTCGCCGCGTTCGCCCTGGTCGCCCTGCTTGCCCGCTCCTCCAGGGGCCAGACGCCTGCGGCCCAGATCATTCTGGCGGGCATCGCGGGGTCTCAATTGTTCAACGCGTTGACGTCCTTTCTCATCACCAAATCGGCCAGTGCCGAGCAGGCGCGCGGGATCATGTTCTGGTTGCTGGGCAATCTCAGCGGCGTGCGCTGGTCGTCGGTCGCGTTGTCGGTGCCGGTGGTGGTGTTCGGTTTGCTGGTGTGCCTGATGCACCGACGGTCACTGGACGCGTTTACGTTTGGCACCGATTCGGCGGCCTCGCTGGGCATTCCGGTGCGCCGGGTGCAGGCGGTGCTGATCGGCACCGCCGCGTTGATGACCGCTGTGATGGTGTCGATCGTCGGCTCCATCGGCTTTGTCGGCCTGGTGATTCCCCACGCGGTGCGATTGATGGCGGGCGTGCGCCATGCACGGCTCTTGCCCCTGAGCGCCCTCATCGGTGCGCTGTTCATGATTGCCGCCGATGTGCTGTCGCGCACGCTGATCAAGGGCCAGGTATTGCCCATCGGGGTCATCACGGCGTTGGTGGGCGCGCCGGTGTTTGCGTTGATTCTGGTGCGCGGGAGCCGCGGCCGATGAACGCGGGACACGAGGTACCCCATGCAATGGTCGAGGCGCGTGGCCTGAGCTACTCGGTCAAGGGCGAGCATTTGCTGTGTGGGGTTGATCTGTCGATCCGCGCGGGGGAAAACCTCGGCGTGGTCGGGCCCAATGGTTCAGGAAAATCGACGCTGCTGAAGTTGCTGGCCGGCATTCAGACGCCCACTCGCGGCGAGGTCTGGCTGGGCGGGCAGCGTTTGCCGACGCTGAGCCGGCGTGACATCGCCCGACAGTTGGCGGTGGTGGAGCAACACGCCCAGACCAGCGATTCGATCAGCCTGCAGCAGGCGGTGGAGCTGGGGCGTACCCCCTGGCTGTCGGCGCTGAGGCCGTGGAGCGAGGACGATACCCGCATCGTGGCCCAGGCGATTGCCGATGTGCATTTGCAGCATCTGGCCCAGCGGCCCTGGCATACGTTGTCGGGGGGTGAGCAGCAGCGAGCGCATATTGCGCGTGCGCTGGCGCAACGGCCGCAGGTGTTGTTGCTGGATGAGCCGACCAATCATCTGGACATTCAGCAACAGTTGTCGATTTTGCGGCTGGTGCAGCAGTTGCCGGTGACGACGGTGATGGCGTTGCATGATTTGAATCAGGCGCTGGGGTGTGATCGTCTGGCGGTGATGGCAGGCGGCCGGCTGGTGGCGTTGGGTTCACCGTATGAGGTGTTGACGCCTGAGCGGCTGGAGGCGGTTTTCGGGGTGCAGGGGCACTGGTTGGTGGATCCGTTTGACGGGGCGCGGATGTTGCGGTTGCGGGTGGGGTCGGGTTGATGATTTTAGATCAAGATCAAGATCAAAATCTAAGGCGTCGGCCTAACGGCCTCGGGTTTCGCCTTCGGCGAATTACTTGGAAAGGCACCCCAAGTAACCAAGGGTGCCTGCTCCTGGTTTGGCCCCTCCTTCGTCGGGGTTCCTTCACTCCGGTCCCGCTCCGTGGGCCCGCCGCCATCCGCCATCCATGGCGGGGGGCGGCTCTCGCGGCATCCATGCCGCTCGGCCCACGGAGCGGGACCTGCGTTCAGCCTGCACCCAAGTCGCGTTTGGTGGTGTCTGGGCTTTTTGCGTATGAAGATCTAAAGCAGATCAAGTGCAGATCAAGTGCAGATCAAGTGCAGATCAAGTGCAGATCAGATGCTTCCCGGCTGAAGCCGGTCCACTGGCTGAACACAGCCCTGTAGGAGCCGGCTTGCTGGCGAACGCGGTGGGCTTGCAACGAGGATGCCCACTGACCCAATGCATTATCTGATCGCTGATCGCACCCACGCCCTGCGTGGGTATGCATCCCGTAACGCCCCGCGTCACCCCCGGCACCACTGGCTGAACACAGCCCTGTAGGAGCCGGCTTGCTGGCGAACGCGGTGGGCTTGCAACGAGGATGCCCACTGACCCAATGCATTATCTGATCGCTGATCGCACCCACGCCCTGCGTGGGTATGCATCCCGTAACGCCCCGCGTCACCCCCGGCCCCACTGGCTGAGCACAGTCCTGTAGGAGCCGGCTTGCTGGCGAACGCGGTGGGTCTGCAACGAGGATGCCCGCTGACGCAATGCGTTATCTGCTCGCTGATCGTGCCCACGCTCTGCGTGGGCATGCATCCCGTGACGCTCCGCGTCACACCCCGTCCCACGACTGCACCGCTGGCCATTCCCCTGACCTCAATACCTCGGCTTGACCGCTTTCCACTCGGGTTTGTATTTCTGCATCTGCCGGACGTCGTCGCGTTGGCGGATGCCGCAGCTCAAGAACTGGTCGTTGAGTTTGCCGAGCTGGTCGTAGTCAAGTTCAAGGCCCAGCCCGGGCTCGCGGGTGAGGTGGACGCAGCCGTCGACGATGAGCAGTTTGCCGCCTTTGATCACTTCTTCGTCCGGTTCTTGCCACGGGTAGTGGGTGTCGCAGGCGAAGTCCAGGTTCGGTACGGCAGCGGCGACGTGGGTCATGGCCATGAGACTGATGCCCAGGTGTGAGTTGGAGTGCATCGACACCCCAAGACCGAAGGTTTCACACATCTTCGCCAGCGCCTGGGTTTCGCGCAGCCCGCCCCAATAATGGTGGTCGGCGAGCACGATCTGCACGCTGTTCAAGGCGACGCTGCGGCGGAATTCGTCGAAGTCTGTCACCACCATATTGGTCGCCAACGGCAGACCGGTGCGTTTGTGCAGCTCGGCCATGCCCTCCAGGCCCGGCGTCGGGTCTTCGTAGTACTGCAAGTCGTCACCGAGCAGTTCGGCCATGCGGATGGAGGTTTCAAGCGACCAGTTACCGTTCGGGTCGATGCGCAGCGGATACCCCGGAAAGGCTTTTTTCAGGGCTTTGATGCACGACACCTCGTGCTCGGGTTCCAGCGCGCCTGCCTTGAGTTTGATGCTTTTGAAGCCGTACGCCTCGATCATCCGCCGCGCCTGGGCGACGATTTGCTCTTCACTCAGGGCCTCACCCCAACTGTCCGGTGCATAGGGTGAGTCGGCGTGCTGGGCGTACTTGAAAAACAGGTAAGCGCTGAACGGCACACGATCACGAACAGCCCCGCCCAGCAGGTCAACCAGTGGCAGGTTCATCGAGCGTGCCTGCACGTCAAGAAACGCCACCTCAAAGGCCGAGTAGGCGTTACTCACGGCTTTGCTGGCGTGGGAGCCGGGCGCCAGCTCGGCACCGGCAACGCTCGCGGGCTTGTTTGCCGCGACGGTGGCTTTGACCACCGCGCGCAGTTGGTTGAGGTTGAACGGGTCCATGCCGATGAGCTGGCTCTGCAACTGCTGCTGGATCGCAAGCGCCGGCGCATCGCCGTAGCTTTCGCCCAGGCCGATGTAGCCGTTGTCGGTTTCGACCTCAATGATCGAGCGCAACGCAAAGGGCTCATGGATGCCGCTGGCGTTGAGCAAGGGCGGATCACGAAAGGCGATCGGTGTGACAGCGACGCGTATGATTTTCAAAATGACTTCTCCCGGTCAATCAGGGTTTCAGGCTTGGGTTTGAGCTGAGCGAGGCGGCGGCATGACGCGGATCCGGCTCAGCCAACGGCGGGCGGCGTGGCTCACCTCGCGGCGTGGTGCGGGCAAAAAAGATCACCACTGCCGCCACCAGCGAGGTCGCTGCCAGGCCGTAGAGGCCGCCTTGAATGGAGCCGGTTTTCTGCTCCAGAAAACCGAACGCCGTCGGCGCAACAAAGCCGCCCAGGTTGCCGACCGAATTGATCAACGCAATCACCGCGGCGGCGATGCGCGCGTCCAGGTAGCCCTGCGGAATGGGCCAGAACAGTGCCGAAGCCGCCTTGAAACCAATGGCCGCAAAGCAAATCGCGACGAAGGCGAAGACCGGTCCGCTGAAGGTGGACATGAACATCCCGCAAGCGGCGATAACCAGCGTCAGCGAGACCCATGCCTGCTGATGCTTGAAGCGTGCAGCCAGTGCAGCGAAACCGTACATGGCAATGATCGAGATGATCCACGGGATCGAATTGAACAGCCCGACCTCGAAGTCGCTCAGGCTGCCCATCTTCTTGATCATGCTCGGCAGCCAGAAGGTCGCGCCGTAGATGGTCAGGGCCACGGAAAAGTAGATGAAACAGAACAGCAGGATCTGCCGGTCGGCGAGGAGTTTGAAGATCGACGGCTTGATCACTTGTGCCGCTTCACGGGCGCGTTGTTCGGCGTCGATGGCGCTGATCAATGCGCCCTTCTCTTCTTCGCTCAGCCATTTGGCTTCGCGGGGGTGCGATTGCAGCCAGAACCAGACGAAGCCGCACAGGGCGATGGAGGCGAAGCCTTCGATGATGAACATCCACTGCCAGCCGTGCAGGTTCAGACCGCTGACGCCGAGCAAGGCACCGGAAACAGGGCCCGAGATCACCGACGCGATGGCCGAGCCGCTGAGGAAGATGGCCATGGCCTTGCCGCGTTCGCTCGAAGGTAACCACTGAGTGAAGTAATAGATGATGCCCGGGAAGAATCCCGCCTCCGCCGCGCCGAGGACGAAGCGCAACACATAAAAGCTGGTCTCGCCGCGCACGAACGCCATGGCCATCGCCGCTGCGCCCCAGGTGAACATGATGCGCGTCAGCCAGGCTCGGGCGCCGAAGCGTTGCAGCAGCATGTTGGAAGGCACTTCGAACAGCGCATAGCCGACAAAAAACAGACCGGCGCCCAGACCGTACGCCGCAGCGCCAATGCCGAGGTCGGTTTCCATGTGGCTGCGGACGAAGCCGATGTTCACCCGATCAATGTAGTTGACGATGAACATGACCACGAACAATGGCAAAACGTGACGTTTTACCTTCGCGGCGGCGCGGGCCAGTACGGTGGGATCAGCGGAGCTGTTGAGCTCACTGGAGGGAACTGTGTTCAAGGCGCGACTCCCGGTCTTTGTATTTTTTGTGGGATGAGCAAATTAAAGCCTGCCCGGATGATGGACCGCTGCCATTGTTGCCGTCTAATCTAGATTGACTGTCGATTGATACCGGGAATGGATCAATGTTTGAGCTAGCCCAGTTGCGCTGCTTCACCACTGTCGCCACCGAACTCAACTTTCGCAGGGCAGCGGAACGCCTGAACATGACCCAGCCACCGCTGAGCCGGCAGATCCAGCTTCTAGAGCATTCGCTTGGTGTCCAGCTGTTCACCCGCAATACCCGCAGCGTTGCATTGACGGCAGCAGGTCGGGCGTTTTTCATCGAAGCGCAGACTCTGCTCGAACGCGCGCATCAGGCGGCCATTGCTGCCAGACGCTTTGCCGAAGGTGACATCGGCTCGGTGACCATCAGCTTTGTCGGCAGCGCGGTGTACGAATTTTTACCGCGGGTCATCGCTGAAGCGCGGCAAAACCAGCCCCACGTCAAGATTTCCCTGACCGAGCTCAACACCTATCAGCAACACGAAGCCCTGCGCGCGCGGCGCATCGACCTGGGCATCGTCCGGGCGCCGTTGCTGCAGCCCGGTTATGAAACTGAGTGTCTGGTGCGCGAACCGTTTGTGCTTGCCGTGCCCAGCCAGCATCCGCTGGCGAGTGCCACGACTGTCAGCGTCCAGGACCTCGACGCTCAGCCGTTCCTGATGTATTCGCATTCGGCGTACCCGCCCTTCAACGAACTGCTCACTGGCATGTTTCGCTCGGCGCAGGTCGCGCCCGAGTATGTGCAATGGCTGGGGTCCTCGTTGACCATTCTGGCGCTGGTCAATGCGGGCATGGGCCTGGCGCTGGTGCCGCGCTGCGCCACCAATGTGGTGTTCAAAGGCGTCACGTTCCGTGACATCGATTTGGGCGAAGGGGTGCAGAGCGAGCTGCACCTGGTATGGCGCTCGGACAACGACAACCCGGCGTGCAGGATGCTGCTGGAGGCGATTCGGGCAGCGGTCAAAGCCGAAGCGCGCGCCGCACAGTAGGACCGGCTTCAGCCGGGAAAGCGTCAGCGGGCACACCGCGAAAATAACGGTGCCCGCACGGGCCTCTTCCCGGCTAAAGCCAGTCCTACAAGTCGTGCGCAAACTGTTGGACCGGCTTCAGCCGGGAAGGCGTCAGTGGTCACACCGCAAAAGTGATGCCCGCATGCGGTTCAACACTCAGATGCGCTGAACCACCACTGGCGCATCTACAGCCGCAGCATCCTCCGGCGTGGTCGAGAACGGTTCGATCTTGCCAACGATGAACAGGTAGCTGAACGCGCCGAGTAAGGCAAACGCCCCGGCGGTCATCAACGGCGCAGTGAACGAGCCGTTGCCGATCACCAGCATGAAGCCGGTAAACGTGGTGATAAAGATACCTGCCGTGTTGGACGCGAAGTTCTGGATACCGCCAATCGAGGCCACGTGGGCCGGGGTCGGTGCCACGTCAGCGGGCAGGCACCAGATGCTCGCGCCGGCAAATGCCAGGCTCGCATACGCAAGGCTGAAGAATCCGAGCATCGCGTAGGTACTTTCGGTGAACACCGAAAGTGAAATGCTTGAGGACATCAGCATGCCGCCGACGATGCAGGTCTTGCGCGCTGCGGTGAGGCTCCACCCTCGGCGGTATAACGCGTCGGAGGTGAGCCCACCGATCCAGCCACCGACGATGGACGCGACAGCGGGAATGGTGCCCAGTGTCCCAAGGGATTTCAGCGAAAAGCCGCGCTCGGTCACCAGGTAGGTCGGGAACCAGGTGATGAAAAAGTAGATCACGAAGTTCAGGCAGAAGAAGCCCAGCATCATTCCCCAGAGAGTGCGGTGGCGGAACAGCGACGCCCATTTGACTTTGGGTCGTGCGGCCAGGGTCGCCGCCTTGCCCGCTTCGTGCTGCTCGATGGCGGCCACGGCCTGGGGTTCCTTGTAGATCAGGAACCAGCCCACTACCCAGATCAGCCCCACCGCGCCCGTAATGACGAACGACGCGCGCCAGCCCCAGAATTCAATGATCAACGCCACCAGCGGGATGGACAGCGCCGACCCGACCCGTGAGCCGCTGTCGAAGATGCTGGTGGCAAAGCCGCGCTCCTTGATGTCGAACCATTGGCTGACGATTTTCGCGCAAGACGGATAGGCACCGGCTTCCCCGACGCCGAGCATCAGTCGGCAGCCGAACATCGCTGCCAGGCTGCTGGCCGCCGCAGTGGCTGCCGTGAACAGTGACCACCAGGCCACGGCCAATGGCAGGGCGATGCGTGCGCCGACCTTGTCGACGAACCAGCCAAACGGCATTTGCATGAGTGCGTAGGTCCAGAAGAACCCGCTGAGCAGCAGGCCCATTTGCCCTGAGCCCAGGCCGAGCTCTTTCTGGATGTAGGGGGCGGCAACCGCGAGGTTGGCCCTGTCGATGTAATTGATGGCCACCGCGAGGAAGCACAGAAAAATTACCAACCAGCGCCCTTTCTGCATGGCGAGTCCTCCTAATTATTTTTATGAGTAAGACGTCGTTACCGCTTCGCATAGCGCCCGGCGCTTGATTCACGGGTAGGAAATCGGTGAAAAAACCACTCCACCCCGCCCCGCTGAATTGGCCTGACCAAATATCCGAATGCAGCCGATACTAGACCCGGATTCCGGGTTAGGGAAATCGAAAAGCCGAATTAATTGCGGTTTTATGGCTGAGCGGTCGGGATTTGCATATTTTGGCCTGACCAATCTATGCTGCTTCGCAACCCGGTTCGGGCCGTTGGCCGTTCTTCCGGCCTGAGCTTTGAGCGGTAGGCGCATATAACAACAAGGACCCTGCGATGAAGATGACCTTCCGGTGGTACGGCGACAGCGACCCCGTCACCCTGCCCTACATCCGCCAGATCCCCGGCATGACCGGCGTGGTTTCCGCGATTTACGACATCCCCGTGGGCGAGGTCTGGCCGCTGGAAAAGATTGCCGCCCTCAAGGCCACGGTCAACGCCCACGGGCTTGACCTGGAGGTCATCGAGAGCGTGCCGGTCCATGAGGACATCAAGCGCGGCCTGCCGAGCCGCGATCAGTTGATCGACAACTACGGGCAGACACTGCGCAATCTGGCGGCCTGCGGAATCAAGGTGGTGTGTTACAACTTCATGCCGGTGTTCGACTGGACCCGATCGACTCTGGCCATGGAGCTGCCGGACGGCTCGACCACGCTGGCGTTTGACGTGGCGGTCATCGAACAGGCGAACCTGGACAACGGCATCAGCCTGCCGGGCTGGGACGTCAGCTATGAACCCGAAATCCTTCGGTCGCTGATCAGCGAATACGCCCAGGTTGACGAAGGCACGCTGCGCGAACGGCTGGCGTATTTCCTGAAGCGGATCATTCCGGTGGCGAAAGATGCGGGCATCAAGATGGCCCTGCACCCGGATGACCCGCCGCGCTCGATGTTCGGGATGCCGCGGGTGGTGAAGAACCGTGAGGACCTCGCGCAGATCCTCGCCATGGTCGACGACCCGGCCAACGGCCTGACGCTGTGCTCAGGCTCCCTCGGCGCCGACCTGGGCAACGACATCCCGTCGCTGGTCCGGGAGTTTGGCGGACAGGGCCGTATCCATTTCGCCCATTTGCGCAACGTGAAGGTCAACGAAGCGGGTGATTTCTACGAGACCGCCCACCGCTCCGAGGATGGATCGCTGGACATGGCCGAGATCGTCAAGGCGTACGTCGAGACCGGTTTCGTAGGCTATTACCGTCCCGATCACGGCCGCATGATCTGGGGCGAGACCGGCAGGCCAGGCTACGGTCTCTACGACCGCGCGCTGGGGGCTGTGTATCTGAACGGTCTTTGGGAAGGCATACGCAAGACGATGGGGTGATGGGTCAGCTTCAAGCTTCAAGCTTCAAGCTTCAAGCTTCAAGTCCCAAGCCAATCGGGTCTTACCTGCATACCGCGAACCTGTAGGAGCGCGCTTGCCCGCGAAGACTGCCGTGAAGACGCTACACATGCTGCGGATGTATCAACGCGTTCGCGGGCAAGCGCGCTCCTACAAAGGCTCATACCGCGGGAATTTCGACGCGGGCCCGACAACGCTAACGGCATCGGGACGCATCGGCATCGGCATCGGCATGGATGCCGGCAATGCCGGTGTAACCTGGCGGAAGGCATCAGCCCCAAGCCAACCGCACTCTGCCTGCACACCGCAAAACCTGTAGGAGCGCGCTTGCCCGCGAAGACTGCCGTGAAGACGCTACAACTGCAGCGGATGTACCAACGCGTTCGCGGGCAAGCGCGCCCCTACAAGGGCAATCGGCGCTTGGGATGAACGCGCACAGAACTGGGTGAAGCCTGTTTGCGACGTAACCGCAACGGCGCAATAACTGATCGCCTACCGCATTTCTGCATCCATGCCATCCAGCCAGCGCGCTTCGGATCTGCGCAGGTGCTCACGCATCGCTGTCTGGGCACCGATCAGGTCGCGGGTTTGGACGGCGTGCAGGATGGCCTCGTGTTCGGCCACGGCCATGGCCCAGGTTTCGCGGGTTTCGGAGTGCTCGCTGACGTGTGCAGTAAGCGGGCTGTAACGCTCTTCGAAGAGCGAGGTGATAATCCGCACCAGCGTCGAATTACCGCTCATCTTCGCCAGCCGCTGGTGGAATTTGCGATCGTCGTCCAGCGCCGGAACGCCTTTGAGCGCGCCTTCGCGCATCTTGTCGATGCAGGCCTGCAGGTATTTGTAATCGGCTTTGCTGCCGTGCAGGCAGGCCAGCATGACGCTCTCCCCCTCGATCAGGGCTCGGGCCTGCATCAGTTCCGAGGGGCTTTCGCCCAGCGTGCGGGTTTTGCCTTTGACGCCCAGCAGATGCTCACAAACGTAGATCCCGGAGCCCATGCGGATCTCGACACTGCCTTCGATTTCCAGAGCAATCAACGCCTCGCGCAAGGAAGGCCGCGAGACCCCGAGCAACTGCGCCAGATCCCGCTCGGGCGGTAGCCGCGCGCCCGGTACGATGCCGTTCTTGCGAATGTGCTCGCGCAGTCGGTCGGCGATTACCTGGTAAAGGCGGCGTTCAGGTGCAGGGCTTGGCGCGGTCATCAATCACGTTCCGTCAGAATGCGCCGGAGAATATCACAGGCATTGGGATGCCTTGTGGCGTGGCTATGGCGTGAATCATCACTGGACGCACGCAGTGCTTTGGTGGGACCGGCTTCAGCCGGGAAGACGACGGTAATCTTGACCCTCAATTTTGGATTGTAACCACAGACGCCTTCCCGGCTGAAGCCGGTCCCACTGTTTACGGCGCGGCCAACGCCCCCTTGAGCAGCGGCTGTTCCAGACCCGCAATCCCCCGCCCCATCTCCACCACCGGCAAGAACCTGCGGCGTTTTTTCTCGTCGTGGTTCTGGGCGATGTCAGCGATACGATGCTGCAGAAACGGATTGAGAAAGCGGTCGCGGACACTCGCCAGATAATCCTGCGCCAGGGCAAGTTGCCCCTTGGCAGCGAACACCGGCAGTACCTCACGCTGCCAGAGGTGTTCCAGACTCTCGCGCAGCTGCGGATCGCTCATTGCCTCGAACACCGTTTCGTCCGGCGCGCGCCGCCCCTGTAGCCACCGCTCGGCCAGCCAGGTGTGACCCAGGTTAAGCATGAACAGTTTGAATTGCTCGTACTGCTCAAGCTGATCGGTCACCACCATGCACGGATGCGTGCAAGGCAGCACCAGTCCGGCCTGCCGTTCAATGGCCCAGATCGCATAGGGCTCGGCGATGGCGCCGACCGGTTCGATGGGCTGCGAAACGATCCGGTCGACCAGAGAATTCGCCCAACGACAGGTATCGCGCAGGTAGTCAGCGAAGCTCGCGTCCAGATCCCACTGCACCGCCAGCCCCATGATCAGATCGCGCAACACGTCACCATTGCGCGACACCAATTCGCAGGGAAACAGCGACAGCGGCGCAGCGGGGTTTGCCAGCCAGCGCTCGTGGAGCAGCACCAGCAATTTTGCCGGAAAACTGCGCGGCGTCGGCGCATCGGCGGCCAGGCATGCCGGCGTATCCGCGACGTCCAGCACATAGCCCTTGTCACCGGTATTGGAGATCACCACCTGCACGTCATAGCGAATCGCCTGACGAATCAACGGCCAGTCAAGCCCGGCATGCAGCGCACCGGCAATGGCCGCGGACCAATACTCTTCGTCAACACTGCGGCCGTTTGCTGCGCCCTGAATGCGCACCGGATAGCCTGCGCCGGAAGCCAGCGCCTGCACGCGCCGAGCGCTGTCAGCACTGTCGGTGGTTTGCACCACAGTGACCTGTCCCAAGGCTTCGCCTTTCTCCAGAGCCTGAGAGATGAACAAATCGGCATGAGCCTGAAGAAAGCGGCTGGTGCCAAATTGCAGAATTGGCGTGAACGAGCTTGCCTGCATGCACCCTCCTCCTAGCATTCGACGATGGCTTTGACTACGCGCTGAGCGGGGTCGAGCAAGGACGTGAAGCGCTCGGTGACTTCGCTCAGGGCCATGCGGTGGGTGTTGAGAGCAGCGTCCGGGATCAAGCCGTCGCGCAGGCATTGCTCGACGTAGCGAAAATCCTCGACGGTGGCGTTGCGGCTGCCCATCAACGTCGCTTCACGCTTGTGAAATTCGGGATCGGAAAAGCTGATGATGTCGCGCACGATCGAGACCAGCACGTATTTACCGCCGTGGGCGATGAACTCGAAACCGCGCTCCATGGCCTTGGCATTGCCGGTTGCGTCGTACACCACGTCGAAAAACTCGCCTTGGGTGAGCTGATCGAGCTGCTGCTTGTCGTCCTCGCCAATCAGCACGGCAGAGTCGATTTGCAGATTTTGTTTGCAGAACGCCAGTCGATCTTCACGAGTGTCGAGGACGGTGACTTTCGCACCGCGCAGGCTTGAGAAGATAGCAACGGCCATGCCGATCGGACCGGTGCCGACCACTAGCGCGCGCTGGCCTGGCTGTACGTCGGAGCGGCGCACCGCATGGGCACCAATCGACAGGAATTCGATCATGGCAGCCTGATCCAGCGTCACCCCTTCGGCTTTGAGCACGAACCCGTGAGGAAGGCTCAGATACTCGGTGAACGCGCCGTCGCGATGAACACCGAGCACCTGAATGCGTACGCAACAGTTGGTTTTGCCCTGGCGACAAGCGATGCAGTCGCCACATGAAAGATAAGGCATGACGTACACCACGTCGCCGGGTTCCAGCCCGCTGCCCGCCTCGCTTTGCTCGACGATGCCGGAAAACTCGTGCCCCATCACCCGAGGGTATTCAAGGAACGGCTGGTTGCCGTTGAAGATGTGCAAGTCAGTGCCGCAGACGCCGACGCGTTTGATGCGCACCAGCGTTTCGCCAGGAGCGCGTTCGGGTTTCGGACGATCAAGGGCCAGCAATGAACCGGGTTTTTCGCAGACGACGGTGAGCATCTTCATTCTCCAGACCAGGCACGCCGGTGCTTTGAGAGGGCCAAAGCCGCTGGCGCAGGGCAGTGATCTTGTTGTTGTAAAGGTGATGGACGGATTCTGGAGGCGCGGATTCGTGCCAGGGTGGCAGCTCCGGGGCCGTGGGAAAAAGCTACACAGGCGCCTCGGTATTGGCAAGACCAATTGCATATTATCCAATCTGGTCTTACCACATCCGCAGCTTCGCCGGCGTCTCCCGGACACGACTGAGCGCTGTAAATCCCGTGAGCCCGTGGTTATGATCGGAACCCATGACTGCCCCATTGCCGATCCGCTCCCCCTGCCCGCCCGGCGCCTGTAAATGCGACCGCGACCGGCTGTTGGCGCTTGACGGGGCTGACCTACGGATCCTTTGCCTCACCCGCCAGGAAGAAAAGCGCCTGATCGAGCGCCTGGAGAACATCACCACCCTGGAAGATCTGCAGCACCTGCAACGGCGGATGTACGAGCAGCTTGGCATCCGCCTCGACATCGCCCCCGGTTTCAATGAAGTGCGCAGCATGCGCGGCATGCTCATCGAGATTGCCGAGCTGCCCGGCATGTGTCGCAAAACCCGGGCGGCCATTCCCGCAGCCATTCGCCGCGGGCTGGAAAAGCAGCCTGACATCGCCTGGCGCCTGCTCAACGCCCATGACCTGCTGCGCGATGCGTGACGCTGATGCCTGGCGCTAATGGCTGATGGTCAACGCTGAAGACTGATGTTGGCGCTGAGGATTGATGCTTGGCGCCTGACAGCCGATCAGCCCCGACAGTCAGCGCTACTGCTCCCACGACGCCTTGTCGATTTTCAGCCCGTGCAGGCCGTTGTAGGCGGCGCGTTTGGGCGGTTCCCAGCCCTGCAGCAACTGGGCGTCGACATCATAAATTTCGACCCCCAACGGGCGGCACACACTCAGCGGATCCTGCGCATCCGGGCCCCACATCGGCAGGGAAAGGTCGCCGCCCGGGCAGGTGGACAATGCGCACAGCAGGTCGATCTCGGCGAAGAACTCCAGGTAATCCCCTTGTTTGGCCGGGCATGCCTTCATGAAATACATGTCGTCGTGATTCAGGCCGGTGCACTGGAAGATGTTCAGCACGTCGTGCACATCGAACTCGGTCAGGCCGTGGGGCAGCACGGCGCGGGTGAGGTTTGAATGGCAATGGTGATGGAAGTCCTCGCCGGTCAGCATTTTGTTGACGTAGGGGTCGCATCGCGTGCCGAGCAGGTCATGCAAGCGTCCGCCGTGTTCATCGATGCCGTAGCTGGCGAGGCTGTCGTCGGTGATCGTGACCATGGGCCGCAGGAATGGCAGGTTCGACCACAGCCGGTCATTGACCGTGACATGCGCGCCCTGCAGTTGCCGGGTGCGTGCGGCCCACATACGCTCTCGGGGGTCGTGGGCATTCCAGACATTGAAGTCGCCAACCTGCGGCCCCGCTGGCGTGGTCACCCGGAACACCTGGCCAGCTTTGACCTTCCACGCGCGCCCGGTGCGAATCGGCACCTCAAACTGTTCGACCAGCGTGCGCTGCTCCCGTGATTCGCGAATGCGTTGGTAAAACGCCGTATCGACCTGCATAGCGGCGCCTTTGCTGATCTGGTAAGCAGGGGGATAGTCTTTGTACATGCTTGCTCCTGATTTGATTGTTGATCACGCACCTCAACGTGAACCCGCAGCACAGGCCGTGCCAGCCATGGCGGGAACCAAAACACCCGTCATACGACGCGGCTATTTGGAATTTAATTTCCATATTTACATCCGATAGAACAGCGACTAGCATTGCGCCAGCCTGATACAGGCCCCGAATCGACCTCAACAAGACCTCACCCAGAGGCTCAAGGGGATTCACATGCTCGACCGCGCCAGACGTTTCTCCATCAAACAGATCGCCACTCAGGCCGGCGTGAGCAAGGCCACGGTCGATCGCGTGCTGCATGAGCGCGGCAGCGTGCATTACCAGACCCACCGGCGTATTCACCAGGCGCTCGAAGAGCTCGAAGCTCAGGAAAAGTCTGGCCCTGCGGTGGGGCGCACCTTCCATATCGACATCATCCTGCACACGCCCAGACGCTTTAGCGATGCAGTCCAGAAGGCCATCCACGCACAGTTGGGCAGCCTCGCCCCATTCCGGGTTTTCCCCAGATTTCATCTTTACGAAGACATTGACTCGCAGCAGATGCACGAGTTGATCCTGCGCTGCGTGGGCAAAGGCAGTCAGGGCCTGATCATCAAAGCCGCAGATGAATTGCCGATCAACGAAGCCGTCAACCAGGCGATGGCCGAAGGTGTGCCAGTGGTGACGTTTGTTTCCGATCTGCCCCAGAGTGAGCGCATTGGTTACATCGGCATGGACAACCGCACGGCCGGGCAAACTGCGGCCTATCTCATGGCCCGCTGGCTCGACGATACGGCGCAGGACGTTGCGGTGGTCATCAGCAGTGAGCTGTTTCGCGGCGAGGAAGAGCGCGAAATGGGTTTTCGCACTTGGCTGCGCAGCCGCGCACCGCATCTGCGGGTCGTGGACATTACCGGCGGGTTCGGGGTGCATGAGCCGACCCTGGAAAAAGTCACCCGCGCACTGCAGGACAATCCGTCGATCAAGGCGATCTACAGCGTCGGTGGCGGTAACCGCGCCATTGTCGAGGCATTCGCGGCCCTTCAGCGTCCTCTCGATGTGCTTATCGGCCACGACCTCGACGCGGAAAACCGCGAACTGCTGGCGCAGGAAAAGATTGCCGCGATCATTGATCACAACCTGCAAGCCGATGCCCGCAATGCGTTCCTGCACATTCTGCAGTTTCACCGTCTGTGGAAAGCAGTGCCCATTCCGGTCTCCCACGTCCAGGTGGTCACGCCGTTCAATCTGAATCACTAGATGTGCCGCCTCACCGTTCCGCCGAAATTCCATAACAACAATTCCAGGAGATGCACCTCATGCTACGCATTGCTGTCCTCGGCGCAGGCCGTATCGCCAACATTCATGCTGCCAACGTGGCGGCCAATCCGGACGTGCGCCTGTCGGTGATCGCCGATCCCTGGCGCGAAGGAGTCGACAAGCTTGCAAGCAAACTAGGCTGCGCCGCTGCTTACGATTGCGCCGAGGCAATCGCCCGCGACGACGTGGATGCGCTGGTGATCGGCACGCCGACCGATACCCACATCGACCTGATGCTGCGCGCCGTCAAACTGGGTAAGCCGGTGCTATGCGAAAAGCCCATCGACCTGGATTTCGCCAAGGCGGCCCGGGCGGTGGAGGATATCGAACGCCTGAACGGCAAGGTGATGCTGGGCTTCAATCGGCGCTTCGACCCGGACACGTTGCAGCTGCGCAAAGCCATTGCCCGCGGCGACATTGGCGAGGTGCGCCAGGTGGTGATCACCAGCCGCGATCCCGGCTTGGCGCCGGTGGAATACCTCACGCACTCCGGCGGGATCTTTCGTGACATGACCATCCATGACTTCGACACCGCGCGCACCCTGCTCGGCGAAGAGCCGGTCGAAGTCTTTGCCATGGCCAGCCGGCTGGTGGAGCCGGCCCTGGCAGAGATCGACGACTATGACAGCGTGATGGTTTTGCTGCGAACCGCCTCGGGCAAGCAGTGCCACATCAATTGCTGCCGCGAGGCCGTCTACGGCTACGACCAGCGACTGGAGGTCTTCGGCGCCAAGGGCATGATCCTGAACGACAACCATCGCCCGAGCACCGTGCGCACCTACAGCGCTACTCAAACCGAAGTGCGCGATCCGCTGGAAAACTTCTTCCTGGAGCGCTATGCCGATTCTTATCGCATCGAGCTGAACCAGTTCATTGAAGCAGTGCGCGCCAACGCGCCGCTGCCAACCACTGCGCGTGACGGTTTACGTGCATTGCACCTGGCCAATTGCGCCATCGAATCCATCAAAACCGGGCGGGCGGTAAAGGTGGAGATCTAAGCTCAGCATTTCGCGGGCAAGCGCGCTCCTACAGGCGAAGCAGCCCCATCTGGCCTGTAGGAGCCGGCTTGCTGGCGAACCGGCAGTCTCGGTCGCCCATTTCGCGGGCAAGCGCGCGCCTTTAGTCGGGGCAATCTCATCTGGCCTGTAGGAGCCGGCTTGCTGGCGAACCGGCAATCTCGGTCGCCCATTTCGCGGGCAAGCGCGCTCCTACAGGCGAAGCAGCCTCATCTGGCCTGTAGGAGCCGGCTTGCTGGCGAACCTTCAATCCGGGTCGCCCATTTCGCGGGCAAGCGCGCTCCTACAGTTTGCGCAACGGTGCAGCGTCAGCCGGCTCCTACAGATGGAATGGTTTGTCAGGTTCTGTTCAGCCCTGCGATTCATTTGAAATCGCGGCTGCGCACGTCCAGCCCGGTGAGCATGGGGGTCAGGTCGAACAGGCGCTGGGCAATGACGTGGCGGACGCCCTTCTGGAATTCGAACTTGCCGAACACCTGCATCAGCTGTGACCCCACCAATACTTTGCGCTGACGTTCGGCGAGGTCGCGCCATACCACCACGTTGATCATCCCGTGCTCGTCTTCGAGGGTCACGAAGGTCACGCCACTGGCCGTGCCGGGCCGCTGACGGCCAACGACAAGCCCGGCCACGCTGAAGCTTCGGCCATGCTCCTCATTCAGCAGGTCTTTGGAACTGCGAAAGCGTTTTGCAGCCAGTTTGTTGCGCAGCAGGGCCAACGGGTGCGGACCGAGGGTGGTCCCCAGGGTCTCGTAGTCCGCCACCAGGTCCTGGGCGACACTGGGCAAGGGCAACGCAACCTGGGCTTCTTCACCGAAACAGTCGTCGCCGAACAGCGGCCGTTGCATCTCCACGCCGGCGACTTCCCAGCGCGCCCGATGACGGTGCCCCACCAGACCGCGCAGCGCGCCCGAGTCGGCCAGAGAAGCACGCGCCCGGTTGTCCAGTTCGGCCCGCATGCACAAGTCGGTCACGTCCTTGAAATCCCGCACGCTGCGCGCCTTTTCGATGCGCCTGGCGTCTTCCTCGCGAAAGCCCCGGATCATGCGCATGCCCATGCGGATCGCCAGGTTCTGGTTGTACTCCCGCCCGGCGACGGGCTCCAGTGAGCAATCCCAGTCGCTGTAACGCACGTCCACCGGATGCACATCGATCTGATGGCGGCGAGCGTCCTGCAATAACTGATCGGGGCTGTAGAACCCCATGGGCCAGCTGTTGATCAACGCGCAGGTGAAGGCTGCCGGCTCGTGGCATTTAAGCCAGCAACTGGCGTAGGTCAGAAGGGCAAAACTGGCCGCGTGGGACTCCGGGAATCCGTAGCTGCCGAAGCCTTTGATTTGCTCGAAAATGCGCACGATGAATTCGTCGGTATAGCCCTTTTCCTTCATGCGTTCGCTGAGGCGTATACGATGAGGCTCCAGGCCGCCATGACGTTTCCAGGCCGCCATGGAACGGCGCAGCTGATCGGCCTCGCCGGGGGAGTAATCCGCGGCCACGATGGCCAGCTGCATGACCTGCTCCTGAAACAGCGGCACGCCCAACGTGCGCTCAAACACCGCCTTCAATTCATCGGACGGATAGGTGACTTCCTCTTCGCCGTTCTTGCGGCGCAGATAGGGATGGACCATGCCGCCCTGAATCGGCCCCGGACGCACAATGGCCACTTCGATCACCAGGTCATAAAAGGTGTTGGGCTTCAGGCGCGGCAGCATCGACATCTGCGCACGTGATTCGATCTGGAACACACCGATGGTATCGGCCCGGGTAATCATGTCGTAGGTCGGTTTGTCCTCGGCCGGAATGGTCGCGAGGGTCAGGTCGTAGCCGCGATAGCCCCTGACCAGATCGAAGGTGCGACGCAGCGCGCTGAGCATGCCCAGTGCCAGGATATCGACCTTGAGCAGGCCGACCAGATCGAGGTCGTCCTTGTCCCACTGAATGATCGTTCGGTCGGCCATGGCGGCGTTTTCCACCGGCACCAGCGTCTCCAGCGGGTGTTCGGAAATCACGAAACCGCCGGGGTGCTGCGACAGGTGCCGGGGGAAACCGATCAACTCGCCGGTCAAGGTCAAAACCCTTCGCAGGATCGGGCTGTCGGGTTCGAAACCGCACTCGCGCAGCCGCTCGGCGGGCGGCAGGTTGTCACTCCAGCGGCTGAAACAATCAGCCAGGGCGTTGATCTGGTCAGGCGGCAGGCCCAGCACTCGGGCCACGTCCCGGACCGCGCCTGCGCCGTGGTAAGTGCTGGCGACAGCCGTCAGCGCCGCCCTGCCCCGACCGTACCGACGGAAGATGTATTGCAGGACTTCCTCGCGTCGCTCGTGCTCAAAATCGACGTCGATGTCTGGCGGCTCGTCGCGCTCTTCGGAGATAAAACGCTCGAACAGCAGATTGCTTTTGGCCGGGTCCAGCTCGGTGATGCCCAGGGCAAAGCACACCGTCGAGTTGGCCGCCGAGCCACGGCCCTGACAGAGGATGTGTTGCTCGCGGGCAAAGCTGACGATGTCGTGCACGGTCAAAAAGTAACTTTCGTAGCGCTTGGCAGCGATGACCTTCAGCTCTTTTTCGATGTTGCTGCGTGCTACTTCCGGCACGCCCTGAGGCCAGCGCCTGATTGCACCCTGCTCCGTCAAGTGCCTTAGCCAGCTGCTGGGCGACTGGTCGGGCGGCACCAACTCGTGAGGGTATTCGTAGCGCAGCTCGCTGAGGTCGAAGGTGCAGCGCCGGGCAATGTTCAGAGTTTCCGCCAACAGGCTGGCTGGATAGAGTCCGTCCAGCACCGGCAGCGGTCGCAGATGTCGCTCGCCATTGGCAAACAAGCGATGCCCGGCTTCTGCCACCGTGGTGTGATGACGGACCGCGCTCATGGTGTCCTGCAACGCCCGGCGACCGCGAGCGTGCATGTGTACATCGCCACTGGCGACGGCCGGAATAGCCAGGGCTCTAGCCAGTTCCAGCAAAGCGTCCAACCGCTGGCGGTCATCCGGACCGCAATGCAGCTCGACGCCGAGCCACAGGGTTTGCTTGAACACCCCACGCAGCCATTCGCCTTGCTCGCGCCGGGTTGCAGCGGTTTCATCCAGGTCGGGCAACCAAAGCGCCAAAAGACCCGCGACTGGCTGCTGAAAGTCCTCGTGCAGCAACCGGTACTCACCTTTTTTGCTGCGCCTGCGGCCTTGGGTGATCAAGCGGCAAAGCGCCTGGTAACCCGCAAGATTCTCCACCAGCAATACGATTTTCGGGCCGCTTTCGACCGTGATCTCGCTGCCGATGATCAGCGGCAGGTCACACTCCTTTGCGGCCTGCCAGGCCCGGACGATGCCGGCCAGGGTACATTCATCGGTGATCGCCAGCGCTTGATAACCGTGCAGGGTGGCGCGCTCGAACAGCTCTTTGGCACTTGACGCACCCCGCTGAAAGCTGAAGTTCGACAGGCAGTGCAGTTCAGCGTATGCCCCGCTCATGCAAACCAGCCGTGCAGCAGCAAGTGGCTCTCGCCCACGCTGCGGAAGGCCCAGCCACGCTGGCCGCTGCGGGTTTCGATAAGGTAATAATCGCGGCGGACATCCCCGCCATCCCACCAGCCCGACTCGATGCGTTCCGGCCCGGCGAGTACGCGCAGGCCAGGTTCGGTCAGGACTTCTGGCTCGGGCAACAACCAGCCCGGCCGCGGCACCTTGAGCCTCAGGGCAGGCGGCTTGCTCGGACAGGCCGCCAGCGAGGCGCATTCGGGGCGGTGATCAGCATGGAACCCTAAACCGGCGACCGCTTCATCGCCAAGCCGCGCACGCAGACGTTCGCGCAGTTGCTCCCATGGCAGAGTCTGCTGGGGACGGTCATCGAACAGCTCCCGATGGGACGGCACAAAGGCTGGCAGGTCCCTGGCCTGAAGGCGCAAGGCACGCACCGGGGACGGCACCTCAACTTGTTCAAGACGACCGCGCGCCAGTTCGAAGAGCATGCTGGCTTCGCGCTCGGCGCTAAGCAGGCCCACGGGAATCTGAGTATCAGGCGCAATGCTGCCTACGCTCGGCACATGCTCCAGATGAATCACGAAGCGTTGCACCCCGCTGTCGCGCCCGGCCAGGAACACCGCCAGGTCAGCAATCATGCGCTTGAGGGGAAACAGCAGCGCCTGATGGGATTCGACGTCGAAGTTGAGCTCAATGCGTGTGTCGAAACGATCAGGCGGTACATAGCATTCCAGTGCCATGGGCCTGCGGCCGAACAGAGTGTCGAGGTGCTGAAGGACGTTGGCCGGGAAGCGCCGGGCCAACGTATCACGGGGCAGTGCCTGGACCTGCCGGACACGGTGCAGGCCCATGCGGGCCAGAGCCGTCGCCACTTCCGAGGGCAGGCCCACGCGATTGACCGGCATGTTCTCCAGCACGTCCTGCAATGCGCCAGGGTCAGTGATCGCCAGGCCGTCGTGAGCATTGGCGAGCATGCGTGCCGCCAACGGATTGGGCGCTGCGACAATGCGGTGGGAAAAGCCCAGCTCGGTCAGTTCCTGACGCAGACGCGCTTCAAACACCGGCCATGGCCCGAACAAGCCAAAGCTCGACTCGACCTCCATCAGCAACACGCGAGGGTACTTGAGGCTGACATGGGAACTGAAACGGTACGCCCAGGCCGCCAGCAGACGATGCCAGCGTTCTGTTTCGTCAGGGTCGTATTCGACGGTGGCGAACTCGCGGGTCATGGCATGGGCTGAGGTCAGCGACTGGCCGGGACGCAGGCCAAGGGCACGTGCCGCCGGGTTGACGGTCTGCAGCACCCGCCGCTGCGCAGTACCGCTGATCAGCGCCAGCGGTTCTTCGGGGTTGTCGCGACGGCGCATGACGCCGTCCAGCGCCAGCTGCGGCAAGAGGACACAAGCCCAGAGCATGGCAACCTCAAGCGTCGGCAGTGAACGGAACGGGTGAGGCAGGCGCCAGCCCGCCGCGACACTTGAGCACCCGTAACTGGCTGGGCCGCGTATCAATGGCGATGCGCAACGCGGCCGGTGACGGATTGGCCGCCGCTTCATGGCCGCGGCAGGCGAAGGCAAGGGTCTCGCCGGTTTCGGCGGCCACCTGCAGCCGTCGCAAGGCGCGGTCATCGACCTTGGTCGGCCAGCACAGCACCGCCCCGCAACTGCCCGAACGCAGGCACTGTTCCACTGCCCACAGTGCATCTCGCTCGCTGGCATGAATGATCGACAACTGTTTGAGGTCGATACCTGCCATCTGCCATGCCTGGGCATAGGGTAAATAAGGGGGTGCGACCAGCACGATGCGCTCGCCACTGTCGGCAAGTCGGGCCAGTGTCGGCCACATCAGCCGCAACTCGCCACTGCCATTGGCCGGGATCAACACTTCGGTCATCGCCGCAGGTGGCCAGCCGCCCATGGGCAGTGCGGCATCCAGAGCAGGATGCCCGGTGGGCTGGGCCGCAATGGAAGGAACCTGAGGACGTCCCTTCCAGACACGCCGCTCGTCCAGCAGCGCGTCGAGGCTGACCACCGCGCCCATCATTCCCGGCGCACCAGGCCACAGAACACGCCCTCGATGGCGAAGTCCTGGTCAGGCCGTACGATGATCGGTTGATACGCCGGGTTGCGCGGCAGTAGCCGAAGCTGATCTGCGCCGAGCTCAAGACGCTTGATCGTTACTTCGCCGTCCAGCCGGGCCACGACAATCTGACCCTCGCGGGCTTCGGCACTTTGCAGGATGCCCACCAGATCGCCGTCGAAAATGCCGTCTTCAATCATCGAGTCACCATTGACCCGCAGAAGGTAATCCGGGACGCGCATGAAGGTACGGCTGTCGAGCGTAAACGTGTCGTGGGTATCGATGTCCGGCCCAATGGGCACGCCGGCTGCGACCCTGCCGAGGACAGGAATGTCGAGCATTTGAGCGCGCGGGCGTGCATCAATCAGGCGTATGCCGCGCGCCTGATTGGCGACTACTTCAATCAGACCGGCGTCGGTAAGCGCAATGATGTGCTTGCGGGCCACACTGCGAGAGGCAAAGCCAAAAGCCTCGCAAATCTCTGCGAGGCTGGGGGGCTGGCCATTGTGGGCAATGCGATCTCGGATGAAGGTGAGAATGGCAGCGCGTTTTGGGGATAGGTTCGTCATGGAGTACATTTGTACTCTTTCCGTTAAAACCTGGCTAGCACCTCTTGTCGATTGCGCCGTTCATTTTGTAACCGGCGAGCGGCAACCCATGACGGCACCACCCCGTACCCAACAATCAATTCACCGCTTTATCGGCCAAACAGGGCCTGTATCTGAGGGTATGCCAGACTGGTTTCGATAACGGCTTCCGAGCGCCCGTCCTGCAAGAAACCGCGCGCCAGTTGTTCGGCCTGTCCCCATAACGTCTGTGCGATGCTGGACCCGGCACTCAATCGGCGCACGCCCAATTGCGCGAGCGCCTCGGCGTCGGGAAGTCCCTGGCGGGCCAATAGATTGATGGGCAGCCCTACACCGGCCACGACGGTTTTGATCTGCTCGATGTCCAGCAACGCCGCCACAAACAGGCCGTCTGCACCGGCCTGTTGATAGAGCCGGCCGCGCTTGAGGGTTTCCTCCACGCGCATCTCATCCGCCACCAGTCCGGCCAGGTAGACGTCGGTGCGTGCATTGACAAAGACGTCCAGTCCATTGCGGGCAGCCATGCTTTTGATGGCCTCGATCTTGCGCGCCAACAACTCCGGCGCATCGGTGCCGTCCTCGATATTGATGCCCACCGCGCCGACGTCGAGTACACGCTTGACGTGCTCCGCTACCGCCAGCGGATTGTCCGAGTAACCGTTTTCCAAGTCCACCGAGAGCGGCACCTTTATCAACCGGGCAACGCTGGCAGCAACGCTGACCGCGGACTCTATCGGGAACAGGCGTCCGTCAGCGTAACCCTGCGCCCAGGCGACGCCGGCGCTGGTGGTGGCGATCGCCGTTGCGCCCAGACTTTCGAACAGCCGGGCGCTGCCTGCGTCCCAGGCGTTGGGCAGGCGCAGAACGGTGGATTGATGGTGCAATGAACGAAATGTCTTAGCGGAACCGGGCATGATCATCTCCATGATAAGGGGTGGCGGTAACAGGTTTTTAGACGGCCCTGATGTGAGCCATTACCGTGATTTAAGTCGGTCGGTCTAAAACAGTGAGCCCTGGGCCAGAGCCGCCTTGACCATGCTCTTGGGTCGGAGCGCCGGCTGGTAGCCTTCCAGTGACAGCAGCAGGAGTTTGGTGTCCAGACCGCCCGCAAAGCCAGTCAGCGCACCGGAACTGCCGATCACGCGGTGGCAAGGCGCAATGATCGAAATCGGGTTTCTGCCATTGGCGGCCCCGACCGCGCGCACCGCAGTGGGGTTGCCAATCTGCACAGCAATATCCAGATAGCTGCGGGTCTCGCCGAATGGGATGCTGAGGAGCGCCTGCCACACCCGGCGCTGAAAATCGGTGCCATGAAACTCAAGCTCAAGCTCGAACGCCTGTCGACGTCCGGCAAAGTACTCACCGAGTTGCCGCTCGGCCTGATCAAGGATACCGCTGCCAGTGTCCTCTTCCATCGGCCCCATGAGCACCCGATTCGGGCGATCGTTTGGCCACAGCACGGCCGCCAGCCGCGGGCCTTTGGCAATCAGTCTGAGCTGCCCGACGGGAGATTCGATAAAGCGGTAGGTGAAGGTCATTAGTTCGCTCCTGCTCCGACCATCTGGAAGGCGGCTTGGCAACGCTCGCCTGGATCAACCGCATGCTACGCCCGCCAGGCCTGCATGCTATCCACTTCTTGCGCTCAAATTCGCGATCAACCGCCTTTTTGTTTTCCCGCCACATCTGCAGCGGAATTCCAGATGTGCATGGCGGCATACGCCCGCCAAGGCCTCCATGCTTCGGCACGCGCCTTGTGCTGAGGCAAGCGCAGCAGGTCTGGCTCCTGCAGCGTCATGAGGTTCATCAGCACCAGATCGGCCGCCGGCCAGGCGTCAGGGTCACGCCATGCGCGCATGGCAATGTATTCCACAGTCCACGGCCCGATGCCGGGCATGGCGAGCAACTGTCGACGCAGATCACCGATGTCGCCATGACGGACATCCAGGGAGAGTTCGCCACTGGCCACCGCCGCAGCGAGACGCTGCAGGGTCTCGACCCGCTTGCCGGGCATGCCGATCTTGTCCAGATTAACCTGCGCCAGTGCCTCGGGCGTCGGAAATCGCCAGCCGACCTGATCATGGAGGCGGTCGCTGGCCTGGACGCCGGCGCGCTGCACCAGCCTCCCGACAATCGTCGTCGCGCCTTTCACGCTCACCTGCTGGCCGACAATCGTACGCACCGCCAGCTCGAAACCGGAAAAAGCCCCCGGCACGCGCAGCCCCGGACGACGCTGCACCAGAGATGCCAGCCACGGATCCCGGGAAAGGCTCTCATCGACCTGCCCGGGTTCAACGTACAGATCGAACATGTGCGAGACCGGCACGACCAGTTCATCTATGTACCGACTGACTTCGCCGTGGGCGGTCGCCAACAGATGCCGCCCATCAGCCGCCATCTCCACCGATAACGCGCCCGGGCAGCCCTTGAACTCAATGTTGCGCAGGTAGGCGCCCTCGACCACCGCTTCAACGCCTGCGGTCATGCGGGCTGCGAAGAAGTCGAGCATGCGTTGCCAGTCGAACGGCGGATGAAAAGGGATGAGGCGCGAGGCATGCGGATGCAGAGGTTCCGGCATGGGGAAAGCCCGTGGCAGTCAGGGTCGGCTGACGCTAACCCAAACCCACCTACGGTACAAATATTGAGGCGCTGTCAGTGCTCAATGCCCGCCGCTACGCGTAAATCGGGACGCGCAATCTGTGGAACCGGCTTTAGCCGGGAAGATGTCGGATGCCGAGCCGCGAATGCCCGTACACGCCATCCATCAGCTTGGGCAGCCCACCGCCCCGCCGTCCAGGTTCTGCTTGTAGTTTTCGTACTGCAGGGTGGCTTTGCCATCGTTCCATTTGAGGGTCAGAACCAGCACCGAGTCAAAGTCCTCGGCGACCCAGTCGTCGACCAGCTTGATCTTCTCCCCCGACGCCTCCTGGGCAACCTTGTTGATCAACTCCGGCAAGTACCCGTGTGACCATGCCGTGTAGATGGTGGCGTCGTGGTACTTGTCGCGCATCAACTCATCGGCCAGATCAGCCGTGTCGTTGGCGCCGTAATCGATATTGACCGGCAGGCCCAGTTTGATTGCGCTTGGCCCCACCGTCATCAGCGGGCGAAGGTAACTGTAGGAATGGTCATGTTCGCCTTCCTCAACGTGGCGGCTGGGGTTGGCGGCAAAGATAAAGTCGGCCTTGCCAAACGTGTTGGGAAGCACCGTGGACAGGTCAATGGCCCGGTTCAGCCCCTGGCAATTCAATTGGCCCAGCCCGCTTTCCGGCTTCTCGGCGTGGCGCAGGAACACTAGGGTCTGAGTGCCATTCTTGGGCTCGGCGTGAACGCCTTTGCCGGCGGCAAACCAGAAAACGGCGGAAGAGATCAGCAGTGCCGGCAGCAGAAAATAGGTCAAGCGCTGCTTTGCGCTTGACCCCACAGGAGACTTGAGAGAATTCATATGGGCATGGATTTCTGATGGCTCATGGTGGGCTCTAACCCGATGCAACGTCCTTGTCAGTGTGCGGCTCGGTGCAGTATGGCGAGCCAATGTTTCTGTATAAGGAACGCGCATCAGACGAGTAAACACTCCAGAGGTTGCACGCAACTCCCTGATTTACCGATTTAATCGCTGAACGGTCGGATCGGTCTGAGCTCGGCGAACGGCTTTTTGCGGGTGCTTGCTCCCCTGCTCATCAGCCTGACGGCGCCCGCTGTCATGAAACAGCGCAAGTGTTGATCAGCAGACAGTGGATCAACAGGCTGTTGATTCAGGGTCTTTGTTCAGCTCGCTGCAACCCCGAAAGCAGCGGGAAACAACGCCACCCGCCCTTGTGGCATAAAGCCTGCAATATTCCATTTGAGCAGGATGAACAGTTCGGACTGCCGATTCCGTCATAAGCAGCCGCGCGCAGCTTATACCCTTTCAGTGGACACCCCATGACCTCAATCCTCCGTCTGCCGCACGCTTTCAAACTGGTCGCCAGTGCACTGGTACTGGTACTGCAATCCCAGGCCTATGCTGCCGAGGCACCTCCGGCTGAGGTGCATCTGGACTACGCCTATTACTCACCCGTGAGCCTGGTGCTCAAGCATTTCGGCTGGCTGGAACAGGCCCTCCCGCAAAGCAAGGTGAGTTGGGTTTTCAGTCAAGGCAGCAACCGCTCGCTGGAGTACTTGAACAGCGGCGGCGTGGACTTTGCGTCTTCCGCCAGCCTGTCTGCTGTTCTGGCGCGGGCCAATGGCAGCCCGATCAAATCGGTTTACGTTTACAGCCGGGCTGAATGGACAGCGTTGGTGGTGGGCAAGAACTCCCCGCTACAGAGCGTTGCCGACCTCAAAGGCAAGAAAATCGCTGCCACCAAAGGCACCGACCCTTATTTGTTCACGCTGCGCGCCCTGCAACAGGCGAAGCTGAGCAAAGACGATGTCGAAGTTCTGCATCTGCAACACCCGGACGGCCGCATCGCACTGGAGAAAGGTGACGTCGACGCCTGGGCAGGACTCGATCCGCACATGGCCGCGAGCGAGATTCAGGCCGGCTCGCGTCTGCTGTATCGCAACAAGGATTTCAACAGCTACGGCGTCGTCAGCGTCACCGAGCGCTATGCGAAAGAGCACCCGGAAGCCATCAAGACCGTGCTCGGCGCGTACGAAAAAGCCCGTGAGTGGTCACTCAAGAATCCAGACCAACTGGCGCAATTGGTCGCCACCGAGTCGGGCCTGCCACTGGACGTCGCCAGGCTGCAGCTAAGCCGTACCGACCTCAGCAACCCGCGACTGACAGAGCAGGACACCACCGCGTCGAAGGCAGCTGCACCGATCCTGGTCTCCGAAGAGCTGGTGCGCAGAGGCACCGACGTCGGCCAGGTCATCGATCAATTGATCGACCCAAGCTACGCCGACGCGGTCGTCGTCAAGCCATGAGGGAGGCGCACGGCAGCGGTTTGACCGACGGCAGGCTTCGCGGCGCAGAGTCGACATCCCTCGCGTTGAAGGAAGAAATCACAGTCGCCCAAACCCTTGTCACCCGGACGCGTGGGAAATGGCGGACACGCTTGAAGGGCCTGGCCGTGCCGGTGGCCATCTTGCTGATGCTGGAAATCGCCGTACGCATCGGCTGGGTGCAGTCGTACCAGATGCCGGCGCCGAGCGAGATTGCTACGACGCTGACTGACTTGGCCGATGGCGCGCTGTGGAAACACATCGGCGCCAGCCTGACCCGGGTGCTGAGCGGGTTCGTGATCGGCGCGGCCGTGGCTCTGGTGTTTGCCGCGTGGGTCGGGCTCAGTCGGGAAGCCGAGGCTTATCTGGAGCCAACATTTGCCGGACTTCGCTCGATCCCGAGCCTGGCTTGGGTGCCGCTGTTGCTGCTCTGGCTAGGGATCGGCGAGACGTCAAAGGTGGTGCTGATCGCCATCGGGGCGTTTTTCCCGGTGTACCTGAACGGTGTGGCGGCCATCCGCAGTGTTGATCGCAAGCTGGTGGAGGTCGGGCAGATGTACCGCTTCAGTCAGCGGCAGATGATCGTTCATGTTTTCTTGCCGGCCGCCCTGCCCGGGCTGTTCACGGGTTTGAGGTCGGGGTTGAGTCTGTCGTGGATGTTTTTGGTGGCCGCGGAGTTGATCGCTGCGACGAAGGGGTTGGGGTATTTGCTCAGTGACGGCCGCGAGACGTCGCGGCCGGACATTGTGCTCGCGGCGATTATCGTGCTGGCGGTGTTGGGTAAATTGACCGATGGGGTACTGGCGATGCTGGAACGGCGGTTATTATCGTGGCGCGATACGTTTAAGGGGTGATGGTTTTTTCTAAGATCAAGACCTAAATCAAGATCAAGATCAAGATCAAGGGCCTCTGCCTAACGGCAGAGCGTTTCGCCTTCGGCGAGTTACTTGGAAAAACACCCCAAGTAACCAAGGGTGCCTGCTCCTGGTTAGGCCCCTCCTTCGTCGGGGTTCCCTCACTCCGACGACGCTCCGTGGGCCCGCGCCGAACGGGCATCCATGCCCTGACGGCGCTCTCGCCGCATCCATGCGGCTCGACCCACTGCGCATCGCCTGCGCTCGGCCTGCACCCAAGTCGCGTTTTGCGGTGTCTGGGGTGTAGGTGTTCGAAGATCAAGATCTAGAGCAACGGCGACGCCGATGGCAAAAGCAATGGCGGTGGCGGTGGCGGTGGCGGTGGCAACGGCAACAGGGATGGCCGGGGCAACGGCAACGGCGAAAGGACAAGGGATGGCCGTGGCGAAGGCGACGGCGACGGCGACGGCGATGGCGATGGCGACGGCGAATATTTGGCTTATGCGCGGTCTGTAGGAGCCGGCTTGCTGGCGAATGCGGTGGGCCAGTTATGAAAGTGGCGACTGAACAAACGCTTTCGCCAGCAAGCCGGCTCCTACAGGGGATTGCATGCGGTCAGTTGGACCGAGTGTGCAGTTGGACCGGGTTCAACCCGTAAGTCTTCGATCCCCTAGTGGTTGGCTGTTGCCCTGGCTTTGAACCGGCCTTGGTTTGCTCTTGATTCGCCCTCGATTCACACTTGATCCGCCCTTGATTTGCTCTTGATCAGCTCTTGATCAGCCCTTGACCTCCATACACAAAAAGCTCAAACACCGCCAATCGCGACTTGGGTGCAGGCTGAACGCAGGTCTCGCGTAGTGGGCCGAGCGGCATGGATGCCGCGAGAGCCGCCCCCCGCCATGGATGGCGGATGGCGGCGGGCCCACGGAGCGAGACCGGAGGGAAGGAACCCTGACGAAGGAAGGGCCAAACCAGGAGCAAACACCCTTGGTTACTTGGGGTGTTTTTCCAAGTAACTCGCCGAAGGCGAAACCCGAGGCCGTTAGACCGGCGCTTTTGATGTTGACCTTGATCCTGATCCTGATCTTGATCTTGATCCGAGCCCAATCACCCCAAACCCGCCGTTAAGCAGATCCCAACCAAACCATATTGACGCCACCCCTCAATCTGTTGTCTCCTGAAACCGGTTTCAGAGCACACCCGCTCTCCCAAAAACCACCCCAAGCTCCCCAAAGCCTGCTGATAAATCCAATAAGGGTCAGGCCGTGAACAGCATTACGTTACCGACGCGCACCCGCGTCACCATGAACGACGTCGCCGACCTGGCCGGCGTCTCCAAGGCCAGCGTCTCGCGCTTCATCGGCGATGACCGTGCCCTGCTGTCCGAAGCCATCGCCAAACGCATTGAACACGCCATCGAAACCCTGGGCTATCGCCCCAACCAGATGGCCCGCGGACTCAAACGCGGCCGTACCCGCCTGATCGGCATGCTCGTCGCCGACATCCGCAACCCCTACTCCATCGCCGTCATGCACGGCGTCGAAACCGCTTGCCGTAAACACGGCTACAGCCTGGTGGTGTGCAACACCGACCGCGACGACGAGCAGGAACGCCTGCACCTGGCCGCACTGCGCTCCTACAACATCGAAGGGCTCATCGTGAACACTCTCGGCCATCACCTTGATGAGCTGCGCGAATTGCACACCGAGCTGCCAATGGTGCTGGTCGATCGCAAGGTCGACGAACTGCACAGCGACCTGGTCGGCCTCGACAATCAAGCCGCCGTGCGTCAGGCGCTGGACCATTTGCAGGAGGCTGGCTATCGCGACGTATTGATGGTCACCGAACCCCAGGACGGCACCAGCTCCCGGATCGAGCGGGTCGATGCGTTCAAGGTCCAGATCAGCCAGCGCGCCGGGATGAAGGGCGCCGTGTGTGATACCGGCGAGCCCTTGCGCGACCATCTGCGCCAGTTCCTCGCACAAGAAGGCCCCGGCCCCAAAGCCCTGTTCACTGGCAACGGCATTGCCACCTTGATCACCACCCGCCAATTGCACGAACTGGGCTGTCACTTGTTCGACGACATCGGCCTGATTGCCCTCGACGAACTTGACTGGTACCCGCTGGTGGGCAGCGGCATCACTTCGCTGGCGCAACCCACCCATGAAATGGGTATCACCGCCTTTGAATGCCTGCTGGAGCGCTTGCGTGGCGACCAGGCCCCGGTGCGCCTGTATGACTTCCCCGCGCAGTTGATCCCGCGCGGTTCGACTCGACGACGACGCTGATCAACGGGCAATCGCCTACCGCAGGTCAGCGAGTGCCGCCAGGTTCGAACTTTTGCATCGCCTGCTCTTCGAACAAAAATGTAACCGGTTTCAGAGGACAACAATAATGAATCAACCCACCGTTGCCATCAGCCTCGGCGCTTTCGGTGCCGACCTCGTCCGCGCCCAGGGACAGGCCAGTTTCATCCCCCTGCTGGTGAGCGCTGGCGTCAAGCGCATCGAACTGCGTGAAGAGCTGTTCAGCCCTGACGTGGCGCATCAAGATTTTCCGGGCCTGGCCCATGCCATTCAGGTCCAGGGGCTGGAGTGCCTTTATTCGGCGCCAATCGAGCTGTGGCTTGAAGACGACACCAAGCCCAATCCAGAGCTGCAACCGACCCTTGACCGCGCCAGCGCCTGCGGTGCGGTGTGGTTGAAGGTGTCGCTGGGGCATTTCACCGAGCGCTGCGACCTCGCCGCGCTGGCTGACCGGCTTGCGCCCTACGCCGTGCATCTGCTGGTGGAGAATGATCAGACCGAGCATGGCGGCCGCATCGAACCCTTCGTGCAGTTTTTTGCCGCGATCACCGCGCTGCAGATGCCCATCGGCATGACCTTCGACATCGGCAACTGGCACTGGCATGACCAATTGGCCAGCGACGCCGCGAGGGCGCTGGGCCGTTACGTCGAATACCTGCACTGCAAGGCGATCACCCGTAATGCAGCGGGCAAACTTATCGCCGTGCCGCCGACGCCGGCTGACCTGCAGGACTGGCGGCAACTCATGCAGCACATGCCGACAGGCGTGCCCCGTGCCATCGAATACCCGCTCCAAGGCGACGACTTGCTGGAGGTCACGCGCGAACAGGTTGCTCTGCTTGCCAATCTCGGCCGCTCGTCAACCCCACACTCCACGGAAACGGAGGCGCTGAGCCATGTCTGAGATCGATATTTTGTCCTTCGGCGAAACCATGACCATGCTGGTCGCCGAGCAAACCGGCGACTTGGCGCAGGTCCGCCATTTCGAGAAACGCATCGCTGGCGCCGACAGCAACGTCGCCATCGGGCTGTCCCGGATGGGCTTCAACGTCGCGTGGCTGAGCCGGGTCGGGGACGACTCCATGGGCCGCTTTGTCACTGACAGCCTGCAGCACGAAGGCGTCGACTGCGCCCATGTCACGGTGGACCGGGCTCGCCCGACCGGGTTTCAGTTCAAATCGCTGGAGCTGGAAGGCGCCGACCCGGTGGTTGAGTATTTCCGACGCGGTTCGGCCGCCAGTCATTTGTCGGTCAACGACATCGTCCCCGAGCTGCTCAAAGCCCGACATTTGCACGCCACTGGCATTCCGGCGGCCCTGTCGGACACCTGCCGAGAGCTGTCCCATGTGCTGATGACGCAAATGCGCGAAGCGGGCCGTAGCGTGTCGTTCGACCCCAACCTTCGCCCTTCGCTGTGGTCGAGCCAGAGCACGATGATCCGGGAGGTCAACCGGCTCGCCAGCCATGCGCACTGGGTCATGCCCGGGATGGCGGAAGGCGAGCTGCTGACCGGATTCGACACACCGGGCGACATCGCGCGGTTTTACCTGGATCTGGGCGCAGAAGCAGTGGTCATCAAACTCGGTGCCGAGGGCGCCTATTGCCGCACGCAATCGATGGAAGCGTTCGTCCCCGGTGTGGCAGTGGACAACGTCGTTGACACCGTCGGCGCAGGCGATGGCTTTGCGGTCGGCGTGATCAGCGCACTGCTGGAAAACCTCGGCCTGGAACAGGCGACGGCCCGCGGCAACTGGATCGGCAGCCAGGTGGTGCAGAGCCGCGGAGACATGGAGGGCCTGCCCTCCCGTGCCGCCCTCGATGCCGCCATGCCTGCCACGGCCCTGCCCGGCAACATGCCCGGCGGCGACATGCTCCGAAACAACAGCGCCTCGCGACGACAGATTGCCTGACCGTCACACGTTGCAAGCCAAACACTGATTAGCATCACCTGCTGCGACAAAAACAACATGCTCAGGGAGCCTGAAATGGAAAAGCTGCTCGAATCCGTCAAACACGCCGGCCTTAAACGCCGCTGGCTGTTGATCATGCCCATCGTTTTCATCACCTACAGCCTGGCCTACCTGGATCGCGCCAACTACGGGTTTGCCGCCGCGTCAGGCATGGCCGAAGACCTGCACATCACCCCCGGCATGTCGTCGTTACTGGGCGCATTGTTCTTTCTGGGGTACTTCTTTTTCCAGGTGCCCGGCGCAATCTACGCGCAGAAAAAGAGCGTTAAAAAGCTGATCTTCGTCAGCCTGATCCTGTGGGGCGGCCTGGCTACGCTGACGGGCATCGTGTCCAACGCCTACATGCTCATCGGCATTCGCTTCATGCTCGGCGTGGTCGAGGCGGCGGTGATGCCGGCCATGCTGGTGTACCTCTGCTATTGGTTTACCAAGGCCGAGCGCTCGCGGGCCAACACCGTGCTGATCCTCGGTAACCCGGTGACCATGCTGTGGATGTCGGTGGTCTCGGGCTACCTGGTGGCGCACTTCAGCTGGCGCTGGATGTTCATCGTCGAAGGTCTGCCTGCGGTGGTCTGGGCGTTTATCTGGTGGCGTCTGGTGGACGAGCGTCCGGCCCAGGCCAAGTGGCTGACCGCTGAAGAAAAGACCGAACTGCAAACGCGCCTTGATGCCGAGCAAGTGGGCATCAAGCCGGTGAAGAACTACGCCGAAGCCTTCCGCTCCCCTCGCGTGCTGCTGCTGGCGGCGCAGTACTTCTGCTGGAGCATCGGCGTCTACGGCTTCGTGTTGTGGCTGCCGACCATCATCAAAAAGGGCATGCAGATGGACATGGTCGAAGCCGGCTGGCTCTCGGCTCTGCCTTATCTGGCCGCGGTGATCGGCATGGTGCTGGTGTCCTGGGCATCTGACAAAACCCAGAAGCGCAAAGCATTCGTCTGGCCACCGCTGCTGTTGGCCGCCGTTGCCTTCTACGGCTCCTACGCGTTGGGCACCGAGCACTTCTGGTGGTCCTACTCGCTGCTGGTGATCGCCGGCGCGTGCATGTACGCGCCGTACGGCCCCTTCTTTGCCATCGTCCCGGAAATCCTCCCGGCCAATGTCGCCGGTGGTGCCATGGCGCTGATCAACAGCCTTGGCGCACTGGGTTCGTTCGCCGGCTCGTACCTGGTCGGTTACCTGAACGGCGTCACCGGCACGTTGAGCGCTTCGTACCTGTTCATGAGCGGCGCACTGTTGGTGTCGGTGGTCCTGACGCTGTTGCTCAAGCCGGACAACAAGGCCCGGCCCTTGAGTGACACGCCGCAACCGCGCCCAACCCCTGCTCATTCCTGAACCGGACATTCCCATGACTGCGCATGTTGTGCTCTACAAAAAACTCTCGGCGCCACTGATGCAACGCCTGCAATCGCAGGCCGAGGTGACGCTGATCGAAGACCCGAAATCCAGTGACGGCCTGGCGCGTCTACGCGACGCCCTGCCCCGTGCCGACGGCCTGCTTGGCGCAAGCCTGAAGCTGGACGCAGGGCTGCTGGACCTGGCGCCGAAGCTGAAGGCCGTGGCCAGCGTCTCGGTGGGTGTCGACAACTACGACATCGAGTACCTGACCCGACGCCGCATTCTGCTCACCAACACGCCGGATGTGCTCACCGAAACCACGGCCGACACCGGCTTCGCGCTGATCATGGCCACTGCCCGCCGGGTGGTGGAACTGGCGACCATGGTCCGCGACGGCCAGTGGACGCACAATCTGGGCCCTGAGCATTTCGGTTCGGACGTGCATGGCAAGACGCTGGGCATCATCGGCATGGGACGGATCGGCGAGGCGGTGGCGCAACGGGGGCATTTCGGTTTCGGGATGCCGGTGATCTATCACAGCCACTCGCCCAAGCCGGCGGTGGAGGCACGCTTCAACGCAGCCTATCGCAGCCTCGACGCGCTGCTGGCCGAAGCGGATTTCGTTTGCCTGACGGTGCCGCTGACTCGCGAAACCGAGCGGCTTATCGGCGCCACGCAATTTGACCGGATGCGCCCCGAGACGATCTTTATCAACATCGCCAGGGGCAAAGTCGTGGACGAGCAGGCACTGATTGCCGCCCTGCAAAACGGCCAGATTCGCGCGGCTGGCCTGGACGTGTTCGAGCAGGAGCCGGTCAGCGCACATTCGCCGTTGCTGAAAATGAGCAACGTGGTCGCCACGCCGCACATGGGCTCGGCCACCCATGAAACCCGTGAAGCCATGGCCCGTTGTGCGGTTGAGAACCTGCTGGCGGCACTGGCGGGCGAGCGGCCGAAAGACCTGGTCAACCCCACCGCCTGGGAAGGTTGAAATTCGGATCGTAAGAGCCGGCTTGCTGGCGAAACCGTTGGGTCAGGCGACATCTTCGTGTCGGATAGACCGCGTTCGCCAGCAAGCCGGCTCCTACAGTTCCCGCGCTCCACATCATCCACACGATTCTGCAGACCCGGACTCTCGGCGGTCGGGGTGCTGGTTAAATCACAAACCGCGAAACCATCGCCTTCAAGTCCACCGCCAATCGCGACAGTTCATGACTGGCGGCGCTGGTCTGGTTGGCACCGGCCGACGTTTGCGCGGCGAGGTCACGGATGTTCACCAGATTGCGGTCCACCTCTTTCGACACCTGAGCCTGCTCTTCGGACGCGCTGGCAATGACCAGGTTGCGCTCGTTGATCTGCGCAATGGCCTCGGTAATCAATTCCAGCGCATCGCCCGCCGAACTGGCGAGGCCCAATGTGGTGCGGGTGCTCTCGGTGTTGCGCGACATCGACTGTACGGCTTCGCCGGTACGCGTCTGAATGCCTGCCACCATCTGCTCGATTTCCGTCGTCGATTGCGCAGTGCGGTGCGCCAGCGCGCGAACTTCATCAGCGACCACGGCAAACCCGCGACCTGCTTCACCCGCACGGGCGGCTTCAATGGCCGCATTGAGTGCCAACAGATTGGTCTGCTCGGCAATCGAACGAATCACGTCCAGCACCTTGCCAATGTCACGTCCTTGCGTGGCCAGGCCCTCGACCAAACCGCTGGTGGCCTGGATCTGTTGCGTCATGTCCTGAATTGACTTCACTGTCTCGACCACCCGATCACGCCCCTGACGTGCAGTCTGGTTGGACTGCTGTGAGGCTTCGGAGGTCGACACCGCGTTGCGCGCCACTTCTTCAACGGCAGCGGTCATCTGGTTGACGGCAGTGGCCGCCTGTTCAATCTCATTATTCTGCTGCTGCAGGCCGCGGGACGACTGTTCGGTGACGACGCTCAATTCTTCCGCAGCCGAGGCGAGCTGTGTAGAAGAGCCGGCGATCAGCTCAAGGGTTTGGCGCAGATTGCGCTGCATGGTCGACAAGGCTCGCAACAGGTGCGCCGCTTCGTCTTTGCCATCGACATGGATGGCACGGGTCAGATCTCCCGCTGCAATCTCCTCTGCCGCACGAACCGCCCGAGCGAGTGGGCTGACGATACTTCGCGTGAGCAGCCACGCGAGGATGACGGTCATCAGCACCGCGATAATCGACACTGCAATAACGCCCACGTTGGCATTGTCATATTGACCTTTCGACACAGTGGCCGCGTCCGTCGCGTCTTTTTTATTGATGGCAATCAGTTGGTTGATCTGCACACCCATAAGGTCTGTGGCTTCTTTCATTCGGGTATTGATTAAAGCGCGCATGTCGTCCGTCTTGTCCTGGCGTGACAACTCAAGCACCTTGGCCTGCACCTCCAGGAAAGTAACGAGCGTCGCTTCAAACTGGTTGTAGACCGCTAACTCTTCGCCCTGGGCCGGAAGTGCGGCGTAGGCTTTTTTTGCCGCCTGCAACTTGCCGATCAGTTCGGCAATGCGCGCATCTGTTTCAAGCAGGGAGGCAGGCTCACGGTTAACCAGCGTTCGAAACGAGGTGATACGCAGCCTCAAGGTGTTCTCCAGCATCGCACTCAAGCTGGCAATGCTGGGCAGATGGTTCGACTCCATGTCGGTCGTGGCTTGGCGAATCACCGCCATCCGGTTGACTGAAAAAACGCTCAGACCTATTACCAATGCGGCAATAAACGCGAATCCCAGGAATGCGCGAGGCGCAATGTTCATGCTTCTTATCGACATGGGAGTACTCTCTGGAAAGCTGATTGGCGTCCGATTTGTTATTGACGCTCGCTCTGCTATCGGCAGGCGACCCACTTTCATGCGCGGGATTCAGGCGTTTTCGAGTGTTTATTTTCCATGAGGCGCTCATCACCAAGTGCGCCGGTGCGCTATATCGATTCAGCAACAAACCGAATTCGATGCCCTATATAAGCGTGGCGTGATGATGTTCAAAGAAACATGAAATTCTTAATTGTGTAGGAATTATTTCCCGACATTGTCAGAACTCGGTGCTACCTTTAACTGACTCGTGGTCTGCGGGCCGGGCTTCCCTACGCGACGTTTCGATCGCTGCGCAAGTCTGTTCAGACCTGCTGTTTACCTACTCTGCGGAGCTTATGAAGTGCTCAACTGAACGAGGTGGGTTGATGAACAAGGTCACATTCCCCAATGCCTGCCAGCTGATGCGCTGGCATTTTCATCCGGTGGGCTTTGAAGCCAACATGGATGCGCCTGACAGCATGGTCGCGCGCCTCTTCGACCGCGCCAGTGGGGAAACCGTGATCGCCATCGCCGCCATCCCCTGCGCCACGGTCATGAACGCCACCGACGTGGAGCGCATCATCGAAGCCATCGAGCTTGAAGTCGAAACGTTTATCCCTCGTCGAACGCCCTATCTGAACAGGGCGTAAAACACAGCGGTCAGTCCCGCGCGTCAAGCGGCCAAACCTGGCGCCCATGGGGCATCAGACCGTTTCGGCGGGTTGGACCTTGACCTCAGAGAGAGCGCCTCGGGTGTCGTCGAAAAACGGTTTGTCCGACGCGACCCTTGCGGAGGCGCGGGCGATGGAGGCGTCTTCAGTACCGGCGGCGTCAATGAACCAGTAGCAGTGCCGCACGGCGCGTGTAATCGCCACATAGGCCAGGCGCAACACTTCATCCTTCTGCGCGTTGTCGAACGCTTCCAGGTCCCCTTCCCGGCCGAGACCGGCCAACTGATACACCTGATTCTTGTACGGTGACTGGGTCAGGTGCTGACAGTCGCCCAGCAAAAACACCGCGTCGGCCTGCAGGCCCTTGGCGCTGTGATAGGTGAGCTGTTTCAGGCGACGCTGCTGCGGCGGCAACGCGTAATCGGCGTTGGCAAGGGCCTGAAACGCCTCCGGGAGGCGGCTGCGTTCGCTACCCTTGCGGTAGAGCAGCAGCACAGAGTCGCCGGCGTTGTAATGCTCGGTCAGGAGAGACAGCAAGCGCTCGTCGTCGCGTTCCAGTACGGTCACCGGTACAAGCTCCTGCACCGGACCGCTGGCCCGGGCCTTCTTGCCGCTGATGGCCGGCGCGGCACGGACGATATGCTCTGCCGCATCAATGATGTGCTGGTGGCTGCGGAAATTGTCGCTGAGCATGACCTTGGTGGTCGAGGGCGACGAGAACTCCTTGGCAAACTCCATGAAAAACTTCGGCGAACTGCCGCGCCAGCCGTAGATCGATTGCCAGTCATCGCCCACACACAGCAACGACGAACGTTGAGCGCCGCGACCGACGTGCAACGCCGGGCCGCGACTGCGGATTTCGCGCAGAGTCGCACGGATCCACGAGACGATTTGCGGCGACACGTCCTGAAACTCGTCGATCATCAGATGCGACAGCGGCCGCAGCCCGGCATCGCTCACCAGTTTTAGGTTTTCCGGCGAGTTTTCGCCAAACAGGGAAAACATCCGGTTGTAGGTCATGACCGGAGGCGACTGCTCCAGCAAGTGACTCTCGAAGGCTTTCCAGAACAGACTCAACGCTTCAAAGAAGAACCGGTCGGGGTCCTGGTCGGAAAAGCGCATTTGCGCCACCGCGCCGGCGACGTCCAGCCCGAGGTTTTCAATAAAGCTGGCGGCCGCCACAAAGCAATCCAGCAGCGGCGCAGCGCTCAGCTCCCCTTTGACCTTGTAATCAAAGCCCGGGCCCGCGACTGCCGCGCCGGACAGGGACTGCATCATGCCGCGCGAAGCCTGGTAGTTTTCCAGCCAGATCACCGGTTTGCGGCAGAACGCCTGGAACAGCGTGCGCTTGATGACCCATTCGGCCCACACCGGCAGCTTGGCGTCCGGGCGGCGCAGATGCTGGTCTTCGCCGGGGTCGAAGCCGAGCACGATCCAGGCATCCAGTTCGGCGGCATAACCGTGGACGTGGAAATTCAGCCCGCTGACCTCGACGGTCTGGCGCATGGGTTCGACGCCCTGAATCGGCCAAGCCCCTGCACGGATCCACAGATCCTCGATGATGTCGCACAACTCCTCGTCACGCTTGGAGGACAAGCCCATCACCGTGATGCGCTTTTGCACATCAGGGTGATCGCGGTCCAGTTCCCTGAGTTGCAGCGACTGCCGATACAAAGGCGCCATGACTTCACGGAACCGCTCGTTGGCGGCGTAAAGGTCGCGGTAACACAGGTTCATCTGCTGGCGCTGCGCGTCGTTGATGCGCAGGTCGAAAGGGTTGCTGTCGGCGGTGTCGTCAAACAGCTGGCCGGTCTGGCTGCTGAGGTTTTCAAACGCCTGCAGTTGCTCAAAACCCGGGAGGCTGCGCACCAGCGGCAAAATGCGCGAATGGAAGGTGCGAACCACTTCTCGGGCCTCGCGCAGCGTCAACTGGCGTCCCCACAGGGCCATGATGTCGATGAGTTTGTTGATGAAATCCTTGCGCGACTCGCGGGTGAACGTCACCACGGTCATGGAATCCAGCTCGAAGCCCAGGTAATGATTGAGCAGCAACACGCGCAGCACCAGCGACGTGGACTTGCCCGCGCCGGCCCCGGCGATGACATAGGTGGACGGTGTGTCGCTGAAGATCATTTTCCACTGCGCCGCCGTGGGCTGCGCATGAGCCGGCAGTCGCTCGGCCACGTCCGCCTTGATGCGTTTTTTCAGCTCGTTGGTCAGCGGCAGACGCCAGTCGTCGAACAGGTGATCATCGACCCGCGGGCCTCGGTGTTCGAGGGGGCGGGTGTCGCGGATCACCAGCACCTGCCGGCCCTCTTCGATACCGTCCAGATGACCTTCGGCGTAGCCCTCGTTCATGCCTTCGGCATGCCCGTTCAGGTAGCCATCGGCATGACCCTGATACCAGGACGGCACGTGCTGAGCCTGAATGCGCGACAGGCCTTTGCCCATCGCTCGCGCGATCAGGCGTTTGAGAAACGGCAGGCGCTCGGGGGTGGTCAGGTCAGGAGGTAGCTCGTGGGTTGGCTCGGCGGAAAAATCGTGCGGCACGCGGGCTCCGGTATCAGCGTTAACGTCAAGAGGCGCCTATGGTCGCCGCATTCGCCATTCAGCTCCAGTGAAATGCTTTGCGCTCATGGAGTTAGTCGATAAAGGGGGCAAAGTTCTAGGCTTCTGGAGCGTCTACCCAATCGATTTTTTCGATAGTTATTACGCAATAATAACGCTTTTTATCGATATCTCGTTGATAGATCATGGCTCCATCGACTGAACAAGTCATCACCAGCGGCGCCCTGCCATAGGCCCGGCCCTGCTACGGAGGAACTGATCATGCTGCAACTTCGACCTTTCAAATCTCTGGGCGGCGCAGACCACGGCTGGCTGAACGCCCACCACCACTTTTCGTTCGCCAACTACTACGACCCGAGCCGCATGAGCTGGGGCCAGTTGCGGGTCTGGAACGATGACGTAATCGAGGCCGGCACGGGCTTCCCGCGCCATCCGCATCGGGACATGGAAATCATCACCTATGTTCGTGAAGGTGCCATCACCCACGAGGACAGCCTGGGCAACCGTGGCCGTACCGAAGCGGGCGATGTGCAGGTCATGAGTGCCGGCACTGGCGTTGCGCACAGTGAATACAACCTGGAGTCGAAGGAGACGCGGATTTTCCAGATCTGGATCATGCCGGACGAAGTCGGCGCGCCACCGTCCTGGGGTGCCAAGCCGTTTCCGAAAGGGGATCGCGAGGGATTCGTGACGTTGGCGAGCGGCAAGAAGGATGACGACATCGAGTTGCGTATTCGTGCGAATGCTCGTCTGGTGGCGGCGAACCTGAAGGCCGGTGAGACCGCGGAGTATGCGCTGGATGAGGGCCGTCGGGCGTATTTGGTCCCTGCCACCGGGCTGATTGAGGTCAACGGTGTGCGTGCCGAGGCGCGTGATGGTGTGGCGGCTGAGGATGAGCGCGTCTTGCGAGTGACGGCTATCGAAGACAGCGAAATAGTACTGGTGGACGTGGCTTGATGTAGTGGTTTTTTGAAAAGCCCTGGTTTCGTGAGAAGCCGGGGCTTTTTGTTTGGGTTGTGGTTGAGGGTCAAGAGCGTCTGCCTAACGGCAGACCTGTTTCGCCTTCGGCGAGTTACTTGGAAACAGTCGAAAGTCGCACCATCCCCAAGTAGCCAAGGGTGCTTGCTCCTGGTTTGGCCCCTCCTTCGTCGGGCCCGACCGGGAGCACAAGCCCTTGGCTGCTCATTAAAACCGAAGGCGGGGCTTTATCAAGTAGCTCGCCAAAGGCGAAACGCTCTGCCGTTAGGCAGATGCACTTACCCTCCGGACGCTAAGCATCAGCACCACCACCCATATTCGAGACGTGCTCGATACACGGGTCGGAACGAAAGCATCAGGGTGCTATCGCACCGTCCACCAGCACTTGCGCCTCAGCCACCAGACGCTTGAGGTGATCTTCGCCCTTGAAGCTCTCGGCGTAAATCTTGTAAATGTCCTCGGTACCCGACGGCCGCGCGGCGAACCAGCCGTTCTCGGTAATGACCTTCAGACCGCCAATGGCCTGATCATTCCCCGGCGCCTTGCTCAGGATCTGCTCGATCTTCTCACCCGCCAGCTCGGTCGAAGTCACCTGATCCGGGGACAGCTTGCTCAGCAACGCCTTCTGCTCGAAATTGGCCTTGGCCTCAACCCGGGTCGACACCGGCTCGCCCAACTCATCCGTCAGCGCCTTGTACATCTCGCTCGGGTCGCGGCCTTTGCGCGCGCGAATCTCGGCTGCCAACAGCGCAGGAATCAGACCGTCCTTGTCGGTGGTCCACACCGTGCCGTCGCGACGCAGGAAGGACGCGCCGGCGCTTTCTTCGCCACCGAAACCCAGCGAGCCTTCATACAACCCTTCGGCGAAGAACTTGAACCCCACAGGCACTTCATAAAGGCGGCGACCCAGGCGCTGGGTCACACGATCAATCATCCCGCTGCTCACCACTGTCTTGCCGACAGCCGCATCCGAACGCCAGTCGGGGCGGTTCTGGAACAGGTAATCGATGGACACCGCCAGGTAATTGTTCGGCGCCAGCAGGCCGCCGGTTGGCGTGACGATGCCGTGACGGTCGTGGTCCGGATCACAGGCGAAAGCCACCTGGAAACGGTCTTTCAGACCGATCAGGCTTTGCATCGCAAAATTGGACGACGGGTCCATGCGAATCTTGCCGTCCCAGTCCACGCTCATGAAGCGGAAGGTCGGATCAACGAACTTGTTCACCACTTCCAGGTTCAGGCCGTAGTGCTCACCGATCGCCGACCAGTAACGCACGCCTGCCCCGCCCAGCGGGTCTACGCCCAGCTGCAGGTTGGCGCCACGAATCGCGTCCATGTCGATGACGTTTTTCAGGTCCGCGACGTAGGTGTTGATGTAATCGTGACGATGGGTGGTGTCGGCGCGCAGGGCTTTCTCGTGGGTCATGCGGGTGACGCCGATGACACGCTCGGCGAGCAGCTCGTTGGCTTTGTTCTCGATCCACTTGGTGATGTGAGAGTCGGCCGGACCGCCATTGGTGGGGTTGTACTTGAAGCCACCACTCTCGGGCGGATTGTGCGACGGCGTGATGACGATGCCGTCAGCCAGTCCTGACGTACGGCCGCGGTTGTAGCAGATGATCGCGTGGGAAACCGCCGGGGTCGGGGTGTATTCGTCGCCCTCGGAAATCATCACGGTTACGCCGTTGGCCGCCAGCACTTCCAGCGCCGTAGCGGCGGCCGGGGTCGACAGGGCATGGGTATCAGCGCCAAGGAACAGCGGACCATCAATGCCGTTGGCCTGGCGGTACAGACAGATCGCCTGACTGATGGCCAGGACGTGCCATTCATTGAAGCTCAGCTCGAAGGAGCTGCCGCGGTGCCCGGAGGTACCAAAGGCGACACGCTGGGTCGCCACCGACGCATCGGGCTGGCCGGTGTAATAGGCCGTCACCAGACGAGGAAGATCGACCAGCAATTCTGCGGGTGCCAGTTTGCCCGCGAATGGACTGATACTCATGCGAAACCTCCGTGGATGAAAAAAAGGAAATGACAAAAAGAAAGATCCCCGACGAACCGGGAAATAACCTGAAACACCGACTGCGCGGCAGTTTACTGGCAGTTGGACCGTTGCGCTCGGCTATCGATCCGTAACGCCCTGAGACAATTGGCCGGGGACGGCTAAAGTTGCCACCACGCGGGCAGAAGCTGCTGGATCTTGCGCTCGGCGAAGCGGTCATCGATCAATACCACCACGCCGCGGTCGTCCTGGCCACGGATCACCCGTCCCGCAGCCTGTACCACCTTCTGCATGCCGGGGTACAGATAGGTGTAGTCGTAACCGGCGCCGAATAACAGGCTCATGCGCTGTTTAAGTTGCTCGTTCACCGGGTTGATCTGGGCCAGCCCCAAGGTCGCGATGAACGCGCCAATCAAGCGCGCCCCCGGCAGGTCAATGCCTTCGCCGAAGGCGCCGCCGAGTACCGCAAAGCCAATGCCTTGACTGTCCGGCGTAAAGCGATCAAGAAACGCCTGCCGATCAGCTTCCCCCATGCCGCGTGACTGCTTCCACACTGTCACCTGCGGATGGCTGCGCTCCATCAGCTCGGCGACCTGCTGCAGGTAGTCAAAACTGCTGAAGAACGCCAGATAGTTACCCGGCCGGGCTTCGAACTGACGGGCGATCAGCTCGACGATCGGCGCCAGCGACGCCTGCCGGTGAGTGAAACGGGTGGAAATACGGCTGACGATTTCCACATCCAGCTGCGAGCGCTGGAACGGCGACTCGACGTCGACCCAGGCCGTCGTGTCAGGCAAACCCAGTAGGTCCCGGTAGTAATGGCGCGGATTGAGCGTCGCGGAGAACAACACGGCGCTGATCGCGGCAGTCAGGCGTGGACGCACAAATCCGGCCGGCACCACATTGCGCAGGCACAGGCGCGACAGCGCTTTGCTGCCCAGTTCGCGCTTGCTGATGTCGAACAGAAAGTGCTCGTCGAACAGTTCAGCGATGCGCCCGAACTGAATCGCCTCGAAGTAGAAGCTCTGCAGTTCACCATTGGCGGCATGCGGGTGTTCGTTGAAGTAATCGCCGAACGTCGTAATGCACTGGCTAAGGGTGTTGAGAAACCTGGCTGGCGTGGCGGCGTACGCCTGATACGGCGCCACTTGCTCCTTATGCAGGGCGTTCCACTCGCGATTAAGTCGCTGCAGGGCTTTTTTCACCGGCTCCGGGGCACTCTGGCGCACCTGATTCATGCTGTGCTGATCAAGGGTCGCGCTGTACATCTGCCGCGCCCGCTCGACCATGTTGTGCGCCTCGTCCACCAGCACTGCAACGCGCCACTGATTGAACTGACAGAGGCCAAAGAGCATGCCGCTGAGGTCGAAATAGTAGTTGTAGTCGGCGATCACCACGTCCGCCCAGCGCGCCAGTTCCTGGCTCAGGTAATAGGGGCAAACTCCGTGGCGCAGCGCCACCTCGCGCGTACCCGCCTGATCAAGCCACGGCGCAGTCATCGCGTCGGCCCGCGCTGCGGGCAATCGATCGTAGAACCCCTTGGCCAGCGGGCACGAGTCGCCATTGCAGGCGTTTTCCGGGTATTCGCAGGCCTTGTCGCGCGCCACCATCTCAAGCACCCGCACACCCAGTTGCGGAGCGCTGCGCGCGATGACACTCAGGGCATCCAGCGCCAGCTTGCGCCCCGGCGTTTTTGCAGTAAGGAAAAACACTTTGTCCAGCTTGCGGGTCGGCGCGGCCTTGAGCATCGGGAACACAGTGCCGATGGTTTTGCCAATACCGGTGGGTGCCTGCGCCATCAGGCATCGCCCGGTGCTCACCGCCTTGTAGACCGACTCGGCCAGCGCACGCTGCCCGGTACGGAAATCCGGATGGGGGAACTTCAGCGCACTCAGCCCGTGATCACGCGCCTCGCGGTGCGCCAACTCTTGCCGGGCCCAGCTCAGAAAAATGCCCGCCTGGGCCTCGAAGAAAGCCTGCAGCTCGGGCGCCGTGAAGCGTTGCTGCACAAGGGTCTCGTGCTCGCTGATGATGTTGAAATACACCAGCGCGAGATTCACCTCGGTCAACTGCATTTGCTGGCAGAGCAGCCACCCGTACACCTTGACCTGAGCCCAGTGCAGTTGACGATGATTGGCAGGCAGGCTGGCGAGATCGCCGCGATAGGTCTTGACCTCCTCAAGCTGATTGAGCTCCGCATCATAACCATCTGCCCTGCCGCGGATCGTCAGCTCATGAAACACCCCGCTCAGCGCCACCTCAGACTGATACCCGGCCCCGCGCCGAGCCGCCACCGTTCGATGGCCGACAATCCCCTCCTGCGCCGTGGGCGACGGCGTAAAACGCAAATCCAGATCCCCCGCCTTCGCCGTGAACTCGCACAACTCCCGCACCGCCACCCGATAACCCGTTTCAGGATCGGCAGCCGCCACCGGCACAGACGCCACAGGCGCTGCACGCGAATCGGATGAAAGACTGGAAATGGAAGTCAAGAACGGTCAAACCAACGATCGGAACACTGGACGGACGTACAGATAACAGCTCAAAGCTGCGCAGGCAAATGCAAACGGATTGACGGGCAGAAATCGCACAACCGCGAGCCTATCGCATCGCGCATATTCCAGGTACCGAGCAACCCAACGACGACAGATCATCGACCATCGACCATCGACCATCGACATCGACCACCAATTTGGATGATCCACCGCATTCGCCAGCAAGCCGGCTCCTACAGGGGGGTGTTCAGCCAGTGGGACCGGATTGAGCCGGGAAGCTTATGATCTGCTTTTGATCTTGATCTTGATCTTGATCTTGAAAATCCAAGCCTCACCCCAACCGCTCTTGCCCCAACGCATTCCTCACAATCACCAGCATCGACTCAATATTCTGCGCCCAATCCACCGTCCCGCTGATCCGCAAACTCTGCTGATGCAACCCCCTCGCACTGAACAACTCCCCCGGCGCAACTACGATTCGCTGCTCCAGCAATCGATTGAACACCCGCGCCGTATCCACCCGATGCTTGCTCTCCAGCCACAGCGACGCCCCGCCGCGAGGCCGCAAAAACCGGACCTCGTCCCCCAGATACAGCTCAACCGCGCCCGACAACTCATCCATCCGCAACTTCAAGCGGCTGCGCAACTCATGCAGATGCCGGTCCAGCTGCCCCGACGCATAAAGCCGCGCAACCGCCTTCTGCCGAACCGGCGGTAAACGAAACGAACGCAGCACCCACTGCTCGTGCCAGAGCGGGCGCGAATGGCGGCTCAACAAATAGCCGAACGGCGCCTCCAGCCCGATCGTCTTGTCGAACGCGCCCAGTACCAACAGGCGCTGTGGGTCGATCAGATCCCGGAACGGCGGATGGCCCTCCTCGAAACACAGCGCCCCATGGCAATCGTTCTCCAGCACCCACAGCCCGTGAAGGTTCAATACCTCTGCCATCTGCGCGCGCCGTTCGCGAGGCTGAAGCTGACCGCGGACCGGGTCCATCTGCGAGGAAATGATCGCCATTTTTACAGCCTCTCGCTGGATCACCGCACCCAGGTCGTCCACGTCTATTCCGCCGTGGGCGTCGGCAGAGACCTCGATCACGCGGATGCCGAACGACTGCAGTGTGCGCAGAATCCCCCAGCCACACGGCGACTCCACCAAGACCGCGCAGTCCCGCAATTGCAGCGCCTTGATGACCGCCTTCAAGACGGCGGTCTTGTCCGGCCCGATGAACACGTTGTCCGGGTGCCAGCAATGCTCGGTCGACGAGGTGTAGTAACCGGCCAGCGACGTGCGTAATTCAATATCGCCGAACGGCTGGAACTGCGGGTCGGGCGGGCAAGGATAATGGCGCATGAGGTCGCGCTCGGCGCTGAGCAGCGCGCCGTGAAGGGACACCAGCAACGTCGGCTCATCGACACCAAAGATGAACATGTCAGTGCGCCGTGCGCCGGCATGAAAGCGTGTAAACACATCGTCGCCCTCGCAAGGGGCGTCGTGGCAGGGGTTGGGCAGCGCGTAATAACCGGATTTAGGCACGGAACAGATCCGCCCCTCCCTCTCCAGCAGGCTGTACGCGTTTTGTACGGTTGAAATCGACACCCGTAACCGTCTTGCCAGCAGGCGTAACGATGGCAAGCGCACGGCTGGCCCGGTGGAGATCTCATTGGTCAACCGCAGCAAGTAGCGATACACCATCTGGTAGGCAAAATCGGTCTTGTTGTCCATAACACCCCCATCCGTGCGCCTGGCGCAGGGTCGTCGCAGAAAGAGCCAGCGGATCGCCCCGGCCCGTTAAACCGCCGCGCTCAGCGGCCTGAGATCACTTCGCTCGTCAACGTTCCCGTGAGCGGATCCACCGTCACCACCCGACGCTTGTCGGGGTCGGCCGCACGCACGCGCGCGATAATCGAACTGTCGTCGTTGAAGTCCACGCGACCCTTGGCGTAAAGCGATTGCAGTCCCTTCAAGCTCAGGCCGCTGACATCCACCAGCCAATGCTCCACCAGGTCCGGCGCGAGCTGGCCAGCCAACGCCTTGTGCAGGTCACTCAGCCCGACCAGCATGCCCGGATGGTATCGACGCAGGAACGCTTCGAGCCGCGCGCCTGCGTCCACAAAGGGCGAAAACAGCAGGCACACCCACTGCGTCTCGCCCAGCCCGAACGCCTCCTGACCATAGCCTTCGGCCAGCTGCCGGCGGTCCTGGATTTTTTCAGGGCTGTCGTACGCGGCGAGCGCCTGGGTGATAAGCCGCCCTGGCATGCGCTTGCGGCGCATCAGTGTGGCGGCCACTTCAAGGTATTGGGCGATGCCCTCGTCGTACGAACGATCTTCGATGAACTCGGCCCTCAAGCCCCGCAGGTGCGCCATGAGCAGCGGGTTGGCGCAGTCCGACTCACTGAAATTGAACGCCAGATCGTCGAAGCGGAAGCCCAGGAAATCCGTCAGCAGTGCCCAGTGCTCATGGGCCCGAAAGCCGATGAGGTCAGCCGCCGTCAGTAATGTGGGGGCCAAGCTGCGGTGCGGGTAGAACGGCGGGCGGGTGTAGCCCGACGGTTGCGCCGCGTCGCCGTACAGCGCCTGGTAGTACTCGCTTGCGACGGTGTCGATGACGTTCAACGCACCGCTGAAACCCAGCGTGTGCCAGGGCGCGACGTTCTCTTTGCCGTGCCGGGCAAGACGCGTGATCCACGCAGCGTACTGCTTTTGCTCCTTGAGCGAGTCCGCGCTGATCAGCGCATCGACGCCGTCTCCCCAACACGCAGCACGGACCATGAACTCGGCCATGCCCAGATAACAGCTGTTGCAAAAGGTGGCCCGGGCGTCCCCCGCCGTCAGGTGGCCGGCCAGCAGCAGATCAGAGCGGTTCTGCTCACGGCCTGCGCTGGAAAACGGCAAGTCCGCTTCGAATATCTGTGCATATTGATGGTCGATCACCAGCAGCTCGACCCGCGGGTCGTCGTGCATGAACAGGGCGGAGTAGCAGCGATCGATATTGCCCATCACGGCTGAGGTAATACCGGCATGCCGCATATTGGCCACTCGCAGCCTGAACGTTGCCGGCCCCCTGGCAGCGATGGTCAACTGCGCGGCGCGCAACATGGCAACGGTGTACGCGCTGTCCTTGCCACCGCCAAACGCCACCAGCACTTTATAACCGCCGATCTTGTCGATTCCCCCCGCGGCAACTACCAGGCGTTGAATCAATAGTTGCAGCGCCGTTCGTTCGTTGCGGTTCAAATAACCTGACAAGCGTTGCAGCACTTGTTGGTATACGTAGTTCATGGCTTGTTCGTGCATGGCACTCATGGCGTCACAACCCGGTTGCCCTTAACCGACAGAATATTGGTTTCAGAACTCATAACCCAGACGATATTCGCAGGGGCTGTAAAGGCCGCAGCACTGGCGTGGGCGGGCGCGGCATTCGGCGGCAGGTCATCAAACATTGCCTCATTCCTTGAGTTTTAATTATTGATGAGATTATCGGCCTCCGAGAAATAATTACAAGCCGGCAACCACCGACATAAAAGCAGCGGTTTTTCCGCGCACAAAGAGGCGAATTAAACAGACTTGTTTAATGGCATGAATAAACGGATGTTTAAACAGAGTGGATAAAGCAGGAACAGCAAACCCGCTCGACTGACGCAACTCCATGGGATCAGTCACATAGGAATGTTGTGAACGTCGTTTATAAAACTAAACTTCAATAAACAAAAAGCCTTCCGGACTTTGCGGGAAGGCTTGAATGTGACCTGTGACCTGTGACGTGTTGGCTACCTTCTACCGGTCTCCAACCTGATCCCGACGCCAGGTCAAAGCGTCGAGCATTCAATAAGCGCGATGATCTGCGCTCAGGATGGATCAACCTCAACCACGATGCGACCACCGACCGGGCAGCCGTCCATCAAACGATGGGCTTCGACCAACTGATCGAACGGGAACACTTTTGTGATCTGCGGAACCAGCATGCCATCGGCCGTCATCTGATTGATGTCGCGCAATGCACGTTTGATCGCCTCTTCGTCCTGCTTGATGCCCAGCTCAGGCTTGCCGGTGAAGTTACCCACGCAATGCACGAAGAACTGGATGTTCTTCTGGAACGCCGCACACGCCGGAAACGGGGTCTGGTTACCGCCCTGCAGCCCGTAGAGAATCAGGCTGCCACGAGGCGCCAACACATCGCCCAGCATCGACATCTGTGGACCGCCCAGGCCGTCCAGAACGATGTCCACGCCGCGGTTGTCCGTGTACTTGTTGATCGCCAGAAGCAGATCCTGCTCCTCAGTGACGATCACCTTGTCAGCGCCCATCTTCAGCAAATACTCGCGGCAGGTGTCAGTCTTGGTCGCCGCGATCACCTTGATCCCCAACGCCTTGCCCAATTGCACAAAAGCAGGACCTGCACAGTGACTGGCATCGGTCACCAGCGCCGTTTGCCCGGGTTTGGCCCGCGCAAGCTCGACGAACGCGAAATAGGCCACCAGCATCGGCGTGTAATGGACCGCCGCTTCATTAGGGGTCAGCACTTCGGGATACAGGGTAACGGCGTTACGCGGCAGCAGGATCAATTCGCCGTATACCGGGTGCACGTTAGGGTCTGCCGAGGGAAAGCTGGCAACTTTGTCGCCAACCTTCAAATCGCTCACACCTTCACCCACGGCGGTGATCACACCCGCCATTTCGGAACCCAGACCGGCAGGAAGGCGGGCCTGGGACGAAGCCAGATTTTGTCGCCACAGCACGTCGTACCAGGTGACGCCGATTGCCTGAACGCGCACTTGCACCTCACCGGGTGCAGGCAACGCGACCGGCAGCTCTTCTACTTTGAGCACCTCGGCCGGACCGAACTGATGAAAACGGATCGTGCGGGACATTTCGAACCTCGCCTTATGAACCTTGATGCCATGAACTCTATCCGGGCGCTGCCGGTAACACTATCAGTGGCTATTAATAGTCGACATGCCTGCCATCGATTGTGATGGCGACGGCGGCTGCCGGATCTGCGTCGACCGTCCCGGGCCTGCAGGGCGCACATTGTTGTGTGCCTGTGGCGACATTGCAACCCGGCGCCGTGAAACGCCGGGTTGTACGCGTGCGCCCTGCTCTGCACCGGTCCAATTTAGCTGGATTACAAATGGCCAGTATGTAGGGTTGGGTCGCTTTCTGCTCGCAAGGTTCACATGACACGCCTGGACGTACGGCAAAAGCCCGCGAGAAACGCATTTACACTGCTGTAGGAAAATTCAACAATGCAGACCGCCGGTATTTACCCGTAATATCCTTGGCTGAGCTGAACACGTGGCGCGCGTCTGGGCCGCCCATGAATCGACCAATGTCCCCGAGACCCCCGTCATGAATCGCAACGACCTGCGTCGCGTTGACCTCAATCTGCTCATCGTTTTTGAAACACTGATGCATGAACGCAGCGTCACCCGCGCCGCCGAGAAGCTGTTTCTCGGCCAGCCGGCGATCAGCGCAGCGCTGTCGCGTCTGCGCGGGCTGTTCGACGATCCACTGTTCGTGCGCACGGGGCGCAGCATGGAGCCAACCGCACGAGCGATCGAGATCTTTGGTCTGCTGTCCCCTGCGCTCGATTCCATCTCAACCGCTGTCAGCCGCGCGGCAGACTTCGATCCGGCCACCAGCACCGCCGTGTTCCGCATCGGCCTGTCCGATGAGGTCGAATTCGCCCTGCTGCCCCCGCTGCTCAAGCGCCTGCGCTCGGAGTCGCCGGGGATCGTGCTGGTGGTGCGCCGGACCAACTACATCCTCATGCCCGCCCTGCTGTCGTCGGGCGAAATTTCCATTGGCGTGAGCTATACCGATGATTTGCCGGCCAACGCCAAGCGCAAAGTGCTGCGCCGCAGCAAGCCCAAACTGCTGCGCGCCGACACCATGCCGGGGCCAATCACCCTGGACGACTTCTGCGCACGGCCCCATGCACTGGTGTCCTTCGCCGGCGACCTGGGCGGCTTCATCGACGAGCACCTGGAACAAATCGGACGCAAACGCCACGTCGTGCTGGCGGTTCCGCAGTTCAACGGGCTGGCGACGCTGATTGCCGGAACCGACATCGTTGCCACCGTGCCGGACTACGCGGCTGCCGTGCTGACGGCTGCGGGCGGTGTGCGCTCGGAAGAACTGCCGATCGAATCTCGCACGTTTGAACTGCACATGGCCTGGCGCGGCTCGCAGGACAACGATCCTGGGGAGCGTTGGTTGCGGTCGCGGATTCAGATGTTTTTTGGGGATCCTGACAGCCTTTGACACCCTGCCCGCAGCGCAGGTGAGCGCTTTGCAATCCCCACCCCCTGACTCGGATCGAAGCTCACCGAGCTCTAATCCGAGGTCTTCTCACGGCGCGGGCACCATTTCTAAAACCCGCTAAACCCTCATCTTCCGCCCAAGAAACTCCCGAATGTATGCCGCAACCTCCGGTGCATGGGTCTCCAGCGCGAAATGCCCGGTGTCCAGCAAGTGCACCTCGGCATCTGGAATATCTTTGCGAAACGCCAGTGCTCCGGGCGGGATGAACGCTGGATCGTGCTTGCCCCACACGGCCAGCAACGGCGGCTGATGCTGACGCAGGTACGCCTGAAATGCCGGGTAGGCCGAGACGTTGGAGCGGTAGTCGAGGATCAGGTCCAGCTGGATATCTTCAGCGCCAGGCCGTGCCATGTACAGAATGTCCAGGTTGTAGCCGTCGGGCGACAGTTTCTGCGGGTCCGCACCGGTGCCGTACTGCCAGTCGCGAATAGTGGCCGGCAACAATGACGGCCGACAGGCTTCCCGGTTGGCCGGTGTGGAGTCGCGCCAATAGGCTTGCCACGGATCCCACTGGTCGCTGAAGCCTTCGAGATACGCATTGCCGTTCTGGCTGATGATCGCCGTGACCCGTTCCGGGTGGGCGGCCGCAAGGCGCAAGCCGACGGGCGCCCCGTAATCAAATATGTACAGTGCATAACGGCTCAACCCCAGCGCCTCGGTAAAGCCCTCGATGACTTTGAAGAGGTTGTCGAAGGTGTAATCAAACGCGCCCCGAGCGGGGGTAGTGGTGTTGCCAAAACCAGGCAAGTCAGGCGCGATCACACGGTATTGGCTGGCCAGCAACGGCATCAGGTTACGGAACATGTGGCTTGAAGTCGGAAAGCCGTGCAGCAGCAGGAGCACCGGGGCATTTTTTGGTCCGGCTTCGCGGTAGAACACCTCGACATCGCCGACCTGCTGCTTGTGGAAGGTGACACGAAAAGCATCATCGAATGCTGTGGCATTGCCTGTCTCGGGAGGATGCTGGCTGGCCGCCGCGCTCACAAACGAACTGCTCAAGACAGACGCGGCGCCTGCGCCCGCCACAGCGACTCGAAGCACTTTGCGCCGACTGACGCCGGGGTTGCCGTTACCGGAATTGGCTGGATCAAACGTAGTCATTGAATGGCTCGCACTGGATGAGTTCACCTCATGCTATTTGCCATCCTCGCTAGCGTGAATCACCAGAACATTCAATGCACTGTTGCTGATCCTGAAACGCTGGCGGTCCGATCTCCTCTCCCCGTCACTGTCATCCAGGCCCTGATGGCAATGATCCAGGCAGGCCTGCTTCCTTTATTCGAGAAGAGACAGCGACCGCAGCATTTCGTGAAGCCCTTCCGGCACCAATACGCCGTCGCGACGCAGGCTCTCGCTGTCCCGCCACTGCGCCTGGATGCGGTCGCCATTACTTTCGTGTCCTTCCAGACCGCATTGGTCGTAAACCCTCAGATCGCTGAACTGCGCGTCGTAGACTTGAACGAACTCGTGGCCCGGTTTACCTAAATAGGTGAACAGGCTTTCCAGCGTCCCGAGCAAACGAACGTCGTGGATCGGCAGGTCCAGTTCCTCGCGGATCTCCCGGACGATGGCGTCGGCGCTGTGCTCGCCGAACTCAATGCCGCCGCCCAAAGGCCGAAACAGTGTTTGCTGCTTCACGGCGTCCGGAAACGCATTAACCAGGATTTTGCCTTGATGGGAAAAGACGCAGATAGCGATGTGACGTATGCGGGGCTGAGGCATGGGTTTCCGTTATAGACAGGGGCTGATGAGAGCGGGTGAAACCGACTCCTCGCCAAGAAAGCACCCAGCATCACATCTCAAAGCTTAGAGTGACAACACCGGCCCCTCCCGGCTAAAGCCAGTCCCATTCGAGCAGCGCACGCTTCTGTTACTGTTTTCGCGTAACATCCCTGTCCAGTTATCGTTTTTCACGGCTGATTAAGGATTTTGACTATGCAGGCAGGCTTCACCACGCTCGCCGAGCGCTACGCACTCTCGCTTGCGCAGCCCCTGCGCGTCGAATCAGTGATCGGAACAACGCGCGTCAGCCGTGAGAGCAACGGCCATGTAGAGAACAGATACCCCGCCAGCTACCAACCGCTGGACACGTTTGCGGGCCATTTCGAGTTTGGGCTCAAGTACGAAGACATCCACCTCGAGTTTTTTGCCCGCCTGTTTGCAGCGGTTGGCCCGGAGCCTGTCGAGGCTTGGTGTCGACAGGCACCTTATGGCCAATATGCCCGTCGCGCCGGGTTCCTGTACGAGTGGCTGACCGGGCAGCAGCTGGATGTGCCCGAGCACCGACCCCTTCCCGGCGAAAGCCGGTCCCACTGGAACAGCGCGGTCCCACTGGGGCACTGGCTGCGTCAGCTAGCTGGGTTGTGACCTCGAACGTGGGACCGGCTTATGGCGGGGCTGGAACCTCGAATGTGGGACCGGCTTTAGCCGGGAAGCGTCAACGCAGCAACGCAACGTTCTCGTCGATCCGTCCCTGAATAGCCTTCAACGTTTCGCCTCGGATCAACCCGGGATGGATCTGCCGGGCAATCGTCGCGAACTGAAGGGCGACCTCACAGACAGCGTCGATCACAACGCCCGCTGCTTGCGCCGACATCTCGGCTTCTTCACCAAGCCGGAGCATCGCGTTTCGATCGATCGCCAACGCCTCGCCCAGCACGTCCATCTGGTGATACCCGCCCGGGCCTTCGCAGAAGGTCAAGTCATACGCAGGCGCCAGCGACCAGGCGCCAGTGGCCGACATGAGGTAAGCGAAGTTCTTCGGATGATCGTCGCGGTTGTTGAACGCGACGTTGAACACGGCGCGCTCGTACGCAATGGCTTTTTCACGGACGTCGTTGGTGCACAGTTGCGTCGCGCGCAGAAAATTGACGTAGTCCAGTGACCCGGGCGAAGTGTAGTCCGCGCCGGTGAACGCGGCGAGGCTTTGCATCGGCACTCGGCTGCCGTTGACCCGGTCGAATCGGCGGCTGGCGAACGCCGCCAGGCCGCCGGGCAAAGTGAAGTGCTGCGTATCGGGCGTGCGAATGCCGCACCGGCGCAGGCATTCGGCATACACGCTTTCAATTGCGCAGACTTCCGGGTGCTCGCCTTTGGCAGGGAATTTGATCAGCCAGGCTTCGAATTCTGGCGTGGCGGCCGTGGTGAATGCGCCGGTGGCACCGTTGCGGTAAACCAATGCCTTGGGCCTGGCGCCCTGGGGTGAGCCGCCGACGAGCATCAAGGTGTGCAGAAATTCGCCTCCGTCTCCCTGCACCACCTCCTGAATCTCGGCGGCCAGCAACTCGATCGGGACATGGGGTTGTGACATCTGCCCTTCCGGCGCGACGGGTTCAAACGACATCGCCCCCATGGCCGTGTCGCCAATATAAGCCAGCCGCTCCAGTGGCCCGATGCGCGCCGCATTCAGCTGACGACGTCGGAACAATCGGTCCATCAGCAACATGCCCCAGCCATCGGGTAACGCATCGTAGACGGGCCCCGGCAACGCGAGTTGGTGCGCCGGAAAGTTTCGACGCAAGCGCGGGCCGTCCAGTGGCAGCGTGAAGCCCGACAGCTCCAGACCGCTGGCGCGAGCCTGATCGCTGTATTCAAAGACGATCTGCGGGCGTCCGGTCAGGGCGGTGGTGGAGACCAGCGTCCCCCACAACCAGCGCTCATCCCAGCCGTTGTAATAAACATCGATCCGCTCAAGCATCGCCCGATTTCCTTATGCGGCGGCGCGCGGCAGCGCCTTCATAGCGGCGGATGTCATCAAGGCTGTCGAGCCTGGGCATGAACAGCCCTTCGAGCTCCTTCGTGCGCCCCAGAACCATGGCCACGCGAACCAGATTCTCAAAACCGACATTGCGCCCGGCCTCAAGGTTTGAAACGGTGTTGACCCCGACCCCCGCGCGGCTGGCCACGTCGGCCTGGGTCATTTCCAGCGCAAGCCGCTCGGCGCGCAAACGCGCGCAGAGGCGGGTGACGATCTCACTGGGTTTGCTGAAGCTTAAGTCCAACATTTGGGGCTCGATGATTGAGGGCGCTGTTCGTTGCAGTATAGAGCTGAGTCCGCTCTACTTCCAAAATATAACTCCAAGATGCTGGGTATTAAGCGGCTATTCCCGGTTTAAGACACAAGATAATGGATTTATCTGCGGAGGGAGTTTGAAATGTCTGCTTGTCCTGCGTCACGCCGGGGCAGTAATACCGCGTCAATGAACACCTCCATCCGGAACTAGCGCATGGGCCGCTGTGTCCCATGCCAGAGCCCCCGCATCAGCTGAATATCATTACGGCTGATAGTTACCTTCGTGTCATTCGATTCGTGCAATAAAACCCCCGAGAACAGAATCCGCCCATCTCAATAACATCGGCGGATTTTTCCATGCTTCAGTCTTTAACTCCTTTGCGCTATCCCCTCGCCGCGCTGGCCCTGGTGGTCATCAGCGCCTGCGGCCGGACGCCTGAAGCGACGGTTGCCCCGGCAGCGGCCAAAGTCAACGTGGCCAAGGTGCTCGAACAGCCGGTCAACGAGTGGGACGAAGTCACGGCCCGCCTTGAGGCGCCGGAAACCGTGCAGGTGCGTCCGCGTGTGTCGGGCCAGATCGACGCCGTCGCGTTCACCGATGGCGAACTGGTGAAGAAAGGCGACCTGCTGTTCCAGATCGACCCGCGCCCGTTTGAAGCGGAAGTGCATCGTCTCGAAGCACAACTGCAGCAATCCAAGGCCGCAGCCCAGCGCAGCACCAACGAAGCCCAGCGTGGCGAACGGCTGCGCACCAATAACGCGATCTCCGCCGAACTCGCCGATTCGCGTACCACCACCGCCCAGGAATCCAAGGCCGCCGTCGCCGCCATTCAGGCACAGCTTGACCTGGCGCGCCTGAACCTGAGCTTTACCCGTGTGACGGCGCCGATTACCGGTCGCGTCAGCCGTGCCGAGATCACGGCGGGCAACATCGTTACCGCCGACCAGACGATCCTCACCAGCCTGGTCTCGACGGACAAGGTCTACGCCTACTTCGACGCCGACGAACGCGTGTTCCTCAAGTACAACCAGTTGGCGCGCGACGGCAAACGCAGCGCGACCACGCCGGTGTATATGGGCCTGTCCAACGAAGTCGAAAACCCGCACCTGGGCCAGATGAACTTCGTCGACAACCAGGTCAATCCGCGTACCGGTACCATTCGCGGGCGCGCCGTGTTCGACAACAGCAAGGGCGAGTACACCCCGGGCCTGTACGCCCGCTTGAAGCTGGTCGGCAGCGGCACTTACTCGGCGATGCTGATCAAGGACGAAGCCGTGGGCACCGACCTGGGCAAGAAGTTCGTGCTGGTGGTGGACAAGGACAACAAGGCGATTTATCGCAGCGTCGACCTGGGGCCGAAGCTTGAAGGCCTGCGCATCGTGCGCAGCGGCCTGAGCAAGGACGACCGCATCGTTGTCACCGGCCTGCAGCGCGTGCGTCCGGGTTCGCCGATTGACCCGCAAGACACGCCGATGGCCACCCCTGAAACAATTTCCGCACTGCAACAACAACGCCAGGCCTTTGAAGCCAGCAACCCACCGAAGGCGCCGTCGAAGCTCGACGCCAAGGTCGCTGCTTCCGCCACGCCACGCGGTTAAGGGACACATTCAATGAATTTCTCCAAGTTCTTCATCACGCGACCGATCTTCGCGGCGGTGCTTTCGCTGCTGATCCTGATCGCCGGTGCCATCTCGCTGTTCCAATTGCCGATCAGTGAATACCCGGAAGTCGTGCCCCCGACCGTTGTGGTCCGTGCCAACTTCCCTGGCGCCAACCCCAAAGTGATTGGCGAAACCGTTGCCGCGCCGCTTGAACAGGCGATTACCGGCGTCGAGAACATGCTCTACATGTCCTCTCAGGCGACCGCCGACGGCAAGCTGACCCTGACCATCACCTTTGCGTTGGGGACCAACCTCGACACCGCGCAGGTGCAGGTGCAAAACCGGGTCACCCGGACAGAGCCCAAGCTGCCCGAAGAAGTAACGCGCATCGGCATCACCGTCGACAAGGCCTCGCCGGACCTGACGATGGTGGTCCACCTGACCTCGCCGGACAAGCGCTACGACATGCTGTACCTGTCCAACTACGCGGTGCTCAACATCAAGGATGAGCTGGCGCGCCTGGGCGGTGTCGGCGACGTGCAGTTGTTCGGTATGGGCGACTACTCGCTGCGTGTCTGGCTCGACCCCAGCAAAACCGCTTCGCGCAACATCACTGCGACCGATGTGGTCAATGCCATCCGCGAGCAAAACCGTCAGGTAGCCGCCGGTCAACTGGGCGCACCGCCCTCCCCGAGCGCCACCAGCTTTCAGATGTCGATCAACACTCAGGGCCGTCTGGTCTCCGAAGAAGAGTTTGAAAACATCATTGTTCGCGCCGGCGACAACGGTGAAATCACCCGGGTCAAGGACATTGCCCGCGTTGAACTGGGCTCCAGTCAGTACGCCCTGCGCTCGCTGCTGAACAATCAGCCCGCAGTCGCCATCCCGATCTTCCAGCGCCCTGGCTCGAACGCCATCGACATTTCCAATGAAGTGCGCGCCGAAATGGAGCTGCTGAAGAAGAGCTTCCCGGAAGGCATGGACTACAGCATCGTGTATGACCCAACCATCTTCGTGCGCGGCTCCATCGAAGCGGTGGTTCACACGCTGTTCGAAGCGCTCATCCTGGTTGTTCTGGTGGTGATCCTGTTCCTGCAGACCTGGCGCGCCTCGATCATCCCGCTGGTCGCTGTACCGGTGTCGCTGATCGGTACATTTGCGGTCATGCACCTGTTCGGCTTCTCGCTCAATGCCCTGTCGCTGTTCGGACTGGTACTGGCGATCGGTATCGTCGTCGACGACGCCATCGTGGTCGTGGAAAACGTCGAGCGGAACATCGAACTCGGCCACGCGCCGATGGAAGCCACCCAGATCGCCATGCGCGAAGTGACGGGACCCATCATCGCTACAGCGCTGGTGCTGTGTGCGGTGTTTATTCCGGCGGCGTTCATCTCCGGCCTGACCGGGCAATTCTATAAACAGTTCGCGTTGACCATCGCCATCTCGACGGTGATCTCGGCCTTCAACTCCCTGACCCTGTCGCCTGCACTGGCGGCGGTGCTGCTGCGCGCTCACGATGCGCCCAAGGACCGCTTTTCGCGCGTGCTCGACAAGTTGTTCGGTGGCTGGCTGTTCCGCCCTTTCAACCGCTTCTTCGTCAAGGCCAGTAACGGCTATGTAAATTCGGTCGGCCGGGTGATCCGCTTCAGCGGTGTGGCGCTGGTGGTGTATGTCGGCCTGATTGTCATGACCTGGCTGGGCTTTTCGACCACGCCAACCGGTTTCGTACCGGCGCAGGACAAGCAGTATCTGGTGGCGTTTGCCCAGCTCCCGGACGCCGCGAGCCTGGACCGTACCGAGGAAGTGATCAAGAAGATGTCCGCGATCGCCCTGGAACAACCGGGCGTAGAAAACGCGATTGCCTTTCCGGGCCTGTCGATTAACGGCTTCACCAACAGCCCGAACTCCGGCATCGTCTTCGTCGCACTCAAGTCCTTTGAAGACCGCAAGGGGGCCAGCAAGTCCGCCGGTGCAATTGCCGGTGCGTTGAACGGCAAATACGCAGGTATCGAAGAAGCCTACATGGCGATCTTCCCGCCGCCGCCGGTACAGGGCCTGGGCACGATCGGCGGCTTCCGTCTGCAGATCGAAGACCGTGGCAACCTGGGTTACGACGAGCTGTACAAAGAGACGATGAACATCATCGGCAAGAGCCGCAGCGTGCCGGAACTGGCTGCGCTGTTCACCAGCTACACCGTTAACGTGCCGCAGGTCGATGCCGCCATCGACCGTGAAAAAGCCAAGACCCTCGGCGTGCCGATCAGTGACATCTTTGACACGCTGCAGGTTTATCTTGGCTCGCTGTACGCCAACGACTTCAACCGTTTCGGTCGGACCTATCAGGTCAACGTGCAGGCTGAACAGCAGTTCCGTCAGGACGCCGAACAGATCGGTCAGTTGAAAGTGCGCAACAACCGCGGCGAAATGATCCCGCTGGCGACGCTGCTCAACGTCACCAACACTTCGGGCCCGGACCGCGTCATGCACTACAACGGCTTCATCACCGCCGAAATCAACGGCGCCGCTGGCCCAGGCTACAGCTCGGGTCAGGCGCAGGTGGCGATGGAAAAACTGCTCAAGGAAGAACTGCCCAACGGCATGACCTACGAGTGGACCGACCTGACCTACCAACAGATCCTGTCGGGCAACACTGCCTTGCTGGTCTTCCCGCTCTGCGTACTGCTGGCATTCCTGGTACTGGCCGCGCTGTATGAAAGCTGGAGCCTGCCGCTGGCGGTGATTCTGATCGTACCGATGACCCTGCTGTCCGCCATTGCCGGTGTGATCATTGCCGGCAGCGACAACAACATCTTCACCCAGATCGGCCTGATCGTACTGGTGGGCCTGGCGTGCAAGAACGCGATCCTCATCGTCGAGTTCGCCAAGGACGAGCAGGACAAGGGCAAGACCCCGCTCGAAGCGGTACTGGAAGCCTGCCGTCTGCGTCTGCGGCCGATCCTGATGACCTCCTTCGCGTTCATCATGGGTGTGGTTCCGCTGGTGCTTTCCAGTGGTGCCGGTGCAGAGATGCGTCATGCCATGGGCGTGGCGGTGTTCTCCGGGATGCTCGGGGTGACCTTCTTCGGTCTGCTGCTGACGCCGGTCTTCTATGTCCTGATTCGCAACTACGTGGGACGCAAAGAGGCACGCAAGGCGGCCAAGGCTCAACGCGTTCAGACCATCGCTCCGGAGGCTCATTGATGAAGGCTGTAAAACTGTTCCTGCCGAGCCTGCTGGTCCTGGCGCTGGCGGCCTGCGCCGTCGGCCCGGATTACAAAAAGCCCGAGACCGCGGCGGCCAATATCCAGGCTGCCACACAGCGCAACTACGACCGCAGCCACATCGAAACCATCTGGTGGCAGCAGTTCGACGATCCGACCCTGAACAAACTGGTCGCCGAATCGCTGCAGGGCAACCGTGAGTTGCGCGTCGCCTTTGCACGCCTGAAGGCCTCAAGGGCCATCCGTGACGACATCAGCAACGACGCCATGCCGGTCGTGACCAGCCGCGCCAGCAGCCAGATCGGCCGCTCGCAAGTGCCGGGTGAAACCGAGCACCGGGTCAATCAGGAACGCTACGACCTGGGGCTGGACATGGCCTGGGAACTCGACCTGTTCGGGCGCATTCAGCGTGAGCTGGAAGCCAGCGATGCAGATCAACAGGCCGCCGAAGCGAACCTGTACCAGCTGCAGGTGACGATGATCGCCGAACTGGTGGATGCCTACGGACAGCTGCGTGGCGCTCAACTGCGCGAGAACATTGCCCGGGACAACCTGAAGAACCAGCAGGAATCGCGCAGCGTCACCGCACAACTGCGTGACGAAGGCGTGGGCAACGAGCTCGACGTGGTGCGTTCCGACGCACGTCTGGCCGCGGTGGAAGCGACCATCCCGCAGCTGCAGGCTGAACAGGTTCGCCAGCGCAACCGCATTGCCACCCTGCTCGGCCAGCGTCCGGACGCCATGACCGTGAGCCTCGCCCCGGCCAAGCTGCCGGCGATCTCCAAGGCTCTCCCGATCGGTGACCCGACCAAGCTGCTGGAAAACCGTCCGGACGTGCTCAGTGCCGAGCGACAACTGGCGGCGCAGACTGCACGCATTGGTGTGCAAACGGCCGACCTGTTCCCGCGGGTCAGCCTGAGCGGCTTCCTGGGCTTTACCGCCAGCCGCGGTTCGCAGATCGGCTCCGGCGCGGCGGCGGCATGGGGCCTGGGTCCGAGCATCACCTGGGCCGCTTTTGACCTGGGCAGCGTGAGGGCGCGTATTCGCGGCGCCAACGCCGATGCCGAAGGCGCGCTGGCCAACTACGAGCAGCAAGTGCTGCTGGCCCTGGAAGAAACCGAGAACGCCTTCAGCGACTACGACAAGCGTCAGCAGCGTCTGGTGTCGCTGGTGCGGCAGAGTGAAGCGAGTCGTTCGGCGGCCAATCTGGCAAACATCCAGTACCGCGAGGGCACGGCTGACTTCCTTGTGCTGCTTGACGCCGAACGTGAGCGCCTGGCGGCCGAGGACAGCCAGGCGCTGGCCGAGATCGATCTGTACCGGGGCATCGTTGCGATCTACAAAGCCCTGGGCGGTGGTTGGCAACCAAACGCCTGATCGGCACGCAGATGGCGGAACTGCCGAGCCGAGGCCGTTCTGCTGACCTCAAAAAGCCCCGGACCCGCAAGGTTCGGGGCTTTTTTCTGGCGGGTGTCGATCGCTCGCCCGCGCAACGAGAGGCCTGATGAACGACCTCAGCGTTTGACACCCGGCGGTGTCTCCCCGAAGCTGCTGCTCACGCAAACACGGAAACCGATATGTCTGAATCGTCTTCCCGGCGCACACCTGACCCGCTGGGGGCCCGACGGCGCTGGCAGGTGGCACTTGCGCTGGCGCTGTTGCTAATGGTCATCGGCCTCGGGCTGCTGGTTCGTAACTGGCATGCGCCGCCTGCCGCCCCGCAGGTCAATCACAGCTACGCCGAAGCGCTGGAGCAGGCTCACGGCGGCAGACCGGGCGCTGCCCGCGTGCTGTATCAGCAATTTACCCGCACCGACCTGTCCGACATCCGCCGTGCCGGGCTGCTCGCCGAACTGGTCAATTACCCGGGCCCGCAGGCGCTGAAGATTCTGCGTGGCGACCTCAAGCGCCCTGCTCCGCTGGTTCAGCAAACGGCGATCCAGGCCGTGACAGCCATGTTGCCTGAAGCTCAGCGCAGCCTGCTGCTCGGCCCGCTGCTCGAGGACCCTGACCCGTCAGTGCGCTTCGGCGCTGTAGAGGCATTGCTGGACCTGAGCCCGGATGATCTGGGTCTTTACTACGGCGCGCTGCAGGAGGCGGCCCGGCAGTACGAACAGGCCCTGAACGCTCAGGTACCGAGCGCCTCCCGCCAACTCGCGCTGTCCCGGCTCTACATCAACGACGGCGCCCCGCAAAAAGCAATCGAGGCGCTGCAGGTGGCAACCCGTCTGGAGCCGGACAATCTCGAGGCCGGGCTGGCGCTGGTGCTGTTGCTTGACCGTCAGGGGCAAACCGATCGCTCGCGCCAGCTACTCGCACAGTGGCTGGAAAAACACCCGCAGTCGTCCATGGCCCAGCACGCCCTCGGCCAATGGCTGCTGCGTCATCAACAGAATGAATATGCCCTGCTCGCCTTGACCCGGGCCATCGAACTTGAACCCGACAACACCGCTTATCGCTATGACCTTGCCGTGGCGCTGCACGACCTCGACCAGCTGGAAGCTGCACAGCGCCAGCTTGAGGACATCCTCAAGCGCGAACCCGCTGACCGTCGTGCGAGGATCCTGCTGATCCGCTATTGGAAAGACGCCGGACAATTGCAAAAAGTACAGGTGCTGCTGGCGGAGCTGGAGCAGTTGAACGCCGATGACCCGGCGCTGCAGCAAGGCCTTTAGCCGCACAGTTTCCAATAACGCCAAAGTATAAGAAATTACTTACAACGCTTTACGCCTATTATTGGATTTTTGTCAGACCGGTTTGGGCGCCAGCGGCTGTTTGATTTAACAATTAACCACCGCCTATTTTACAACTCCGAAAAAAAGTGCATTATTTGCCCGCACCCCACTGAACTACCTGTCTTGCTCCGACCCTCATCGTCATCAAGTTAGTGTCGGCAGTCGGATCCGATTCAACAGCCGGACAGGCAGCGGGGAAACCACAGGCAGTGACACTGACACGGTCACACACTTGCTTGCGTTGGGCTGACAACAGCCATTTATTGCCGGAGTACCATTTTGTCCAGACTTGCCGAATTTCGCGCAGCAGAAAAAGCCCTTCAGGAGCAGCTGGCCCAGCTGGAACACCTGAAGAATGATGCCGGATTGAAGAAGGAAATCGAGTTTGAGCAGCAGCTCAAGGCCCTGATGAGCACGTACGACAAGACTTTGCGCGACATCATCGCCATTCTCGACCCTGGCACCGCCACTCATGGCACGACCCCGGCCGCACCAAAACGCCGCCGACCGCGGGTGGTCAAGGTTTACCAAAACCCACACACCGGGGAAGTGATTGAAACCAAGGGCGGCAACCACCGCGGTTTGAAGTCGTGGAAACTACAATACGGCGCTGAGTCAGTGGATTCCTGGTTACGCGGTCGTTAGTCATGTGTTCCGTCGCCACAAGAAAGTTCTGCTGGCAGGGCTTCCTTGTGGGACTTTTAACCGATGAGTGACTCACTGAGTGTTCCGATTAAAGTCTTGTTCAACCCATGACTTTACGGGCAATGAATCACAGTTTTGATATCCAACCTGACAATTAGCTGAACAGCTTTCTATTAATACATCCCAGCGCTCTTAATGATTCACCGGTTTATAGCATGCTCAGTCATCGTCCCTCATTGGGACAGAGACTTCGATAACCAAAATTCGCTTACGGCCGGAAAGCTGGCCAAGGGCCTCTAGTGCGCGGAAATTTAAAAGGTGAACGGAGGCTGAACGGCACCTGAGCTTCACGTTTTTTTCACACCGGTTTGTAGAGGATAGAGGCTGCTAAAGGATTAGCGCCCCAATGCCCGCTTCGGCGGGCTTCTTTATGCCTGCGATTTGTGTGTGCCTCTAGGGCGCTTCACCCAGGCGCAGCGAATTCCTGATGTGCATCACCTGATCCTTGTTGGCCGCGTAGCCCTCAGCCGAGCCGGCATAGGACAACGACCACGCCAGCGCCGGGCTTGCCGCAGCCACCAATGTCTGCGTCATGACATGGTTGCCGTTCTGGGTGATTGTGCAGGTGGTTTCCATCGCCGGAATATCGCTCAGCGTACTGTCCTTCATTCGTGTGCAGACGCTTTGAAACCCGCCCCTGGCGAAATTCACCTGCACCGCCTTGCGCATTGCCAACAGCACTCCCTGTACGTTGACCGCATGACCGGGCTCCAGCCGGGTCTGTGTCAACTCGACGACCATGGCCGGGTCACCGTTCTGATCGTTTTTCACCGCGCGCTGTCGTAACTGCACGGCCGGCTGGCCCTCACTTGCCGGCGGCTGGGGCAGCGATTCGACCTCCCAGCCTTCGGGCCAGAGGATCATCGCGTCGGCCGACATGGCAACGCCCGGAAGGATCAGCAGTAAAGAAACAGCAGCGCGGACGCATAAGCGCAGTGTGGAAGGCATGAGCGATACCTGAATGGCGAGCCGCCAAGTGTGAGCCGCGCGCTCAGCGCCGACAAGCCGCGCTTTGGAAGTTTGGCGTTTGGCGCGCCACGCTTGAGCCCGTATCATTACGCAACATTTTAGCGTTAACGGAGACAACCATGAGTCTGAACGACCTCAACACCTTCCCTGGCGTCACGGCCAGCCCGGACGCCTCGACCGCAAAATTCGTGTTCAACCACACCATGTTGCGGGTCAAAGACATTACCGCCTCCCTGGACTTCTACACCCGGGTACTGGGTTTCAGTCTGGTGGAAAAACGTGATTTTCCGGAAGCTGAATTCAGCCTGTACTTCCTGGCGCTGGTTGACAAGGCGCAGATTCCGCAAGACGACGCCGCGCGCAACGTCTGGATGAAAGGCATTCCGGGTGTGCTCGAACTGACCCACAACCACGGCACTGAAAAAGACCCCGAGTTCGCTTACCACAACGGCAACACCGACCCGCGCGGCTTCGGTCACATCTGCATTTCTGTGCCCGACGTGAAGGTGGCGTGCGCGCGCTTTGAAGAGTTGGGGGTGGATTTCCAGAAACGCCTGACCGATGGCCGCATGAAGAGCCTGGCGTTTGTGAAGGACCCGGACGGTTACTGGGTCGAGATCATCCAGCCCACGCCAGTGTCGGGCGACTAAACGCGACGTCAGTGGGACCGGCTTCAGCCGGGAAAGACCGAAGGGTTTCGATGCGGCCTGACGCGCTCCCTGCCAAGGCGGTCCTGCAAGCTACGGGTCTGGAGGCTGAAGCCGGTCCCACTGGATTGCATGTGAACGTGGAACTGGCGTTAGCCGGAAAGGCTCACGCCGCTTCGGTCACCTGACCGTCGTCGAACACCGCCGCGTTGATCAGCTCCTCGTCGCCCCACGCTTCCGGGGGTTGGGCGATGAAGGTCAGCGCGATGTTCTGGCATTGCTGCTTGAGCTTTGCCAGGCCAAGCGGCCGGCTCAGGAAATAACCCTGGGCCTCTTCGCAACCGTATTCCCTCACCAGGCTCATGCAGCGAAACGTCTCGACGCCTTCAGCGACGGTGCGATAGCCCAGTTCGCTGGCCAGGTGCAGAACGGAACGCGCAATGATGCGATTACGCGGGTTGCTTTCGAGGTCGCTGACCAGCGACTTGTCCAGCTTGAGAATGTTGGCGGGGATTTCGTGCAAATAGGCGAAGTTGCTGTAACCGGCGCCAAAGTCGTCAATGGCCACATCGACACCCAGTTCGCGAATCCGGGTCAGCTGAGCGATCACTCGCTTGTCGGCACGGATCCACTCGCCTTCGGTGATTTCGACTTCCAGCCGCGCAGGTTCAACACCATGTTGATGGCAGGCGTCCTGCAGCGTTTGAGCGATGTCCAGCTCAGCGAAATCCAGTGGCGACAGGTTCAGCGAGAGGCGTACGTCCTGATCGATCCAGCCGCTGAGATCGGTGAGCGCGCGATCAATGACCCAGCGCGTTACCGTGCTGATCCTGCCGGCGCTTTCGATCAACGGAATGAATTCGGCGGGCCAGATCTTGCCGAGCAGCGGGTGGGTCCAGCGGATCAACGCCTCGACGCTCAGCAGTTTGCCGTCCTGGAGGCTGAAACGCGGCTGGTATTCCAGATAGATGTCGCCGCTGTCCAGTGACTCGTTCAGTTCATTGAGCAACAGCAGTGCACGGCGCTGGGCGCAATCTTCCGCTTCGTCATACGACGCCCACTGCACCTGGCGGTAGGTGGCCATTCCCACAGCGTGTATGGCTTTGCCCATCAGCGCGGCGGCAGAGTTTTCACCGTCGTCGCAACAGGCCAGGCCCACCGCCACTTGCTGATGGGTGAAAGGCTCGGTGATCAGCGCGAGCATCACCCGAATCAGCTCATCGCGCCGATGCCGTTCGCACGTCATGAGCAGGCAGAAGTCCAGCTCACTGACATGATAGAGCTCGGCAATTCCGTCCAGACGGCGGCGCAGGCAGTGGGCAATGTCACGGCGCTTTTGCTGCGCATCCAGGTTGCTGGTCACGCTGACATCTGCAGCGCTGGGCACTGCCTGTGTGCGCATGACCATCATCAGGCGCACCTGAGTGTCTGCCACCGCCACATTGTGGGTGTCCAGCAAGAACTGGTGCAGATTGGGCAGCTTGCTCACCGGATCGCGGTAGCGCATCAGTTGGCACTGCTCGATCTGCCCCATGACCAACTCGGCAAAATCTTCGAGAACCGTGATCTCAGCCGGGAGCAGCTCGCGCGGCACGCTGTCGATCAGGCAGAAACTGCCGAGCACTTCACCGTGCTGATTGCGCAGCGGCGCACCGGCGTAGAAGCGTATGCCACCCGGCCGGGTGACCAGCGCCGTGTCGGCGAAGCGCGGATCAAGGTGTGCGTCGTTGACCACCATGACCCCGGAATTCTGGATCGTGTAGCGGCAGAAGGACTGCTCGATCGGAGTCTGGCCCGCGTCGAAACCTACGCGACCAGGGAACCACTGCCGGTCCTTCTCCACTAGCGACACCAGCACGGTAGGCACGCCGAAATGAGCAGCGGCCAGACGGCAGAGCCGATCAAAATTCTCGTTATGCGCCGTTTCCAGCCATTGCAATGCATGCACAGCCGACAGGCGCTTCTGTTCGATTTCCAGCAAACAGGTCATGGCAGAAGCCCTCGGCTGTCAAAAATTTACGGAACCAATGATATCGCATGGCCATCACAGCTGGGTAGTTGATAAAGACGAAAGGTCGGTGACTCATGACACCCGTCAATAGCCACTGCTCGGCAACATGGATTGATATCACAAAGACACTAGTTAAACGTTTCAGTTCCGGAATTATACAAATATAAATTCTTGTACAAGTTTTCATAAAGTTAACCGGATCGCCGCCGACAGGCTGATAGAGCCTAGTGAAATCAGCCCCTCGCATGAGCTCCAAGAGCGTATCAACGCCACCCTAAAACCCGAGAAAAACGGAACGTTCTCACCGACAACCACCCAACGCGCCCCGCTCCGGGGCTGTGAGAACTGCATGAATATTCTTGCGCCTGCCGTGTACCTGACCAACCGCCTACGTTTTCCTGCCAAATTCGGAGTGCTTGCACTCATCGTACTGATTCCCCTGGCGCTGCTGGGCTCTCGCCTGCTCAGCCAGATCAACGAAAGCATCGCCGGCATCCACTCCGAACAGGTGGGCCAGCGTTACCTGACGGATGTGACGCCCGTGCTGCGCCTGTCGATGCTGCAACGCGCGCTGACCAATCGCCTGCTCAGCGGCGATCAGACGGCACAGGCTGACCTCACCGCGAACCAATCCAAATTGCTGGACGCCTTCACTGCACTTGAGAAGACCGACCGGCAGTACGCGACCGCACTCGAAACCGGTGACCGCGTCCAGCGCTTGCGCTCCTCGGCCGAGCGTCTGATCAACCAGAGCAAAACCGCAGCTGACCAGGCCAGCATGTTCGATGCGTGGAATGATCAACTCACCGACACGCTCAACTTCATCTACTTTGTGTCGGCGACGTCAGGGATGGTGCTGGACGAAGACTACGCATCGTTGTTCCTGATCGACCAAAGCACGTTGCGACTGCCACGTCAGATCAACGTGGTCGGGCAAATGCGCGGCCTGGCCAGCGGCCTGCACGAAGGACAGCCATTGACGGGGTCCGATCGGGGCGTCATCAAAGCGCTGCTCAAGCAGGAAAGCCAGATCCGTCAGGAGCTCCTGCAAAGCATCGCCTTGCTGCGCCGGGAAGAAGCGGGTCTTGCCGAACGCATCCAGTCGCCCGTTTCAAACGCCTTGTCCGGCCTGGACAGCTTCCGCAGCGATCTGGACACCCTGATCGCATCGAGCCAAGGCATCGTCACTGGCATGCAGGGCCTGGCGGGCAAGGGCAACGCTGTGGTGGCCGAACTGTATAAGGCCCAAGACGCGCTGCAGGGGGCTCTCTCCTCGGTGATGGAACAGCGCGTGCACGCACGCACCATGGAGCGCACCTACCTGCTGGCCATGTTTGCCATTGCCGGCCTGCTGCTGATCTACGCGTTCAGCGGTATCTACAGTTCCATGCGCCGGGCCATGGAGGAAATGCTCGATGCCACTCAACGCATCGCCAAGGGCGATTTGACCGCGCGTGTGCCTATCGCAGGCAAAGACGAAATGGCCGACATCGGCAGCGGCTTGAACCACATGGTGCAAGCCTTTGGTGAGTCCCTGGCCCAGGTTGAACGCAGCTCCAGCTCGGTGTCGGATGCAGCGACGCGCCTGAGCGCCTCCATCGACCGTGCCAAGCTGTCGATGAACGCCCAGCAAGGTGAAACCGAGCAAGTGGCCACGGCCATCAATGAAATGACCGCCAGCGTCGCCGACGTTGCGCAGAACACCGAAGGCGCTGCCCGTGCCGCGGAACAGGCCAGTCAGGCTTCCGGCAAAGGGCTGGGCGTGATGCAGCAGACCCGCCAGACCATCGAAGCGCTGGCTGGCGAAGTCGATCTCAGCGCGCAGAAAGTGGCAGCGCTGGCGGTGCACAGCCAGGAGATCGGCGGGGTCATAGAAGTGATCCGCAACATCGCCGATCAAACCAACCTGCTTGCGCTTAACGCCGCCATCGAAGCCGCCCGCGCCGGCGAACAGGGCCGTGGCTTCGCCGTGGTCGCTGATGAAGTGAGAACCCTGGCCTCGCGCACGCAGAACTCCACCGCCGAGATCCAGCGGATCATCCAGCAACTGCAGACGGCAACCAACGCCGCCGTCGAACAGATGAAGGCCGGCAAAGAGCGTGCGCAGGATTGCCTGACGTCCGCCGACCAGACCTCCAGCAGCCTGGACGCCATCAACGAGGGCGTGGAATCCATCGTCGGCATGAACACGCAGATCGCCAGCGCCGCTGTGCAGCAACATGCGGTATCGGAAGACATCAACCGCAATGTCACTGAAATCCGCAACGGCACCTTTTTGCTGATGGAAGGCATTGAGGACAACGCCGTGACCGCTGATGAGCTGTCGCTGCTGGCGGGCGAACTGCGCACCGTGGTCGGTCGCTTCAAGCTCTGAGCCTCACGGCACCTGTGCCCCCGCCACCGCCACATACAGTGAATACAGCGACGTATTGGCGGTGATGAACAGGCGGTTGCGGCGCGGGCCGCCGAAGGTCAGGTTGGCGACCTTCTCCGGCAAGCGGATCTTGCCTAGCAGCGTGCCGTCGGCGGCGAAGCATTGCACGCCGTCGCCGGCGCTGGTCCAGACGTTGCCCTGAACATCCACGCGCATGCCGTCCGGCACCCCCGGCTCGATGACCGCAAACACCGTCGACTTCCCCAGCTCGCGTCCGTCGATCACCTCGAAGGCGCGAATATGGTGGGGACCGTCGGGGTCATGGGAGCGGCCAGAATCGGCGATGTAGAGCGTGTGGCCGTCGGGTGAAAACGCCAGGCCATTGGGCTGCACGAAATCATCGGCAACGCAGGTGACCTCACCGCTAAGCGGGTCGATGCGATAGACGTGGCGGCCGGATTGTTCTTCATCCGCCTGATAGCCCTCGTAATCGCTGAGGATGCCGTAGCTGGGGTCGGTGAACCACACCGCGCCGTCCGGGTGTACCACCACGTCATTGGGTGAATTCAGACGTTTGCCTTCGAAGCGCTCGGCCAACACGGTGATCGAGCCGTCCGGTTCAGTGCGGGTGACGCTGCGCGTACCGTGCTGGCAGGTGATCAGTCGGCCTTGCAGATCACGGGTGTTGCCGTTGGCGAAATTTGAAGGGCTGCGGAAGGTCGATACGCCCTGCTCCGGGGTCCAGCGCAACATGCGCTGGTTGGGGATATCGCTCCACAGCAGATAACCGCCGTCGTTGAACCACACCGGCCCTTCGGCCCAGCGGCACTGATCGTACAGGCGCTCAAGCTGGGTGTTGGGCAGGATCAGGCGGTGGAAGCGCTTGTCATGGCATTCGTAGAGGTCGTCGGACACGGGATTGATCCTTGGTTCAGGCGCGGGCATTTTTGCGTCCGCTGACAGCGGTAATCACCGCGATGATGATCAGCCCGGTGAGGATCAGCCGCACCCCGGCGCTGGCGCCGAAGGTGTTGAGCATGCTCACCAGCAGGTAAAGAAACAGCGAGGCGCCCCAGATTCCGGGGACGTTGGAAAACCCGCCGGCCACCGAAGTACCGCCGATGACCACGACGGCGATCGACGCCAGCAGGTATTCCTCGCCCATGCCCAGCGATGCACCGCCGGAAAAACCCGCCAGGGTCAGGCCACAGAGGCTGCCGAACACGGCGCACAACACGTAGGTCGCGAAGCGCATCCGGCCGACGCGAATGCCGGCCAGTTCAGCTGCGCGAGCGTTCTGACCGATGGCCAGCACCGAGCGACCGTAGCGGGTGCGGGTCAGCACATACCCCATGAGCACCGCCACACCGATGACCACCAGGGCAAGGTACGGCACGCCAAACACCCGGCCGGTGGCGAAGCTGTAAAAACTGTCCGGCGGTGGCACCCGCACGCTGCGGCCGTAGGCGATGGCCAGCGACTGCAAGATGAAGCTTGCCGACAGGGTCGCGATGATCGGCGGAATCCGCAGCAAGCGGATCAGCACGAAATTGCCGCAGCCCACCAGCACTCCGATGCCCAGCACGCCGACCACGCCCAGCCAGACGTTGGCGTCCTGGCCATCCATGAGTTTCATGCCCAGTGCGCCACTCAGGGCGATGTTGGCCGGGATCGACAGGTCGATGTTGCCAGGCCCCGTGCTGATGACGAACATCTGGCCGATGCCGACAATCGCGAAGAACGTCGAAAACGCCAGCGCACCGGACAGCAATGCACCTGCGCCCTGCCCGCCGGTGAATACCAGCGTCGCGCCCCAGATGAGCAATGCGGCGAGAAACGACCACAGCCACGGCTTGCCGCGCAGGGCTGTCAACGTTGATGTGCTCATACAGGGCGTACCTCCAGACGATTGACCGCCGCACGCAACGCCAGCACGAAAATCAGAATCGCGCCCTGAGCGCCGATCTGCCAGTCCGGCGAGATGCGGATGAACGACAGCAGCGAACCGGCCAGTACCAGCGTCAGCGCGCCCAGCACCGCGCCGATAGGCGACACGCGCCCGCCGACGAATTCACCGCCACCCAAGATCACTCCGGCGATCGACAGCAGCGTGTAGCGCAGCGCCACGTTGGCGTCCGCCGACGTCGTCAGTCCCACCAGAAACAGCCCCGACAACACACCGAAGCTGCCCGCCATGGCGTACATCGCCACTTTGATGCGCAGCAACGACCAGCCCGCCTTGGCAATCGCCAGCGGGTTGCCCCCGGCCCCGCGCAAGACCACGCCCACGGTCGAGCGCATCAGGAAAAAATGCATGGCAACCCCCAGCACGATGCACGCGATGATCGCCAGCGGGACCAGCGGCGGCTTGATCCGCACCATTGCCTGCAACCACTGCGGTGCGGTTCCGCCCGGCGAAGGCAGCAGCAAAATCGCGCCACCGACCCAGATGAACGACATGCCCAGCGTGACGACAATCGACGGCAGATTGCGGCTGTGAATCAGCGCGCCGAGCAGCGCATACACGCCGACGCAGCCGGCCAGCGCCAGCCAGCCGAGAAACGGATGCTGATCGAGCAACGTCACCGAAACGCAGGCGACGAAGCTGATGAAACTGCCCATGGACAGGTCCAGATCGTTGACGCTGATGATCAGCATCTGGGCGATGGTCGCCAGCGCGATGGGCACCGCCAGGTTGAGCATCAGGTTCAGGCCCATGTAGCTCATGGCCCGGGGCTGCATGATGAAAATGGTCGCCAGCAACACGACCAGCGACACCGCCGGCAAGGCGGCACGCAGCATGCGCGCCCGCCGTGCGGCGGGGTTGCGAGTTGCCACGGGGGCGCTCGCGACGGTGTTCAACGGGGCATTCATGCGGTTTCCTCGGCGAAGGAGCTGCGCAAAATCCGCTCCTCGCTCAGTTCGCTGCGCGGCATGTCCAGCACGGTCTGGCCGTCGCGGAATACGTACACATGGTCGCAATAGGTCAGCTCTTCCAGCTCGGTGGTGTACCAGATGAACGTGCGACCGCGCGCCGCCTCCTCCATCAGGATCGAATACACCTCGCGCTTGGTGCCGACGTCGACGCCGCGCATGGGGTCGTCCATCAGGATGATCTGGCTGTCGGACGCCAAGGCACGCGCAAACAGGGCTTTTTGCTGGTTGCCGCCGGACAGCGAGAGGATCGGATTGCGCATGTCGGGGGTGCGGATGCTCATGCGCTTCATCCAGTCATCGGCCATGGCCTGCTCGGCGTCGGGGTTCAACAGCAGGCCGCGCTTGAGCTGGTTGAGCGAGCCGACGGTGATGTTCTCGCCGATGGACCACAGCGAGAACACACCATCGGTCTGCCGGTCACCGGCGACGAAGCTGGCGCCCGTGCCGCGCTTGACGCAATCGCGCAGCACCTGGGTCAGCCACTGGCTCTGGCCATGGCCGGCGAGACCGGACAAGCCGACGATCTCCCCGGCAAACGCCTGCACGGTGCGCCCGTCGGTTTGCCGGGCCGGCTGCTGTTGCACGCGGGGGCTGCCTTGCTCCCGGCGCGATGCAAACACCTGAGCGGCCGCCTGAGTCTCGCGGGCAGTGCCGCCCATGACTTCCACCAGCGAGTCATGGGTGAAGGCGCTCGCGGCACGGGTTTCCACCACTTTGCCGTCACGCATCACAGCGATGCGGTCACAGGTGCCGAGCATTTCGCCGAGGATGTGGCTGATCAGCACGATGCTGCCGCCGCCCTCGACGAAGCGCCGCACATGGCGCAGCAGTTGCTCGGCCACGCGTGCGTCCAGCGACGAGGTCGGTTCGTCAAGAATGACCAGGTCCAGACGCTCGTCCACGTGAATGAACGCGCGGGCGATCTCTACCATTTGCCGCTTGCCGATGGACAGATCAGAAACGATGTCATCGGCGTCGATGCCGTGACCGGGGAAAATCTGCTCCAGCATGGCCTCGATCAGCGCCCCTGCCCTGCGCCGCCAGCCAAAGCCGCGCAGGGCCGGTGACATCAAGCGGGTGTTTTCCGCCACGCTCAGGTTCGGGCACAGCGAGAGCTCCTGAAACACGCAGCGGATGCCGTGCTGACGAGCCACCTGCACCGAATAGCCGTCGCGCACGTCGCGGCCTTCGATCAATAGCTGCCCACAGTCAGCTGCAAGGGTGCCGGCAAGCACTTGCATCAGGGTCGATTTACCCGCGCCGTTGTGGCCGATAAGGCCCAAACACTCGCCGGCGCGGATGCTCAGATCGACGTCAGTCAGGGCGCGCACGGCGCCGAACGATTTGCCGGCGCCAGCGAAGGCGACCCGCACAGGTCCATTTGCGTTCATGTCGGAAATTCCTTGGCGGGCCGCAGGCAGCGCGGCCCGCGGTGCTCAGATGGAAACGCTCACAGGGAAGCGGCAGGCTTGAGCTTGGCGACGTCGTCGACGGTGTAGGTCTCGCTGACGATCCCGCCTTTTGGCAGGTCCTTGAGGCTCGCGTCGAGGGTCTGCTGGGTGACGGTCACCGCTGGCGAGAGCAAGTCATGGGGCATGGTCTTGCCGTCGAGTAGCTGCTGCGCGACATAAAACGCCAGGCTGGAGATGCTCGGTCCGCTGCTGATCGAGAAACTCTGATACCCCTGCGTGTCGCTCTGCTTTTTCCACCAGCTCAGTTCTTCTTCGCGGTTGCCAAAGATGATTGCTGGCAACGGACGGCCCGCTGCTACAAAGGCCTGCGCAATACCCACCCCCTCGCCGCCCTGGGTGACCACCGCGTCGACTTTCGGCAGGCTGGGCAGCACGCCGGACACGGCTTTCTGTGCCACGGTGGGCGACCAGTTGCCGTTGACCTCGCCGACGACTTTCAGGTTCGGGTGCTTCTGCGCGCCGGCGGTGATACCGGAGTGAATACGCTCATCCACGGAGACGCCGGCCAGCCCGCGGACCTCCAGCACATTGGCGCCCTGGGGAAAGCGTACGGCCAGATAGTCCATCTGCTCGATGCCGGTCTGCTTGAAGTCCATGGAGATGCGGTACGCGCAGGGTTCGGACACGGTGCCGTCGAAAGAGACCACGATAATCCCGGCATCGCAGGCCTGCTTCACCGCGCCGTTGAGCGCTGTCGGCGAGGCTGCGTTGATGACGATGGCGTCATAGCCCTGCAGGATCATGTTCTGGATTTGCGCGGCTTGCTCGGTGGCCTGGTTTTCGGCGGTGGTGAAGGTGTCGGCCGATTTGATCACGCCATCCTTGACCGCCTTGTCGGTGGTCTGTTGCCAACTGGCGAGCATCAGTTGGCGCCAGGAGTTACCGGCGTAATTGTTGGACAGCGCGACCGTTTTATCAGACGTGTCGGCGTGGGCAGCGACAGGCAGAGCCATCAGGGGCGCTACGGCCAGTGCAGCGCAGAGCAATGAACGGCGTAGCGGATGACGACGACTTTTCATAGTTGAACCCTTGTTATTTTTGTGGGGCTGCAGAGTGGCCGACGGCGTCGGTCGCACCTTCTTACGAACAGTACGCGGCGAGTCTGCACTGCCCGGCGCGGAGCGTCAGGGGTCAATCGTGCAGACCTGATGCGGGATCCCGCAACCGGGCTGCTGGATCCTGCGTTCTTTTTAGCGCACAAGGGCCATAATGGCGCGACTGCCCCTCGTTCGATGCAAAGACGGGTCGATTCCAAAAATAAAAGCAGGTTGGAGCTCATGGCACAGCGACCGCACACCCTCGCCGAAGACGTGCTGCACCACTTTCTCGGCATCTCCCGCGCCCTGGCCGGCCAGCTGGACTTCCAGTCGATGATCGACGCCGTCTCGCGGGAGATCAGCCCGATCCTGCCCCACGATCACCTCGATGTGTGTCTGTTCGTCCTCGATGGCCGCGAGCACATCACTTATGAGAGCGGCGTGCACACGCTCTGGGGTGATGTCGCACAGCCCATGCCGGTGCACACCAGCCCGATTCGCACCGTGCTGCTGGGTGAACAGGCGTTTCTCCTGACCCACGATGCGATGAACGATGCCCGGTTTGCCTTTCCCGGCGCCATCAACCACCCGATCTTCGATGCCCGTTTGCGCAGCCGCCTGCATGTGCCTCTGCGGGCGCGCGGTGAAATCATCGGCGCGTTGAGCTGCTCAAAACACACCGAGCATTTCTACACGCTGGATGACGTTCGCCACACCCAGCACGTTGCCGATCTGCTGGCCTCCTACGTATATGCCCTGCGACAGACCGAGCAGGCCAAGCAACTGGCGATCGCCGAGGCCCAGGTGCGCGCCCGTGAAGAAGGGTTGCGTCAGGGTGCATTGCGCCTGACCGAAGAGCTGGAGCGCGAGCGTCAGCGGGTCGGCATGGACTTGCACGACCAGACCCTCGCCGACCTGACCCGCCTGCATCGGCGCATCGCCCGCCTGGAAACCCTGCCCAACGTGCCGGGGGAAGACTTGCGCGGGATCGCGCGGGCGCTGAAAGACAGCATGCAGGAGCTGCGGCAGCTCATCGACGCGGTGAAGCCAACGGTGCTGCAGCTGTTCGGATTTGAAGAAGGCCTTGAGGATTTGTTGCGGCGCAGCGTGCGCGACAGCGGGCTGAGCATCGCGACGCGGCTGCAGGACAGCACGCAGGGCATGGGCGACCGCTTGCCGGAGTCGGTGAAGGTCGCGCTGTTTCGGATCATTCAGGAAGCCGTCAACAATGCGATCAAGCACGCCATGCCGGACAGCATCGTCATCAACATTGGCCAGACGCGCGAGGGTTTGCAACTGACCATCGACGATGATGGCGTGGGCCTGGAGGCCGATCAACGCTTCAACACGGGGGGCATCCAGAACATGCAAGTGCGCGCGCAGCTGATGGCGGCGCAGTTGCAGATCGAGCCGGGGCCCGGTGAGCGCGGCACCCGGGTTCGTGTGTGCCTGCCGCTGACAGACTTTGCGCTTGAACCTGTTATCGCGCCGGAGGTGCCATGCAAGTCTTGTTGATCGAAGACGACCCGGTGCACCGGGCGTTCCTGCGCGAAGTGATCGAGGTGGCCCTGCCGGAATGCACGCGCCTGCTGGAGGCCGAAGACGGTCAGATTGGCGAGCGGCTGTTCAGCCAGAGCCCGGTGGATGCCGTGGTCATGGACCTGCAGATGCCTTGCCGCACCGGCGTTGAGGCAGCAAAAACCATCTGGCGGCTGCAGCCGGACACGTCAATTTTGTTCTGGTCCAATTATTCGGACGAGGCCTATGTACGCGGGATTGCGCGGATCGTGCCCCAGGGCGCTGCTTACGGCTACATCCTCAAAACCGCGTCGGAAGAGCGCTTGCGTCTCGCGTTGAGGGGGCTGTTCATCGAGCAGCAATGCGTGATCGACCGCGAAATTCGCGGCGTGCAACTCAAGGCCCATGACCAGCTCTCCGGGTTGAGCGATGGCGAGTACGAAGTGCTGCAAGACATCGCCCTGGGGCTGACCGACCGCACCATCGCCACGCGGCGCAACCTGTCACTGCGCAGCGTGCAGAACCGCTTGCAGCAGCTCTATGAAAAACTCGGCGTGTACCAGCCCGACGACGCCAGCGAGCGCAGCACCGCCTTCAACCTGCGCGCCCGCGCCGTCAACGTCGCCCTGCTGCGACGGCTGCTCAACCGCACCGCGCTGGAACAGGCTGAAGCCGAGCTGCAACTGTGGCTGAAAAACCCGCCGCCACTCGCCGAAAACGCGCGGCCGTAGCCGGGAATGCAGCGCCCGGGGCTCTGCGTCCTGCGGCGCGGGATTCTTCAGCTGGTACCCGATGACGCAGAGCGTCGCGGCATGCATACCCACGCGGACCGTGGGCACGATTGTCCGCACGATGAGCCTCTTTGTAGGAGCGCGCTTGCCCGCGAATGCGGCGTGTCAGCCATGCAATAGGTGGTTGAAGAAACGCATTCGCGGGCAAGCGCGCTCCTACAGGGTGAATGCGTTTCTTCAGTCACCCACTTGATGATCGTTCTCACGCTCTGCGTGGGAATGCAGCTCCGGACGCTCCGCGTCCTCCCGCCCAGACTTCCTCAACGGTCCTACTAAGCAATCGCATACATCCAGTGCGATGTGCGCCGACTGTAGGACCGGCTTTAGCCGGGAAGCTGTTGATCTGCTTTTGATCTTCATGCACATAACATTCAGACGACACCAATCGCGACTTGGGCGCTGGCCGAACGCAGACGATGCGCAGTGGGCCGAGCCGCATGGATGCGGCGAGAGCGCCGTCAGGACAGGGATGTCCGTTCGACGCGGGCCCACGGAGCGTCGTCGGAGTGAGGGTATTCCGACGCAGGAGGAACCAAGCCAGGAGCAGACACCCTTGGTTACTTGGGGATGGTGCGACTTTCGATTTTTCCAAGTAACTCGCCGAAGGCGAAACAGTCTGCCCCCAGGCAGACGCTCTTCCCGGCTAAAGCCGGTCCCGCTAACGGCAAGCGGGGAACGCCGCACCCTCCGCACTTGTCGATTAAAGCGAGACCGAACCGTGTCGCCCACCCGAAACAGGTCACTCAGGAGCATTGTCCATGTGCAGGAACCACACCCGAAACCCTGTTCTTTGCCTCATCCCTCCCTACCTGCTGGATCAAATTGCGCGCAACGGCAGCAAAGCCCAACGCGAAGCCGCCCTGCGCACCCGGGCCAAGGACAACACCTTTCGGTCACTCCGCCTGAGCGCCCAGCCTGATCGGCGCCTGGTTCATCTCGCCGCCACTGCGCTGACCGGCAAGCGTCGCTCGATCTACACCGCAGATGGCGGCGAAACCCTGCCCGGCACTCTGGTTCGCGGCGAAGGCCAGCCGGTCAGCGGCGACGTGGCCGTTGACGAAGCCTATGACGGGCTGGGCGCCACCTTCGATTTCTTCTCCGAAGTCTATGAACGCAACTCCATCGACGATGCCGGCATGGCCCTCGACGCCACCGTGCATTTCGGCAAGGGCTACAACAACGCGTTCTGGAACTCCGCGCAAATGGTGTTCGGCGACGGCGACCAGTCGCTGTTCAACCGCTTCACCATCGCCCTCGACGTGATCGGCCACGAACTCGCCCACGGCGTCACCGAGGACGAAGCCGGGCTGGTCTACTTCAACCAGGCCGGCGCGCTGAACGAATCGATGTCGGACGTGTTCGGCTCGCTGATCAAGCAGTACGCCCTGAAACAAACGGCCCGGCAGGCCAGCTGGTTGATCGGCGAAGGGCTGTTCACCGACAAGATCACCGGCAGCGCCCTGCGATCGATGAAAGCGCCTGGCACTGCCTTCGACGACAAGGTACTGGGCAAAGACCCGCAGCCCGGTCACATGGACGACTTCGTCCACACCTATGATGACAACGGCGGCGTGCACATCAATTCCGGCATCCCCAATCATGCGTTCTACCAGGTCGCAACACGCCTCGGCGGGCATGCATGGGAGAAGGCCGGGCGCATCTGGTATGACGCACTGCGCGATTCGCGGCTGCGCCCCAACACCGGCTTCGTGCGTTTTGCGCGGATTACCCACGACGTCGCCGGCCGGCTGTACGGTGTAGGCGAGACAGCACAAAACGCGGTAAAAGAAGGTTGGGCGGCCGTGGGCATCAACGCACAATGATCCGCCGCGACGAGGATCCACCCGGAGGAACCGCGAACATGCGTATCTCATTCAGTGAAAGCGGCGGGGTCGCCTACTTCCCGGGCTTGAACAAGCCCAACACCATTGAAGTGGACGCCCTGCCCGAATGTGATCAGCAGGAGCTGCGGCAATTGGTGGCCGCGTCCAGGTTCTTTGCGTTGCCTGAAGGCCGCCGCCCGGCCCGCGCGCTGCGTGGCATGCAGCATTACACGCTGACCATCAGCGAAGGCGACCGGGAGCGCACGGTGTGCGTACCGGCGCCGGTCGAGTCCGGACCGTTGCAGGGTCTGATGCAGTGCGTCAAACGCCACGTCGCGGGCTAATCCCCAGCGCCGCCGTCCACCGCCACTATTCTCGACGCGATACGCCGCTGGGCTGACCAGCGACGGGCGTCCTTCGAACGTCCAGGAATCCCGTGTCCGAGCTCATCGCCCTGCCAGTCGCGCCTTCACTACCCGGCATGCCGTCGTGGCTGTCAGGCTCACACGAATGATGCCCGTGCGCCGCGTGTGCCTGGTGCTCGGCGACCAACTGTCTTTTGACCTCGCTTCCCTCGCCGACCTTGATCCCAGACGCGACGCCGTCCTGATGGTCGAAGTCATGGAGGAAGCCACCCATGTCGGCCATCACCCTCAAAAAATCGCCCTGATCTTCAGTGCCATGCGCCATTTCGCCCAGGCGCTTCAACAGCGCGGCATCTTGGTGCAGTACGTCACACTCGACGATCCACTGAATACAGGCTCGGTGCCCGGTGAACTGCAGCGCTGGCACGCGTCGCTGCACGCCCAAGAAATCCACGCCACCGAATGCGGCGACTGGCGTCTGGAACACGCCATCAAGACCAGTGGCCTGCCCATCACCTGGCACAGCGACAGTCGTTTCCTCTGCTCGCGCGCCGAATTTGCAGCCTGGGCCAGCGGCAAACCCCAGCTGCGCATGGAATTCTTCTACCGCGAGATGCGGCGCAAACAGCGGCTGCTGCTCAATAACGATGGCTCCCCCGTCGGTGGTGCATGGAATTTCGACGCTGATAACCGCAAGGCGCTGCCGAAAAAAGTCATGGCGCCCTACCCCGCACGCTTCGCCCCTGACGCCATCACTCACGAAGTCCTGATGCTGGTCGGCGAGCGCTTTGCCAGCCATTACGGCTCGCTGGAAGGCTTCGATTACCCGGTAACTCACACCGACGCGCAGGCCCTCTGGCAGTACTTTCTCGATTATGGCCTGGCCGCTTTCGGTGATTATCAGGACGCCATGGCCATCGACGAGCCGTACCTGTTCCACGCGCGCATCAGTGCGGCGCTGAATATCGGCCTGCTCGACCTGCGCCAGTTGTGCAGCGACGTGGAGTCTGCGTACTGGTCAGGCAGCGTCGGGTTGAACGCCGCGGAGGGTTTTATCCGCCAACTGATCGGCTGGCGGGAATACGTGCGCGGTGTCTACTGGCTGAAGATGCCGGACTATGCCGAAGGCAATTCCTTCGGCAACACCCGCGCGCTGCCCGAGTTTTACTGGACCGGGCAGACCACCATGAACTGCATGCGCCAGGCCATCGGGCAGAGCCTCAAACACGCCTACGCCCATCACATCCAGCGGCTCATGGTGACCGGCAACTTCGCCCTGCTGGCCGGCATAGCACCCAGGCAGGTCTGCGAGTGGTACCTGGCCATCTACATGGATGCCTACGACTGGGTCGAACTGCCGAACACGCTGGGCATGGTCATGCACGCGGACGGCGGCTACCTCGGCTCCAAGCCCTATTGCGCCAGCGGCCAATACATCAAGCGCATGTCCGATTACTGCGGCGGCTGCGCTTACAAGGTCACCGAGAGCACCACCGATGACGCGTGCCCGTTCAACGCGCTGTATTGGCATTTCGTGATGCGCCACGGCAACGTGCTGCGCGATAACCAGCGCATGGTCATGGTGTACAAGAATCTCGACCGCATGGACGCAGCCAAACAGAACGCGCTGTGGCAGCGGGGCGAAACGCTGCTGAGCCGGCTCGACGCCGGGGAGGCGTTGTGAAAAAGAGCGAACTGCCGGTCAAGACCTGCGCGGTATGCGGGCTGCCGTTCACCTGGCGCAAGAAATGGGCGCGCTGCTGGGACGAGGTTCGTTATTGCTCGGAGCGATGCCGACGCGGCAAGCGCTCCGAGCCTTGAGGGGTGGGCTGAAAAGCCGTGGGCATGCAGCGTCACACACCGATCGATCAATGAATCTGCGCGCGGCTGGCCCTGCCGATGAGTCGGATCAACAACTGCTGCTTGGGCCCCACCGGGGTCTCGCGAGCGACCTTGATCAAGTATTCCTGAGGAATGAGCCCGCCCGCCTCGGCAAGCGCTTCATAGATGGCAAACAGGCGAGAATCGATGGTCGTCTCCTCGGCACATTCAATAAGGTAGGCAACTCCGGGACTGGCTTGGTCGTTCACAATGGATCCTCTTCATAAGGCGATTACATCAACGGAGAGGCGCGCGCTGCGGGAGTTCCCACTTTCTGGACCGCGCACAGCCGAACGGCGGGCAGGCTTGCCGCGCGCAGGCAGTCGTCAGTTTTTGCTTGCCAAAAAACGGTCGCCCCCTTAAACAGGGCGTGCCGTTTCTGCACCCTCGCGACTGGCTGCATCCTTGCCCTCCTGCAAGGCCGCCAGCTGCCGTCGCGACAGCCCTGCCGAAACCCTACGACACCTGCAAATCATGGAGGCGCCAGGTAAACCCGATGACAGGAAATTCGTCAGACACATTGCCCCGCACGCGCCGGGCACCCAAGGGTGAAAAGCGCCGCGAAGAACTGCTCGACGCCGCACTGCAACTGTTTTCGCTGGAGGGCTACACCGGCGCCTCCATTGCCCGCATCGCCGATCTGGTCGGCATCTCCGTCGCCGGCGTGCTGCATCATTTTCCGAACAAGGTAGCCCTGCTGATGGGTGTGCTGGCGCGCCGCGACGAGGTTAACCACAAGGTGGTGAGCAGCCTGCACAGCGAGCCAACGCTGCAGGGCTTTGTGAGTGGCTTGCGCCAGATCAACCGGTCCAACGCAACGGCGCCGGGTGTGATTCGCGCCTTCAGCATGCTCAACGCCGAAAGTCTGGTGGACAGCCATCCGGGCTGGGAATGGTTTCAGTCCCGTTACGTCACTATTCACGGGCGCATGCGTGCCCGGCTCGACCACTTGGTGGCCACCGGCGAAGTGCGTGGGGATGTGGACCTGGACGCGATCATCCACCAGATCCTGGCGATGATGGACGGGCTGCAGCTGCAATGGCTGCGCTTCCCGGAAACCGTAGATCTGGTGCAGCGTTTCGACAGCTACATGGCTCAGGTCGAACGCGAGATCCGCGCGTAAAAAAAGAGGCGATCCAGGTGGCTGGATCGCCTCTTTCATGTCACTGACTCAGGCCCTGATGCCTGCCCCGGAACACAGCCCCGGCGCAGGCGGGTCAATCAGCCCTCGTCCTTCACGGTCAATCAGTACTCGGTGTTGCCGTCGTAGTCGGTGTTGCCGTTGCCTGCGTCGACGTTCTCGCTCTGATCGAACACACCGCCGGTCTTCACCGCCGGCAAGGTCACTTTGACCGAGTTCAGCGCCGAACGTGGCAGCGGGTTGCTGGTGGTGGTCGACAGTTCCTGACGGAACGAGTTAACCAGCTTGGCATTCAGACGGATGTCGTCCGAGGCCGAGCCCAGGCTGATGTTGAAGGTGTCGGCATCGACCACCCACTGCTTGCTCGCCTCGTCGAAGTACGCCAGCGAACGGTCGTTGAGTTCGATGGTGACGCGACGGGTTTCGCCCGGCTGCAGGAAGACCTTCTTGTAGCCCTTGAGCTCCTTGACGGCGCGCTCGACTTTCGGGTTCTGCTGGCCGACGTACAGCTCGGCGACTTCGGAACCGGCACGCTTGCCGCTGTTGGTCAGGTCGAACGAGACCTTGATCGGCGTGTTGCCCACTGCAACGCCCGGGGTGACCGAGATGTTGTTGTAGGTGAACTGGGTGTACGACAGGCCGTGACCGAACGCGAACAGCGGTTTGGTGTTGGTCTTGTCGTAGCCACGGTAGCCGAGCATGGTCAGGTCGTTGGCGTAGCTGATTTCCTTGACCTGGGTGCGGGTGTTGTCGAAGTTCGGGAAATCCTTGTACAGCGGGTTGTCTTCGATGTTGCGTTCGATACTGATCGGCAGCTTGGCCGACGGGTTGACCTTGCCGAACAGGATCTCGGCCAGGGCCTGACCACCGTTCTGACCCGGGTAAAACGCGTGCAGCGCAGCCGGAACCTGATCGATCCAGTCGCCCATTTTCAGCGCGGTACCGCCGTGCATGGTCACCACGGTGTTCGGGTTGGCCTTGGCGATGTTCTGGATCAGCTCGTTCTGGTACTCAGGCAGATCGAAGCTGTGGTCGAAACCTTCACCTTCGTATTCGGCGCTGTTACCCACGGCAACCACGACCGCGTCGTACTGCGACAGGTCAGAAGGTGCAGTCAGAGACGCGGTCGACAGCTGCACGCCCACCAGGCCGCCCATGGTCGACAGGTAGCCGTCACGGCGCGAGTACTCAAGCTTCACGTCGTAGGCTTTGCCGGCTTCCAGCTTGATCTTGCCGGAAACAGGGATGGTCGGCGGAATGCTCTTGTTGGTGATGTTCTCACCGTCGCCGTTGTCGATGACCTTCTCGCCGTTGACCCACAGACGCACGGCGCCGTCGGCACGCACTTTGAAGACCTGGTCGCCACTGATGGTCGGGGTGACCTGACCGCTCCAGCGAATCGAGGTGTTGGCGGTGTCGCCATTGCTCGGCACGGTGTCGGTGGACCAGTCCAGATTAACGTACGTGTCGATCTGGGTGGCCGATGGGTCGCCGGACCAGGTGGCGTTGTTGAAGTACTCGGTCTTCATGCCAGCGACGCTGTTGCCTTTGCTGTCGGTGGTGGTCCAGTGCATGGCTGTCGGGTCGAGGGACAGGGTGTCGAGGAACTCGACCTTGGCGCCCGGTGCGATCTGACGCAGGCCGCTAAGCTCGCTGATGTAACGCGTGGCATCAACGTGAGCACTGCCGAAACCGGTCGGCGGCGCGTACTTGGCCAGATCGCCCACGACGGCGATGCGCTTGACCTTGTTCTTGTCCAGTGGCAGCACGTCGCCCTGGTTTTTCAGCAGCACGATGCCTTCGCGAGCGATGTTCAGGGCGACCTTGTTGCTGGTGGCGCTGTTCATGTTGTGCGTAGTCAGCGGCGCGAACTTGTCGAACTGGTACAGGTAGATGTTCTTCAGGATGCGGCGGACTTTGTCGTCCACGGTCGCCATGTCCAGCTCGCCGCTGTCCAGGTACGGCTTCAACACGCGGCTGTTCATCTGGCCGCCCATCATGTCCAGGTCGGTGCCGGCCTGTGCAGCAGGCAGACCGTGAACCACGGCGTTGTAGTCGCTCTGTACCAGGCCCTTGAAGCCCCATTCCTTTTTCAGGATGTCAGCGATCAGGTGCTTGTTCTCGCACGCATATTCGCCGTTCACCTTCTGGAACGAGCACATCATCATCGCCACGGTGCCGTTCTTGGACGCGGATTCGAACGGCGGCAGGGTCATCTCGCGCAGTACGCGTTCCGGCATCACCTGATTGAGGATGAAGCGGTTGGTTTCCTGGTCGTTACCGGCGTAGTGCTTGGCTTCTGCCCAGACGCGACGCTGCTGGATACCGTTGATGACCGCTGGACCCAGGCTGGCGCCCAGGAACGGGTCTTCACCGGAGAGGTATTCGAAGGCGCGTCCGCTCCACGGCATGCGGTACAGGTTCATGCCCGGACCTGTGACGAACTGATAACCGCCGCTGGCGGTGTCGTAGCCCAGTGCGCGACCGAAATCGATGGCGCGACGCGGGTTGAAGGTAGCGGCCAGGTTCGGACCGGACGGATAGACCACGCCCGGATCGTTGCCTTCGCTGGTGTAACGGATGCCTGCGCCGCCATCAGCGCCATGGATCTGCGGAACGCCATACTGTGAAAGCGGCTTGACGTCCCAGCCGCCGATACCGCCGATGTAGGCCAGCTTTTCTTCCTGGGTCATCTTGGCCAGGGTTTTTTCTGCTGCTTTGTCAGCGCGCAGTTCTTTGGCAGCCAGTTGCTCTTGGGTGGTGGTGTCGGCTGCGTTGGCGTGGCAGATGGCCAGGCTCAACAAAGCCAGTGCCGAGTGGGCACCGAAAGTTTTACGATTTCGCATGGGGGACGCTCTCCAGATACCGCCCGCGCTCATTTGTCGCAGTTGACACGCCACAGCCCTTTGTTTCAGGCAATACACAGCCTATACCGAAGTTTCAAATGGAAACATCGATCAACGAAAAGTGACGTAACAACCGGATAATAAGTGTGGGCGATAAGATCTTCTATAACTTACGTTTATGGCAATGAGCCACCGAACTGCACGAGCGATGCCCGAGACGTTTAAATTAAGGCAATTGTTTTCAATTGATGTCAAACAAAAAAATCATCCGAATACAAACTCGACATTTTTTGATACATCCACTGAACTCTCGCTAAACCTATAGGTCTGTAGGTTTAGCAATTTTTACGAATCGTCGCCCCGGACCCCGTGGATCCGGGCATTTCACCCCGGACCGGGTGGCGATTTCGCGCTGAAGGCCAGCGCGGCGATCACTTCTTACCCCTGAAGAACATTGGAGAAACATCACATGAAACTGCCAGTACTGGGCGCTATCGCCGCACTGACCCTGTCGTTTGCAACCGCCAGCATGGCCGCAGACTCCGACACTCAGGAAACCATTTCCGGCGCACCGGACTCCACCGTCATGACCCAGACCCAAGACGCCAAAGCGGTGAAGAAGTCCACGAAGCAGAACCAGGCTGACGAAAACAAGCGCGGTCGTCCGACAGCCAATAGTTCGTCTGCGACAAACTAACGCAGCAACGCTTAGTTATTGCATTCAACGTTTTTAATTAACCCAAGAGGTCTCGTGAGAGGCCTCTTATTATTTGAACCGGTGCTGTGTCCATTAACCTGTCTCCTATCAATAGCCAACAACTCAGCGCGCATTCTGTTGAAGCGCTGTGCGCGTGGCTGTTGGCGAACGCCGGGCTCAAGGCAGGTGATCTGGAGCGGGCACAGCGTCTGGCCCTTGAGTCGGAAGGTAGTTCGCTCACCGAATTGCTGACGCGTCTGGGCCTGGTGTCCGAACTCGATCTCGCCCGGGCCTGGGCCGCTGCCCTGCAAGCGCCGCTGCTGCTGTCGGAAAATCTCTCGCTGTCCGGCGAGGCCCTGCCGGAGCTCAGCGAGCGCTTTTTGCGGCACTACCGTTTGCTGCCCATCGGCACCCATGCCGACGGCGTGCATGTGTTGGCGGCCAACCCGGGCAATGCCTATGGGCTGGACGCCGTGGCGTATGCCTGTCAGGCGCCGGTCTACGTGTCGGTGGGCGCTGCCAGTGAGGTCGACGCACTGATCGAGCGTTTATATGGACAGGGCCGTTCGGCGATGGGCTCGTTGATCGAGACTCTCGACGAGCACGGCGGGACCGAAGAAGACATCGAGCATCTCAAGGACCTCGCCTCCGAGGCGCCGGTGATCCGGCTGGTCAATCTGATCCTGCAGCGCGCCGTTGAGCAGCGCGCTTCCGACATTCATATAGAGCCGTTTGAAAGCCAGCTGAAGGTGCGCTATCGCATCGACGGCGTACTTCACGAAGCCGAAGCGCCGCCGTCCAGCTCGTCGGCGGCAATCATTTCGCGACTGAAGATCATGGCCCGGCTCGACATCGCCGAGCGTCGCCTGCCCCAGGATGGCCGCATCATGCTGCGCATCCAGGGCAAGGAACTCGACCTGCGGGTGAGCACGGTGCCCACCAGTTTCGGCGAGTCGGTGGTGATGCGTCTGCTGGACCGGCAGACCGTCAGTTTCGACTTCCCCAGCCTGGGCATGGACGGCGAGCGCCTGCAGAACTTCCTCGACGTGCTGGAAAATCCCCACGGCATTCTGCTGGTCACCGGCCCTACCGGTTCCGGCAAGACCACGACGCTGTATACCGCGCTGTCGCGGCTCAACACCGCCGAGCGCAAGATCATTACCGTTGAAGACCCGGTCGAGTACCAGCTTGAAGGGATCAACCAGATTCAGGTCAAGCCGGCCATCGGTCTCGATTTTGCCGGGGCCCTGCGCTCCATCGTCCGGCAAGACCCGGACGTGATCATGATCGGTGAGATGCGCGACCTGGAAACCTGCCGCATTGCCATTCAATCGTCGCTGACCGGTCACCTCGTGCTGTCGACGCTGCACACCAACAGCGCGGCAGCGAGTATCACGCGGTTGCTGGACATGGGTGTGGAAAGCTACCTGATCGCGTCCACCGTTAAAGGCATCCTGGCCCAACGACTGGTGCGAAGGCTTGATCCGCTGACGCGCGTCGCCTTCGACGCACCCCCCGAGTTGGTGGCCGAGCATGGCCTGGACCGTTTCACCGAGCAGCGCCCGATCATCCTCTATCGCCCCGCCAGCGAATTGCCCGGCGGCGGCTATCACGGCCGCAGCGCGATCACCGAATTGCTGGTGATGAATGAAGAGCTGCGCGGCCTGCTGATGCGTCAGGCCGATGCTGCAACGCTGGAGCAGGCCGCCCGGCGTGGCGGCCTGCGCACACTTTATGAAGAAGGCCTGCGTCAGGCCGTGGCCGGTGTTACCTCACTTGAGGAGGTGCTGCGCGTCACGCGCGGCGACTGACCATGGCTCATTTCAAATACCGCGCCCTGGACGCCGACGGCGTTGCGCAGCACGGCACCCTCGAAGCTGCCGATGAAACCGCCGCGACCGCCATCTTGCAGAAGCGTGGCTTGTTGCTGATGGGCCTTGAGGCCAGTGCGAACAGCGGCTTGCGCGCGGCCATGCGCCGGGGCGCCATGAACGGCGCGGCGCTGGTCAGCTTCACCCAGCAACTGGCGACCCTGCTCGGTGCCGGTCAGCCGCTGGAACGCGCCCTGACCATCCTGCTCAAGCAGACCCACGAACCCAAGCGTCAGGCGCTGCTGGAACGGATTCGCGAACAGGTCAAAGCCGGCAAGCCACTGAGCCAGGCGCTGGAGGAAGAGCACGGCCAGTTCTCCAGCCTCTACATCAGCATGGTGCGCGCGGGTGAAGCCGGTGGTTCGCTGGAAAACACCCTGCGCCAGCTCAGCGATTACCTGGAACGCAGCCAGATGCTGCGCGGCGAAGTCATCAACGCGCTGATCTACCCGATCTTTCTGGTGGTCGGCGTGCTCGGTTCGCTGGCCTTGCTGCTGGCCTACGTGGTGCCGCAGTTCGTGCCGATCTTCCGCGATCTGGGCGTGCCGATCCCGTTCATTACCCAGGCCATTTTGTGGCTGGGCGAATTTCTCAGCGCCTATGGCCTGCTGTTGCTGGGCGCCATCGTCGCGCTGATCTGGGGCGTGGCGGTGCTGCGCCGCGACCCGCAACGGCGGCAACGGCACGACCGGCGCCTGCTGTTCATCAAAGTCATCGGCCCGCTGTTGCAGCGGATCGAAGCCGCGCGTCTGGCGCGAACCCTGGGCACCTTGCTCAGCAACGGCGTCGCCTTGTTGCAGGCGATGACCATCGTCCGTCAGGTCTGCGGCAACTACGCCCTGCGCGCTCAAGTCGAGCAGGCCACTGAGTGGGTCAAGGGCGGCGGCACGCTGGCGCAGGCGTTCGGCGAACAGCCGCTGCTGCCGGAGCTGGCCTTGCAGATGATCGAAGTCGGCGAACAGGCCGGCAATCTGGACGGGATGCTGCTGAAAGTCGCCGACGTGTTCGACGTCGAGGCCAAGCGTGGCATCGACCGTCTGCTCGCCGCCCTGGTGCCCAGCCTCACCGTCGTCATGGCGGTGATGGTGGCGGTGATCATGCTCGCCATCATGCTGCCGCTGATGAGCCTTACCAGTAACATTTGAGGAACTACACATGCCACGATTCAACGCTGCCCAAGGCCGTCGCCAGGGCGGTTTCACCCTGCTGGAAATGCTCGCCGTGATCGTGCTGCTGGGCATTGTCGCCACCATCGTCGTGCGTCAGGTCGGCGGTAACGTCGACAAGGGCAAATACGGCGCGGGCAAGGCACAACTTGCCAGCCTGGGCATGAAAATCGAAAGCTATGGCCTGGACGTCGGTACGCCGCCGGCCAATCTGCAGCAACTGGTCAGCAAACCGGCCAATGCCAGTGGCTGGGCCGGCCCGTACGCCAAGCCTTCGGACCTGAAAGACCCGTTCGGTCACGCATTCGGCTACCGCTACCCGGGCGAGCACGGCAGCTTTGACCTGATCTTCTTCGGTCAGGACGGGCAGCCTGGCGGTGACGGCTACAAGGCCGACATCGGCAACTGGGAATAACATGCACGCCCTGCCCCGCGCCCGCGGTTTCACCCTGTTCGAATTGCTGGTGGTGATCGTCTTGATCGGCATCAGCGTCGGCTTGGTGAGCTTTGGCGTGGGTCGCGGTTTGCATTCGGCAGGCGAGCGTCGCGCCTTGAGCGAAGTGGTGCAGTCACTGCGCGCCGCGCGAGTGCAGGCAATCGTCAGCGGTCAGCCAGCGCAGACCCGCTTTGATCTGCGCAACGGTCGTTTGCAGGGCCCGCACCTGAAAGCCGTGCAACTGCCCGCCGACATGCGCGTGCAATTACAGACCGCTGATGGCCTGGGCTCGGCGTTCGAGTTCTACCCCGACGGCGGTTCCAGCGGCGGCCATTTGCTGCTGGCCCGTGGCGATAAGCACTGGCGGGTCGACATTAACTGGCTGACCGGCAACGTTCAGTTGCGCACCCTCAATTGAGTCGTCAGCGCGGTTTCACTTTGCTGGAAATGCTCGCCGCCCTCGCTGTCCTGGCGGTGTGCAGCAGCGTGTTGGTGGTGGCTTTCGGGCAGAGCGCGCGCGCGTTACAGCAGGCGCAGCGCAGCGACCGCTTGAGTCTTGCGGCACGCTCGCTGATGGATGAAGCCAGTGCTGGTCGGTTGCAGCCCGGTCGCACCGAGGGCAAGTGGAGCGGCGTGAACTGGCAGATGGACGTCAGCGCCCTGCCCCGTGGCAATGCGCCCGCGAGCGCATGGCGACTGGATCTGGAAGTGAGCGACGGTGCGCGCCGCGCCCACTACAGCAGCCTGCAAGTGCGCAGTGCCGGTTCGGGTGCCGGTCAATGACGCGCCGAAGCCAGGGTTTCACCTTGCTCGAAGTGCTGGTGGTGCTGAGCCTGCTCGGCGTGCTGCTGACCATGGTCGGCGCCGCGATCACCGGGGCCAATCGGGCCATGGCCAAGGCCGAGCGCTACAGCACGCGGCTCGATGAGATACGTTCGACACAGAACTTTTTGCGCAGCGCGATCGGTCAAGCGCTACCACTCGCGGCCGGCGGATCTGAGCCAGGCCAGGCGCCGGTGTTCGAGGGCGACGCCCGGAGCATGCGTTTTTATGCGCCGCTGCCGGCGACATTGGGCGGTGGTTTGTACCGGCACAGCGTGACGCTGGGGGCCGGTCAGCGGTTGCAGATCAGCCTGGAGCGCTTGCGCGGTCAGGGCCTGTTGGCCGCCGAAGAGCCTCAGGTGCTGTTGCATAACGTGCGGTCGCTGCAATTGAGTTATCGCGGCGTGTCGCCCACCGGGGAATCAACGGCGTGGCTGGACCACTGGCCATGGCCGGGGCGTCTGCCGGTCAGCGTGCGCATCGACGCGCAGCTGGCAGGGCCGGTGCCGTGGCCGTTACAAAGCGTCAACCTGCGCCTGGACCTGTCTGGCGAGGCGCACACGTTATGAATGACCGTCGGCAAAAAGGCGTGGCGCTGCTGTTGGTGTTGTGGGTGCTGGCACTGCTCAGCACCCTGCTCGCCGGTCTGCTCGGCTGGGTGCATTTGCAGAATCGCCAGGCCCTGTGGCAGCGCCAGCACACGCAAGCCGTGCTGGCGGCTGAAGCTGGCATCGGCATGGCGGTCCTGGCGCAACTGAACCGCGACCCGGCGCGTCACTGGAAGGCGGACGGTCAGCCCCACGGTTTGCGCTTCGACGACGCCGCGCTGGCGGTGAGCCTGGGCAGCGAGACCGGCAAGCTCGACCTCAACGCCGCCCCGGCCGAGTCGTTCGCCCGTCTGCTGGTGGCGTGCGGCGCAGCCCCGGGGCTGGCGACAGAGGTTGCCCAGGGCCTGGAGCAGCGCCGCGGCGGTGGTCGGGCGCCGCTGCGCATGGTCGAGGAGGTGCGCGAACTGCCAGGCATCGGCCAGCCGCTGTATCAGTGCGCCAGCCCGCACGTGACCTTGTGGAGCGGGCAGACCGCACCCGACGCGCGCATGGCGTCGCCCTGGCTGCGGCGCGCGCTGGGCCTGCCGCAAGCGGGCCCGGCCACAGAAGACGCAGGCCCGGTCATCAGCATTCAAAGCCAGGCGACATTGCCCGGCGGTTACACCACGACGCTCAACGTCACGTTGTTATTGAACCCATCGAAGGAGGGAGCGCGACCGTATCGCGTTCTGCGTTGGCAAGAATGAAGCAATCATTTTTACAGCAACTCGCGCCCTTGCAGGCCCGCGTGCGCAATCAGTGGCGCGACAGCCCGGCGCAACAGTTGTGGCAGGTCTGGCTGCAGGAGTTGCAGGCGATGCTGCCGGCCAATGTGCGCGCACGGCTGATGCCCAAGGTGCGGGTATGGCTGCTCGATTGGCCCTTGCCGGAAGCGCTGCCACCGATGACCGGCGAGCGTCTGATCCTCATGCTGCCGGCGAGCATGGTGCTGGCGCAGCCGCTGCAATTGCCGCTGGCCGCGCTGCGCGATCTGCACAGCGTGGTGGGCTTTGAACTGGACAAGTACACGCCCTACCCGCGCGAGCAGATGCAGTACGTGGCCCGCGTGACCGGCAAGGGCAAGACCCTGGCGCAGGTGCTGCTGGTGGCGATACTGCGTGAGCGTCTGCAGCCGATCATCGACAGCTGCCGCGAGCAAGGCCTGTCGCTGTATGCGGTGGATGCACGCCACGCCAACGGCGAACGGCTGAACGTTGATCTGCTGCCCGCCGACATGAAGCCGGCCGCTGCGGGCTCGGCACGCCTGCCGCGTTTTCTCGCAGTGGCGTGTGGCGTCTTGCTGCTGACGTGCATGGTGCTGTGGCTGGATGCGCGCACGGCCAGGGTCGAGGCGATGCAAGCGCACGTCGACGAACAACGTTCCCAGGTGCAGGCGGTACAGAACCTGCGTCGCGAGCTCAACAACACCCAGGGCGCCGCACGCTATCTGGCCCAGCAAAAGGCTGCGCAACCGACCACCTCCAGCGTCCTCGCCGACCTCACCGGTTGCCTGGGCGCCGACACCTGGGTCGAGCAGCTGGAGATCGCCGATGGCGGCAGCGTGTCGATCACCGGTCAGAGCGCCAAGGCGAGTGCCCTTATCGGCCGCATGAAAGACTGCCGCACCCTCAGCGATGCGCAGTTCCAGGGGATCATTCAGCCCGATGCACAGACCGGCAAAGAGCGTTTCTCGCTGCGCGCCCAGTTGCGCAAGGAGACCGCCAATGCGCCGTGAACTGACCCCACGTGAGCGCCGTGGCGCCGCGCTGATCGCCTTGGCGCTGGTGCTGTGGGCCGCCTGGTGGTTGCTGGTGCAAAGCTGGTTTCTCGACCCGTTGAGCGACCTGCAGGAGCAGGCCGACACCCTGCGCCATCAGGAGCAACGCTATGCCGGCGCGCTCGCCCAACGTGACCGCCTTGAGCAGCAGTTGCAGGCCGCCCGCCGCGATCCGTCGAGCCGCAGCAGCCTGTTGCCGGGTGAAGACCCGAGCGCCGTGGCCGCCGACCTGATGCAGCGCAGTCTGGACCTGGTCAAGGCCCACGCCGATCAGGGCCCCGGTTGCCAGGTCACCCAGCGCATGCCGATCACCCCCGAACGCGACAGCGCCGAGCCGTACCGCCAGGTGAAGGTCAGCCTGACCCTGGACTGTGCCATGGAGCCATTGGTGACGTTGCTGCATGACCTTGAATACGGTCAGCCGTTTCTGTTCGTCGACAACCTGAGCATTCGCCGTGCGACCACGGCCCCTGCCTCCGGCGGTGCCGGGCGTTTGCAGGTGCACCTGCTGCTGCGCGGTTATCTGCAACAAGCAGCGCCGCACAAAGCTCAGGCTGCCGAAGCGACAGGCGAGGCGCAGAGCACATCGCCGCCCGATCAGGCGGATCAAGCCGATCAGCCTGATGAGCCCGATGAATCCTCAGCGAGCGAGGCGCCTGACGCATGAAGTTCGACACCTTGAGTCTCACCCTTGGCGCCGCCACTGCGCTGCTGGCCGCTGCGGCGGTCAGCCTGAGCATGGGCGCCGGTCAGGACATCGACTGGTTGCCAGCCAGCGCAGCCCGTGAAACCGCTGTGGCTGCCGGGCCTGCCGCATTGCCCGCGCTCTCGGCCCAGGCGCTGACCCTGACCCTGACCTGGCAGCAGTCGATGTTCAGCCCCGACCGCAAGCCCGATCTGGTCAGCGGCAAAGCACAGGCCTCGTCGCTGGACGGCATCAGCCTGAGCGGCGTGATCGTTGACGGCTCGTCGCGCTGGGTGCTGCTGCAACTGCCGCAAAAGCGCCGCCTCAAGCTGGCCGTCGGCAGCACGCTGGACAACGGCTGGACCCTGGATTCGGTCACGCCGCAAAGCGCCACTTTCAGCCATCAGGGCCAGACCCGCGAACTGCGCCTGCCCCTGCTGCGCCTTCCGCCGCCGTCGCAAGTCCCCCCTATTACTCTTCCACACGTACCCACACCATGAACAATCGCACCCCTGAGTTTTCCCGTCTGCGCAGCCCCCTGTTGTGCCTGGCCACTGCCGTGGCGCTGGCCGGATGCGCGTCCACCCCGGAGCGTTTTGAAAACGACCCGGCCCTGATGCAGGAAGCACTCAACGGTACCGGTTCGCAGCGAGGCCCGGTCAGCGATCCGGTCGAAGCACCGAGCCCGAACAACGCGGGCGCCAGGCCTGCGCCGGCACGGCAGCAGATCATTCGCGGCAACCAGACGTTCGTGCGCGGCTCGAACCCTGCCCCGGGTACAGCGGGCAACAAAGGCGCCGCGTCGGCCGCTGGCGACATCAGTTTCAACTTCGCCAATCAGCCCATCGAAGCGGTGATCAACACGGTCATGGGCGACCTGCTGCACGAGAATTACAGCATCAATCAGGGGGTGAAAGGCGACGTCAGCTTTTCCACCTCGCAACCGGTGAACAAGCAGCAGGCAATGTCGATCCTGGAGACCCTGCTGTCGTGGACCGACAACGCGATGATCCGCCAGGGCGACCGCTACGTCATTCTCCCGGCCAATCAGGCAGTGGCCGGCAAACTGGTGCCGGAAATGCCGGTGGCGCGGCCTTCCAGCGGCCTGTCGGCACGCCTGTACCCGCTGCGCTTCATTTCGGCAACCGAAATGCAGAAGCTGCTCAAGCCGTTTGCCCGCGAAAACGCGTTTCTGCTGGTCGATCCGGCGCGCAACGTGCTGAGCCTGGCCGGTACGCCGGATGAGCTCGCCAACTATCAGGACACCATCGACACCTTCGACGTGGACTGGCTCAAGGGCATGTCCATCGCGGTGTACGGCCTGCAGCGCGCCAGCGTCGGCGAACTGATGCCCGAACTGCAGAAGATGTTTGGCCCGGACAGCGGCATGCCGTTGGCGGGCATGGTCAAGTTCCTGCCGATCGAGCGGACCAACTCGGTGGTGGCGATTTCCTCGCAGCCGCGTTACCTGAGCGAAGTCGGCGACTGGATTCACACCATCGACGAGGGCGGCGGCAACGAGCCGCAGATGTACGTCTACGACGTGCGCAACATGAAAGCCTCGGACCTCGCCAAGTACCTGCGCCAGATCTACGGCAACGGCCAGATCAAGGACGACAGCGCGGCCAAGGTTGCACCCGGCCTGCGCACCCGTTCGTTGTCATCGCTCAACGGCAGTGGCAATGGCAGCAGCGGCGGCATGGGCGTGAGCGGTCAGGGCCTCAATGGCAGCTCGGGCATGGGCGGCGGGATGAATGGCGGCATGGGCGGCGGGCTCGGCAATGGCGGCAGCGGCAACTTCCAGGCCGGCGCGCAGCAGGGCGATGAAGAGCAGGACGGCGAAACCTCCGAGGACAGCGCCGACAGCAGCCAGAGCGACAGCGGCGATGCGACCGGCAGCGGCTCGGGCGCCAGCAAGCGGCTGGATGACAGCACACGCATTACCGCTCAGCAGAGCAGCAACCAATTGCTGATCCGCACGCGCCCGGCGCAGTGGAATGAAATCGAAGCCGCCATCAAACGGCTGGACAACGCGCCGATGCAGGTGCAGATCGAAACGCGGATTCTTGAAGTCAACCTCAGCGACGGGCTGGACCTCGGCGTGCAATGGTACCTCGGGCGCCTGGCGGGAAATTCCGGCAGCACCACGGTGGCCAATGCGCCTGGCAGCCAGGGCGCGCTGGGCGGCGGCGGCGCGGGCCTGGGCGCCGACTCGCTGTTTTATTCATTCGTCAGCAACAACCTGCAGGTCGCGCTGCACGCGCTGGAAACCAGCGGTCGCACGCAGGTGCTGTCGGCGCCGTCGCTGGTGGTGATGAACAACCAGCAGGCGCAGATCCAGGTCGGCGACAACATCCCGATCAGCCAGACCACGGTCAATACCAACACCTCGGGCACTACCCTCAGCAGCGTCGAATATGTGCAGACCGGCGTCATCCTCGACGTCGTGCCGCGGATCAATCCGGGCGGTCTGGTGTACATGGACATTCAGCAGCAGGTCAGCGACGCCAACGACGCGAACGGCACCGACACTAACGGCAACCCGCGCATCTCGACGCGCTCGGTGTCCACGCAGGTGGCGGTGCAGAGCGGGCAAACCGTGTTGCTTGGCGGCCTGATCAAACAGGACAACAGCGACAATGTGTCGGCGGTGCCTTATCTAGGGCGCATTCCGGGCCTGCGCTGGCTGTTCGGCAATACCAGTAAAAGCAAGAAACGCACCGAGCTGGTCGTGCTGATCACCCCGCGCGTGATCACCAGCAACAGCCAGGCCCGACAGGTTACTGATGACTATCGCCAGCAACTGCAGCTGATCAAGCCGACGCCGGCAGGCCGGTTGTAACGACCCGCGAGGCGTTTAGCACGGGTGACGCGGAGCGTCGGGGGATGCAGACCCACGCGGAGCGTGGGCACGATCATCGGCAGGCAGGTTTCACGATTCGGGTGATACCAACGCGCAATCTCGTGTAGGAGCGCGCTTGCCCGCGAAGACGGTATCCGGACGCAATAGAGGCGGCGGATGCACACACCTTTTCGCGGGCAAGCGCGCTCTTACAGGCCGAGGCCGCAACTGATCGCTGTGCGCCCAGATGGTCAGGTTGGGCGTCGCGATCACGGGCGTGAAACTCTCGAGCCTCGCCAGACACCAAGAGATACCCGACTGGCGGGTTCATTCACAAGAGAGCATGCATTTGGACAGCAACGATGGTTTGCGTTTTCAAGACGATGAATTGGCGCAAGCCCGGCAGTTCAACAAGAAGCTGGCCTGGATGCCGCGCTTTCGCATCCGCAACCGCTTCGCGCCCCTGCTGATTCAGTCGCTGCTGCGCGTCGGTCAATTGCGCGGTGCGGCCAAGCTGGCACGCTACGGCCTGCATGCACAAAGCGCGACGGCAAGCGTTGACGGCCGGCAGGTGCCCGTACGGATCATTCGTCCCAAAGGCCAACCTAAAGGCGTGGTGCTGGATATACATGGCGGCGGTTGGGTGATCGGCAACGCGCAGATGAACGACGACCTCAATATTGCGATGGTGCGGGCCTGCAACGTCGCCGTGGTCTCGGTCGACTATCGGCTGGCCGGGGCGACACCGGTTGAGGGCCTGATGGACGATTGCCTCGTCGCCGCGCGCTGGCTGCTGGGCGAAGGTTGCCCGGAATTTGCTGGCCTGCCGGTGATCGTCATTGGCGAATCGGCCGGCGGACATCTGGCTGCGGCTACGCTGCTCCAGCTCAAGGCTTGGCCGGCGTTGTTCACCCGCGTGTGCGGCGCCCTGCTCTATTACGGCGTGTATGACCTGACCGGCACACCGAGCGTGCGCACCGCAGGCCGCGACACGCTGGTGCTGGACGGTCCAGGCATGGTCGAAGCCCTGCGCCTGTTGACCCCGGGCATCAGCGAGGAGCAGCGCAAAGCGCCACCGCTGTCACCTTTGTATGGGGACTTCGCAGGGTTTCCGCCGTCGCTGATGTGGGTCGGCTCGCTGGACCCGCTGCGTGACGACACGCTGCAGATGGCAGAGCGCTGGTCGAAACACAGCGGGGTTGAAATTCATCTCGTCCCGGATGCACCCCACGGCTTTATCCACTTCCCTACCATGATGGCCGACCGGGTACTGGAACACAGCCGGGACTGGATCTGCCGCCGAATCGAGTCCGTTGCAGGCTAACCCTGTTAAATGCACCCGCCAACGCGCCGACGCTGAGCGTCGCTGGAGGCATTACCACGCGGAGCGTGGGACCGCGCGCGCATTTTAATGACGTCGGACTTGGCGCCATCATGTGGGACCGGCTTCAGCCGGGAAAGCGTCGGCAGCCATAACGCGGAATTATGGGTACCCACAAATCTGTAGGAGCCGGCTTGCTGGCGAAGGCATCTTGTCCGCCAACACATTCAGCGCCGACCCACCGCGTTCGCCAGCAAGCCGGCTCCTACAGGGCTAGCGCCGTGCCCTTCCACGTGTAGATCGCAGCGACACCGAGCGTCGCAGAACGCATTACCACGCAGAGCGTGGGAACGATCAATATCACCCGCGTGCATTCAAATTACGCGGACTTGTGGGACCGGCTTCAGCCGGGAAGGCGCCAGCCGCCACAACGCAAAAAAGTGGTTGTCCGCCAGGGTCCCTTCCCGGCTGAAGCCGGTCCCACCATAGGCACCGCCCGAGGCAGGTTTTCTGTGTAAAGCCGTCCTGCCAGTCAACGCAATCGAACCCCGCGCCCCGTCTCGGGTCTGCTCATCTGTCGCTTACCCCGGAGATTGCCCCGATGTCCCCGCATCACACCCTTGTCATGCTCGCCCGAGCCGGCTATGCCGCCCGCGGCGTTCTGTACCTGATCATTGGTATTTTCGCTCTGCTCGCTGCGCGCGACTCGTCCAGGCCAAAAGACAGCCACAGCAGCCTGGAAGCCTTATTCAGCCAGCCGTTTGGCCACATTCTGGTCGGTCTGGTGGTGGCCGGTCTGTTGGCGTTCGCGGCGTGGCGGGTCTTGCAGGCCACGCGTGATGTCGACCACCACGGCACAGAGCTCAAAGGCCTGGTCATCCGCGCGGGGCTGCTGGCCGGCGGCGTGGTCAACGGCGCACTGGCGTTCTTCGCCCTGGGCCTGCTGGTCGACGGCCTGAGCAGTTCAGGCGGCTCGGGTGGCGGTCAGACCGAAGACCTGCTCGCCAAAATGCTGTCCTGGAAGCACTCCAACCTCGTCGTCTATCTGATCGCGCTGGTCCCGCTGGGCGTCGGGATCGCGCATTTCTTCAAGGGTTGGAAGGCCTCGTTCGAGAAGTACTTCGAGGCCGATGAGGAAGTGATGCGGTACGTGCGCCCAGTGTCCCGCTTTGGCTTGATCGCCCGCGGCGTCTCGTTCGTCGAGATCGGCGTGCTTCTGGCGATCAGTGGCTCAAGTTATCAGGCGATGCATCCGCCGGGCCTGAAAGACGCACTCAACGCGCTGCAAAACCTGCCGGCCGGCGGTGTAGTGCTGATGGTCATGGCACTGGGGTTGATTGCCTTCTCGGTGTACAGCTTTGCCGAAGCCGCCTGGCGCCGGATCAACATGGACGTGCCCGGCGTCACCCACGCCTGATCACAACGGCGGCAGCGTCCAGCCCGCTTCCCCGGCGGGCCACTGCTGCGGATCCACCCTGCAATTTTTTGTGCTTGAACCCTGCATGCCGCACCGATATCTGGACTAACCTTTGGGGATCCAGCAGTCCGTGTCAGTCACCCGTCGGTCCAGACGCGAGGGTTCATCATGGAAGCTTCAGCCCCTGTGCAAGTGCAGCAACGCCCGTCGCAGCAACGCCCCACCGTTCTGTTGGTGGACGATGAACAACCCATCCTCGACAGCCTGCTACGCCTTCTCGGCGAGCAACCCTACGACGTGCTGTGGGCGACCAGTGGCGAACAGGCGCTGGCGATCATGGCCGAGCGCTCTGTCGACCTGATCGTCAGCGACGCGCGCATGCCCGGCATGGACGGCGCGGCGTTGCTGGCGCAGGTTTACAGCCTGTACCCGGACACCACGCGGATCATTCTCTGTGGTTATGCCGAGCTCGATACTCTGGTCAACGCCATCAACGAAGGCCACGTCCATCGCTACATCGCTAAACCCTGGACCGACGAGGATCTGATTCTGGCCCTGCGTCAGTCGCTGACGTATCAGTTTTCCGAGCGCGAACGCCACCGCCTCGAACAGCTCACACAGCACCAGAACGATGAGCTTAAGCGCCTCAACGCCACGCTGGAAAAACGCGTGCAGGCGCGCACTGCCGAGCTGCAGCAGACCGCCGACATGCTTGACCTCGCCTACGAAGAGCTCAAACACAGCTACGCCACCGGCACCGAAGTGTTTTCGATGCTGGTCAATCAGCGTCTGCCCCCGGACAAACAGACCAACCGTGAGGTGATCGACCTGATCAACGCGTGCAGCAGCCATCTGGACGTTGACGAGTCGATGCGCCGCGATCTGTGCATGGCCGCCGCGCTGTACAACATCGGCAAACTGGGCTGGAGCGATGCACTGATCAATACCCCGTCGGACATGGTCAGCCACGCCGACCGGGACACCTGGCGCAGCTACCCGCGCCAGAGCGAGTCATTGCTGATGACGCTGGAACCGATTCAGGACGCCGCCAGCCTGATCCTTCACCATCAGGAGCGCTGGGACGGCAGCGGCTTTCCGGGACACCTCAAAGGCGAGGCCATTCCGTACGGCGCTCGCCTGCTCAAGCTCGCGGTGGACTTCATCGAACTGCAGCGCGGGCTGATTCTGGAGCGACACCTGAGCAGCGGTGAAGCGCTGTTGTTCATCCGCCGCTATGCCGGCAAGCTCTACGACCCCGCGCTGGTCGAGGACTTCGCCGGCGCCTGCGCCACGTACCTGCACGACGCGGTGCTGACCGACCCGACCGTCAAAGCCGTCAGCACTCGGGAGCTGGTGCCGGGCATGACCCTGGTGCGCAACCTGAACGCGGATAACGGCATGTTGCTGCTCAACGCCGGAAAGGTGGTCAGCGCGGCACTGATCGAGAAGCTCGCCGCATTCGAGGCAATAGAAAACAAGACCCGCTACAGCATCTTCGTGCGCCTGCCTGCTCAGGTGCCCGGCGCAGAAAAAGCCAAAACCCATTGGACCGAGGTCGAGTAGCTCGGTCACGCCGGCCCCTTCCCGGCTAAAGCCAGTCCTACAAAAGATGTCCCGTGCAGTCAGATGAACCCTGCGCGACGCCGACCTGTGGGACCGGCTTTAGCCGGGAAGCCTTGCCGCGTGACGTCGCGATAATGGGGGTGCCAGGGCTGGCCCCTTCCCGGCTGAAGCCAGTCCTACAAAAGATGTCGCGTGCAGCGAGATGAACCTTGCTGCGCTGCGGTCCCACACAAAAAGCCGGCTTGCTGGCGAGTGCGATGATTCAGCCACCTCCGGGCCGAATGACAGATCGGTTCGCCAGCAAGCCGGCTCCTACGACGCGTGCGCAGCCGCCATCCATTATCTACGTCAACATCGCCTTGAGAGGGCGACTAAGCCTGCGGCGACGTCGGGAGGCGTCTTTCATTTACCCCGCACATCCACAAGCTGTTAACCCTCTGTTGGCCATAAAACGTTCACGGGATCGAAATTTGAAGGTGTCACGCTAGGGCTGACGGGCCAATTCCCCCATCAAGCCTCGGCGAGTTTCCAGCATTCTTCTTCAGGATGATCCCCATGAAAATCAGCGTTTTCGGTAGCGGGTATGTCGGTCTGGTGCAAGCGAGTGTGCTTGCGGAAGTGGGCCACGAGGTGGTCTGCATGGACATTGACCACGCCAGGGTCGAGCAGCTGCGCCAAGGCCAGGTGCCGATATTCGAGCCGGGGCTGGCAAACCTGGTACGCGAACACTTGGACAACAGGCGTCTGCAATTCACCACCGACAGCCGTTTTGCCATTGAGCATGCCGACGTGTTGTTCATCGCCGTCGGCACGCCCTCACGCGAGGACGGCTCGGCAGACCTGAGCGGTTTCTACGCCGTCGGCGAGGCGATTGCCACGCACCGCTCCGAGCCACTGATCATCGTCGAAAAGTCCACGGTGCCGGTGGGCAGTGGCGACGCCTTGCGCGGGCACATCGACAAGGCCCTGCGCCAAGCCGGGCGCTTGCTGCAGTTCGATATCGTCTCCAATCCGGAATTTCTCAAGGAAGGCTCTGCGGTCAACGACTGCCGGCGCCCGGACCGGATCGTCATCGGCTGCGACAACGATGCCGTGCGCAACGTGATGCGTGAGCTGTACGCGCCCTTCAATCGCAACCATGACCGGATCATGTTCATGGACCTGCGCAGCGCGGAACTGACCAAATACGCGGCCAACTGCATGCTGGCGACCAAGATCAGCTTCATCAACCAGATCGCCGAACTGGCGGAACACCTGGGTGCGGACGTGGAGTCAGTGAGGCTCGGCATCGGCGCGGATTCGCGCATCGGCTATGACTTCATCTACCCCGGCTGCGGTTACGGCGGTTCATGTTTTGGCAAAGACCTGCGTGCGCTGATCCACAGCGCCCGAGAGGCCGACTGCTCGAATGACCTGTTGGCGGTGGTCGAAGCGATCAATGAGCGGCAGAAGAGCAAGCTCTTTGAGCGGGTCAGGGCTTTTTACGACGGGGATCTGCGTGGCAAAACATTCGCGTTGTGGGGCCTGGCGTTCAAGCCCAACACCGATGACATGCGTGACGCGCCCAGCCGGGTGCTGATGGAGGCGCTGTGGGAAGCCGGCGCAACGGTGCGAGCGTTTGATCCAGAGGCGATGCAGGAAACGCAACGTCTCTACGGGCAACGCAAGGACCTGGTGCTGATGGGCACGCCCGAGTCGACCCTCGATGGCAGTGACGCGCTGATCATCTGCACCGAATGGCAGCAGTTCAAGGCACCGGACTTCGAGCTGATCCAGCAACGCCTGCGTGCGCCGGTGATCTTTGATGGTCGCAATCTGTACGACACAGAACGACTGGGCCGAAGCGGTTTTCGTTATTTTCCGATCGGACGCGGGGAGTCCTGCGAACTGCCGATCCCGCAGAAGCAATGGCGCCCTTACAAACGTATTGCAAGCGGGACCCTGGGCTGAATTCATGGTGCCCTTCCCGGCTAAAGCCGGTCCCACAGAGGTGCAGTGCAGCCCAGTGATGCATGCATCCACCTCAGTGAGACTGCGAGAAGCAAAGCCACCCGCCCAGTGGGACCGGCTTCAGCCAGGACAAATCCAAGCCACCCCCCAGTGGGACCGGCTTCAGCCAGGACAAATCCAAGCCACCCGCCCAGTGGGACCGGCTTCAGCCGGGAAGAAGCCAAGCCACCCGCCAGTGGGACCGGCTTTAGCCGGGAAGAAGTCGAGGCATCCGCTCGACCTTGCGTGTGAAACCTCACGCCCCGACCGCCAGGGCGATGACCATGACGCCCTGCTGCTGAACGGCTTGTTCACGGGACCCGAACTAATTTTTGACAACTGCCCACCTACTATCCCGCCCACTGTCGCAAAGGTGGGCGTATTTATGCTGGTGGTTGAAGATCTGATGCTGGACACGGAGAAATACCGAGCGTTCAGGGCCGATAAACATTTGAAGCTCAATCCAACCAACATCGACATCCTGGCCTTGCTCATGGCCAGAAGTCCGGCGATCGTCAGCAAGGCGGAAATTGCGGCGAAGTTGTGGGGTGAAGACGGGGTTGAAAGAAGTATGGGGCTCGGCACTCGGGTGCATCAAATCAGAAAAGTCGTCGACGATGGCTTTGACTTTCCGCTGGTGCATACCGTGTATGGCGTCGGTTATCAATTGTGCAAATAAACCCTGCGACCAAGTGACTGCGTGTTGAGCAAGTGCACTGCAGTTGTCTGACGTTTATTTATCGCGCATTCATTTACTGCCCTTCACCACGAGTTGATTCCAGCCTTCGGGATTCAACAGCCCTCTTATCACTGGCCGGCCTTGCCGGTTCATTGAAATGAATACCGCGCTGTCGTAGTCGCTCATATCAGCGTGGTAATAACCCTGTTGTTTCTCGATCTGGCTGATACAACCGCTGTGGGTCACCAGCACCAGATTGCGCTGGCTCACTTTGTGGGCCATCACTTGATCCAGGCTCATGTTTTCGCAGTCAAAGAGCCAGTCTTGCGCCGCCACCGGATGGCCAACCAGAAACTCGGCCGTCTGCAGGGTCCGCGTCGACGGGCTGGCAACGACGTCGGTCTGCGTCAACCCAAGCCCCTCAAGCGACCGGCCGACCTCTGCCGAGACCTGCTGCCCGTGGCGGGTGATGCCGTCGTGCGGCCCGACGCAGTCGTTGTTTGATCGGTCACAGCGCTCGCCGTGGCGCACCAGCATGACCACCTCGCCCTTCTTCCAGCTGTCGTAAAGACTGGCGATGCGCGAGTGGCTGTCGATTGCCAGATCGACGGGCGACCGGGGCCAATAGGTGTAACCGGTCAATATCAGCAACGACACGGCGATCGCTACAACGGTCATCAGTAGCCTGGATGTTTTGCCCGGTCGTGACAACTTGCCGGCCTTGTCAACCGGCGGAACAAACAAGGGTTTGCGCATCATTGAGTTCAGGCCATTATATGAATCGACAACGGCGTCCATGTCGAGATTGATGGCCATCTTAAAAAGAGACACATCGTTATTTGGTTATGGCCTTGTGAAAAAAACAGTGGGCGTTGCAACCGTCGAGCAGTGGAATAAAACATGACGAAGAGTTAAATCAGGTTTGTTGACCGGGCCGGATAACTTTCCCCCGTCAATAAGAGCAATCCAGCGTCGCATCCTGCGCCCAATGAACCTTTCACATCGCCGTCACCCGACATTGACCTGAACAACGATAGGTTCGGCGCGCCGTCGGTTCGAACCGGTCGAGGCAATGACGCAAACTTTTCGGGATACAACCGTGCGCAGCGAACGATCAAGATTTTATGCCTGGAACCTGGGTCTGCCGATCGCCATTGCGCTGGCGATCTTCGTGGTCTTCGACCTGACGTCGCTGGACGAAGTCATCAGCAACTGGCTGTACTACCCCGATCATGCCTTCCCCTATGGGCACAATCGTCTGTTTGAAAACCTCACCCACCGCTGGCCCCGGATCATCCCGGATCTCACCGGGGAAGCGGTCATCATTGGCGCCCTCCTCTCGTTCATCTGGCCACTGTTAAAACCGGATCGCCCCGGCCGATTGCTGAATTTGCTTGAGAAATTGCACATCGCACCACTGCTGCGTTTTACGGCGCGCCATCGCCGCGACCTTCTGTACGTGGTGGTGGCCTTCGCTGTGGTCACCGGCATGATCCATTTCTTCAAAAGCCACACCAGCATTTACTGCCCGGTGGAGACGACGCTGTATGGCGGGGCTATGGCGAAAAAGGAATGGTTCGAGAATTTCACGCTGCTGCATGAGGCAGGCCCGGGCCGTTGCTGGCCGGGCGGCCATGCTTCGGGCGGCTTCACCATGGTCGCGTTGTATTTTGTGGCGCGTCGTTACCGTTGGCGGCATGCCAGGGCCGTCCTTTACGGCTCGATGCTCCTAGGCATGATCTACGGCACCACGCGTGTGCTGCAGGGCTGGCATTTCATGTCGCACACCTTCTGGGCCGGCGTGATCGTGTGGCTCGGTGCGCTGCTGACAGCCCTGGCCTTTTATGGCTGGCGCCAGTTGGCAACGCCGTACCGCTGAACGGCATCGAAGCGCGCTCGATAAACCCCACACCGCTCCCGTTTGCTGGCAAACTGCCTCCCCGTGACCAGCATGATAGCTTGAGGCCATAATTTCCTGGCGTTCAAGCCATCCGCCGCCTGGCGAATAACGGCCCGTGGCAGTCCCAGCACTGGCGGGCGGGCATCTGCCGTTCGTCCAGGCGCTGAACTCTCTTGCGCCAATCCCGGTCCATCACCTTCCCGAATGCCCGTTTCGAGATGTCACCCATGAAGTCGGATAACGTACATATGCCTCCTCAAACCCCGGATTTTCTCCGCGGCGGCGGTGAAATGGGGCAATTGATCCGAGACTTCGACTGGGCGGCCACCTCATTGGGCGAGCCCGCGCAATGGCCGCAGTCATTGCGCTCGGCCATCAGCATTTGCCTGCACTCAAGCTTTCCCACGGCCATCTACTGGGGAGCGGATTTCTGCCTGTTATACAACGATGCCTGGGCGCCGATTCCGGCGGATCGGCACCCGGCCGTGCTGGGCCGGCCGGCGCGCGAAGTCTGGGCCAGCATTTGGGACATCGTGGGGCCGCAAATGGAGGCCTCCGTCAGTAAGGGCGAAGGCTTCTCGGCGTTTGATCAACTGCTGATGATGGAGCGCGGCGGCCAACTGCAGGAAACCTGGTGGAACTACAGCTTCACGCCTATCCGTGGGGAGAACGGCCTGATCGCCGGCATCCTCAATCAGGGCCACGAGGTCACCGAGCGGGTGCTGGCCGAGCGGCGCAAGGCCGAAGAACTGGTGCGCCAGCGCAAAATGTTCGAGCAGGCACCGGGTTTCATCACCATTCTCAACGGCCCCGAGCATCGCTTTGAATTCGTCAATCAGTCCTACACCCGTCTGTTCGGCGAGCGCGATTACGTTGGCAAGACCATTTATGAGGCGTTCCCGGAGCTGGGCGGCCAGGGCTTTTATGAGTGGCTCGATTCGGTGTACCACACGGGCGAGCGCCTGGTGCACCAACGCACACCGATCCAGTTGAGCCATCCCGATGCCCCGTCCGAAGTCCGTTACCTGGATTTCATCTATGAGCCCCTGCTTGACCCCGCAGGCCAGGTCACCGGGATCTTCTGTGAAGGCTACGACGTCACCGACGCGCACCTGTCCCGCGCAGCCCTTGAAGCCAGCGAAGCGGCGCTGCGCGAAGAAACGCGCACGCTGGAGACACTGAACCGGGTCAACGCCGAGCTGGCCGTCGATCTCGACCTTAAACGCCTGGTGCAGACCGTGACCGACGCCGGCCGTGAGATGACCGGCGCTGCATTCGGTGCGTATTTCCATAACATCGCCGACGACAACTTCGACCTGTTCACCCTGTCAGGCGCTCAGGCGCAGGACTTTGCCCACTTGCCCGGGCCACGGGCGACGCCGGTGTTCGCACCGACCTTTCTCAACGAAGGGGTCATGCGCTCCGACGATATCCTGCAGGACCCGCGCTACGGCCTGACCTCACCCCACTTCGGCCTGCCCGCCGGTCACTTGCCCGTGCGCAGTTACCTGGCGGTGTCGGTGGTGTCGCGCTCGGGAGAAGTGCTGGGCGGTTTGTTTTACGGCCATCCCGAGCCGGGGCGCTTCTCCTCCCGGCATGAAAACCTGATGTCGGCGCTGGCAGCACAAGCAGCCATTGCCTTCGACAACGCCACCCTGTTCCAACAAGTCCAGAGCGCCAACGAGACCCTTGAGCAGCGCGTGCTGGCGCGCACTCAGGAGTTGTCAGAAGCCCATTCAGCCCTGCGTCAGGCGCAGAAAATGGAAGCGGTCGGACAACTCACCGGCGGCATCGCTCACGACTTCAACAACCTGCTCGCCGGCATCCTCGGCAGCCTGGAAATGATCGAGCGGCGCATCGCCAACGGCCGGGTGGACGCTCTGGATCGCTACGTCAATGCGGCCCACGATTCGGCCACCCGCGCAGCGTTGCTCACCCAGAGGCTGCTGGCGTTCTCGCGACGTCAGACGCTGGACCCCAAACCGACCGACATCAACCGGCTGGTGGCGGGCATGGGCCAGTTGATCTCCTCCACCATCGGCCCGTCCATCAGCACGCAGACCCTCGCCAGCGGCGACCTGTGGTTTAGCAAGATCGACGCACCGCAGCTGGAAAGCGCGCTGGTTAACCTGACCCTCAACGCGCGCGATGCCATGCCGGGCGGCGGTGAACTGACCGTGCGCACGCGCAACGTCGCCAGCGCGGACGCAGCCAGAATAGAGGCGCAACTGGCCGAGGGTGACTACATCGAAATCAGCGTGACCGACACGGGCACCGGCATCGCCCCGGAAATTCTGGACCGGATTTTCGATCCGTTCTTCACCACCAAACCCATCGGTCAGGGCACCGGCCTTGGCCTGTCGATGATCCACGGGTTCGTGCACCAGTCCGGCGGCACCGTCAGGGCGCGTTCCACCCCGGGAGCCGGCACCACCATCGCGCTGTACTTGCCGCGTTATTGCGGCGAAGCGGAGCCGGTGTCGAACCGATGCGCCTTGCAGGAACAGGGCTGCGGTGAAAGCGTGCTGGTGATCGACGACGAACCCCACGTGCGCATGTTGATGTGTGATGCCCTGCGCGAGCGTGGTTACCGGGTCGGCGAAGCGCAAGACGGCGCGTCCGGGCTACAAGTGCTGCGCGCCATGGAAGAAGTCGATCTGCTGGTGACCGACGTCGGCCTGCCCGGTGGCATGGATGGCCGGCAAGTGGCTGACGCGGCGCGGGCAATGCGCCCTGCCTTGCGGGTGCTGTTCGTCACCGGCTATGCGGAAAACGCTGCGGTCGACGGCGACCAGCTGGAGACCGGCATGGCCGTGCTGCTCAAACCGTTTGGCATCAACAATTTCACGCACAAGGTGGCCGAGATTCTGGGCCCTGGTTCGGCCGTCAGCCACGCTCAAACCGAGGCTACAACGGTCGCGAACGACTGAAACCATTCAGCCCCAGGTGCGCTGGGGTTAACCCTCCCAGTAAGATCGTTGAGTTTTTTCGCCACGGCACGGAACTCACAGGGCCGACATGCCCCTAACCACGACGTCAGCGAGCAGGCACAACGCCGGTTCCACGAGAGGTTTAGGTTTTCATGTCTTCCAGTTCCCCATCCGCCGCCATAGGCCAACCAGGCGAACAGCGCGCTTCGGCGCGGCGCCTGATTTTCATCTCGGTCCTTGTCGCCACCATGGGCGCACTCGCTTTCGGTTACGACACGGGCATCATCGCGGGTGCCCTGCCCTTCATGACCTTGCCGCTCGACCAGGGCGGTCTGGGCCTGAACCCCGTCAGCGAAGGGCTGATCACCGCATCGCTGATCGTCGGCGCAGCCTTTGGCTCGCTGGGCAGCGGTTACCTGTCCGACCGTTATGGCCGGCGCGTGACCCTGCGCATGCTGTCGATACTGTTCATCGTCGGCGCACTCGGCACGGCGACGGCGCCTTCGGTGCCGTTCATGGTCGCGGCGCGTTTTCTGCTGGGTATCGCCGTCGGGGGCGGTTCTGCCACGGTGCCGGTGTTCATCGCCGAGATCGCCGGGCCTTCGCGACGCGCAAGGCTGGTCAGCCGCAACGAACTGATGATCGTCAGCGGCCAGCTGCTGGCCTACGTGCTAAGCGCCGTGCTGGCAGCGCTGCTGCACACGCCCGGCATCTGGCGTTACATGCTGGCCATCGCCATGGTGCCGGGCATTCTGCTGCTGATCGGCACCTTCTTCGTGCCGCCGTCGCCGCGCTGGCTGGCGTCCAAGGGCCGCTTTGACGAAGCGCAAGACGTGCTGGAACAGCTGCGCGACACCAAGGACGCCGCCCAGCGCGAAGTCGAGGAGATGAAAGCCCAGGAGAAGCAGGCCCACAAGCGCGTGCCCGCCCGCGAACTGCTGCGTCAGCCGTGGATCCTGAAACTGCTGCTGATAGGCGTGGGGCTGGGGTTTACCGCGCAGTTCACCGGCGTCAACGCATTCATGTACTACACGCCGATCATCCTCAAGAACACCGGCATGGGCACCAACGCCGCGCTGACCGCGACCATCGGCAACGGCATCGTATCGGTCATCGCCACGCTGCTGGGCATCTGGGCCATCGGCCGCTACGGGCGTCGGCACCTGCTGATGACCGGCCTGGTGATCGTGGTCCTGATGCAGGCGGCCCTCGGTTGCGTCCTGCAGTTCATGCCGCAGAACCTGACCCAAAGCTACACCGCGCTGGCGTGCATTCTGGTGTTCCTGCTGTTCATGCAGATGTGCATTTCACCGGTGTACTGGCTGCTGATGTCGGAGCTGTTCCCGATGCAGGTCCGCGGCTTGCTGACCGGCACGGCGGTGTCGATGCAGTGGCTGTTCAACGCCACCGTCGCGTTCCTGTTCCCGATTGCCGTGGACACGATCGGCAACCCGACCTTCTTCGTCTTCGCGGCCATCAACATCGGCTCGCTGATCTTCGTCTTCACCTGCCTGCCGGAGACCAAGGGCAAGTCCCTTGAGCAGATCGAAAAACACATGAAGAAGGAGCTCTGAACAAATCGGTCCAGGCTCCTGGTATTCAGCCCAGCAGCTCGGTGATCCAGCGAATCTGTAGCGAAAGGTCGCTTATCGTTTGCTCGGGCACAGCACCTCGTGCCCGGGCAAGCCCTTCCAGCGTGCGGCGTTTACGGGCCAGCGCACGCTGCCACTTGTCGATGAACGCCGGACTGCGCGTCTGCAACTGCAGCGGCCCGAAATACAGCTCTTCGGGGCTGTAAGCCACCGGTCCGCTGCGCTCGGCCACGATGATTTCGTAATCGAAGCGGTTTTCCCGCAGCAGTTCCTCATGGAGGATGCGAAAGCCATTTTCCATCAACCACTGACGCAGCTCAGGCTCGCCGCCGTTGGGCTGCAGGATCAAACGCTCGCGCCCGCTCAGGCGTGACGACCCGCTGTCGAGAATGTCGCGGATCGTCTCGCCGCCCATGCCGCACAGGCTCACCGCCGATATCTCATCCGACGCGTCGATGGCGTCGAGCCCATCGGCCAGGCGCACCGCAATCTGTTGCTCGAAGCCACTCTCGCGCACCGTCCGCCCGGCTGCAGCGAAGGGCGTCAGGGCGATTTCCCCGGCCACCGCCGCCTCAATCAGCCCTCGGCGCAGCAAAGCCACCGGCAAGTAGGCATGGTCCGAGCCGATGTCGGCCAGCCGTGCGCGGACTGGTACCTGCGCCGCCACGCGCTCCAGGCGCCTGGACAAAGTGTGTTCGTTCAACTGCAGCCCTCTTCACCTGGCCGCCTGGCGCCAACGGCCAAAACGGGGCGCAGAGTCTGTCGGGCCGGGGCGAAGATTTCAACCGCCACCGGCCTGCTGCCACACTAGGCCGCGTGAACCACTGAGGCTTTATCCGGCAGTTGCGCGATCACCTTGATCTCGAAATCAAAGCCGTACAGCCACGTCACTCCCACCGCTGTGATCGTCGGGTGCGGCGCCTCGCCCCAGAACTCCGGCACCACCTCCCAGGCGGTTTCAAATATCGATTCGGGATCGACCATGAACACCGTCACGTCGATCACATCGTCAAACGTGCAGCCCGCCGCCGCCAGAATGGCGTTGAGATTGGTAAACGCCAGTCGCACCTGCGCCCGCAGATCAGGTTCCGGCGAGCCGTCTTCACGGCTGCCGACCTGTCCCGAAACAAACAGCAGGCCTTGGGATTTGATCGCCGGCGAGTAGCGGTTGCGCTCGTACAGCGCGTGGCGGCCAGGCGGAAAAACAACGTCGCGAACAGTCATGTGAAACCTCCTTCAGCGGAGCGGGATGCTCCGTCGTTTCGATGAGGCCACTGTAGAGCGGCGGATTCGCTAGATAAACGCGCGAGGCTGATCAAGACTGTTTGCAATCCCCAAACAATCAGGTGGCGTGATGGACCGTTTCGACGCGATGCAGGCCTTCGTCCGGGTCGTGGAAACCGGCAGCTTCACCAAAGCCGCCGGCACGCTGCACATGAGCAAAACCACCGTCACGCAGTTGGTGCAGCAGCTCGAAGCGCGGTTGCGGGTCAAGCTGCTCAACCGCACCACGCGCAAGGTCAACGTCACCGCCGACGGCGCCGTGTTTTACGAACGTGCGGTGCGGGTGCTGGCTGACCTCGACGACGCCGAAACCGGCCTCTCCAGCGCCGCCGCCGCACCCCGAGGCCGCCTGCGGGTCGACGTGCCCAGCCCCTTCGCGCGGATGGTGCTGATCCCGGCGCTGCCGGATTTCCAGGCGCGCTACCCGGACATCCAGATCGACCTCGGCGTGAGCGACCGCATGATCGACCTCATCGGCGAAAACGTCGATTGCGTGGTGCGCGGCGGTGAGCTGACCGATCAATCGTTGATGGCGCGGCACATCACCGACCTGCGCCTGGGCGTGTATGCCGCGCCCGCCTACCTGGCGCGAACCGGGGTGCCCAGTCATCCCGGTGAGCTCGAAGACATCCGGCACTCCATCGTCGGTTACCGCTGGGCGCGTACTGGGCAGTTGTTTCCCATGACCCTGCAGCGTGAGGGCGAAAGCCTGCAGATCCAAAGCCGCTACCGGCTGGCCGTGGACGACGGCAACGCCTACCTCGCGGCGGGCCTTGCCGGCATGGGTGCGCTCTGGCTGCCGCAGTACATGGCCGAGCCTTCCGTACGCAGTGGCGAACTGCTGCCGCTGTTCGAAGACTGGCAGCTGGAGCCGATGCCGATGTACATCGCCTTCCCGCCCAACCGGCACATCAGCATCAAGCTGCGGGTGTTCATCGACTGGGTTGTGGAGTTGATGGCCGACGGGTACAACAGCCGATCACCCGCAACCGCCTGACAAGGACGACAACGCCATGGACAACACCCTCCGCTACCGCGAAGCCACACCCGAAGACATCGCGGCGATCTGCGAACTGGGGCAACTGCTCAACGCCATTCACCACGCTGAGCGTCCCGATATCTACGCCGCCGAGACGACCGATTACAGCCGCGATGCGTCGCACTGGCAGGGCTTTTTGAGCAACCCGCAACAGGTGATCTACCTGGCGTTGATCGACGGACAGCCAGCGGGTTTTGTGAGCGCCGGGATGTTCACCGCCAGCGGGCCGCTGCTGCAACCGATGACCTTCGTGCGGGTAGGCTCGGTGTGCGTGGCGGAGCGATTTTGGGGCAAGGGCCTTGGGCGTGGGTTGATGGAGCAGGTGCGGGTGTGGGCGGAGGGGCGTGACGCGAAAGATATTCGGCTCTCGGTGTGGGCGTTCAATGGCCGGGCGCGGCGGATGTACGAGGAGTTGGGGTATGAGGTGCGGGCGCTTGAGATGGGATTAGGGCTGAGGTAGGCCTTTCATCGGGGCGCTGAACTGGCTGTAGACGACCGGTCAGTTTTGCCCTATGGTGTTGCGCATTATGAAGAAACCCAACCTGGAAATGCGCCAACATATCATCGACGTTGCCAAGTCGCTGATGATCCACAAAGGCTACACCGCCGTGGGTCTGGCTGAAGTCGTGAGCGCGGCGGGCGTGCCCAAGGGCTCGTTTTACTATTACTTCAAATCGAAGGAAGAGTTCGGCGCCGCGTTGCTCGACGAGTACTTCTGCGAATACCTCGGCCGCGTCGAAACGGTAATGACACGATCAGGCAGCGGCGCTGAAAAGCTGCTCGCCTATTTCGATTACTGGATCGAGACCCAGGGTGCTGATCATCCGGAAGGCAAGTGCCTTGTGGTCAAGCTGGGCCCGGAGGTCTGCGACCTGTCCGAAGACATGCGCAGGGTGCTGGAGGCCGGCACCGCGAAGATCATCAAACGCATCACCGCCTGCGTCGACACGGGCGTGGAAGACGGCAGCCTGCACATCGAGGAAAGCAGCGAGGCCTTCGCTGAAACCCTGTATCAACTATGGCTGGGCGCTTCCCTTCTGGTGAAGGTCAACAAGTCCACCACGTCCTTCGACACGGCCATGAGCCTGACCCGACGCCTGCTGCGGTAGCAGGCGCTTTTTTTTGGAAGATTGGTAGACGACCGGTCAAATATGCGAGTAATTATCAATGAATGACATCAACAACAGCACCGATTTGTTTTCTCCTGTGCAGATAGGCGCCATCAGAATGGCCAACCGAATCGTCATGGCGCCCGTCACCCGCAGCCGCTACGAAGAAGACGGCGTGCCCGGTGAACTGCATGCCACCTACTACGCCCAGCGCGCCACCGCCGGGTTGATTGTCGCCGAGGCCACCAATATCTCGGCCCAGGGGCGCGGCTATGCGGCCACCCCCGGGATCTGGAGCGAAGCGCAGGTCGCCGGCTGGCGCACCGTCACCGACGCTGTACACGCGGCCGGCGGCAAAATCGTTTGTCAGCTCTGGCATGTGGGCCGGTTCTCCAGCGTTGAGCTGCAGCCCAACGGAGAAGCTCCGGTCGCGCCGTCCGCCATTCAAGCCGAAGGCAACACCTACACGGCCAACGGCTTCGTCCCGGTGTCGATGCCCCGCGCGCTGGAAACCGACGAGATCCCCGGCATCATCGAGCAGTACAAGCACGCTGCCGAGAACGCCAGGCGAGCAGGTTTTGATGGCGTTGAGGTGCACTCGGCCAATAGCTACCTCCTCGATCAGTTCCTGCGCGATTCAACCAACCAGCGTACCGACCCATACGGCGGCTCGATCGAAAACCGCGCCCGGCTGACGCTGGAGGTCACCCAGGCGATCGTCGACATCTGGGGCAACGACCGCGTGGGTATTCGCCTGTCGCCGGTCACGCCAGATGCGGGCAACACGCCGCCGGACAGCAACGTGATGGCGTTGCACGGCTACCTGATTCAGCAACTGAACCGCTTCGACCTGGCGTATTTGCACTTTGTCGAAGGTGCCACCGCGACCTCCCGCGAAGTGCCGGAAGGCGTCGACATGGATGCGCTGAGTGCGCAGTTCAACGGTCCGTTCATTGGCAACAATAACTACGACCTGGACATGGCCATCGAGCGCCGCGTCCAGGGCAAGATCGACGCCGTCGCGTTCGGTCGCCTGTTCATCTCCAACCCGGACCTGGTCGCACGTCTGCGCCATGGCGCCGAGCTCACCATCGCCCCGCGCGAAAGCTATTACGGCGGCGGCGCCAAGGGCTACACCGACTGGCCGCTGGGCACTTACTAACCCGCTGGCGAACCGCACCGCCTTCAGACGCTGCAGTAACCAACGGCGTAACGGCAAGGCTTTCCCGGGAAAGCCGACGCTGCCCGCACGCCCTGAATTTAGGAACATGAAGATGAATTATCTGGACAAGAAAACCGCCATCGTCACCGGCGCGTCGTCAGGGATCGGCGCTGCAACGGCCAGAGCGTTGGCCGCTCAAGGGGCCAACGTCGTAGCGGCTGCACTGGATGAGAACGGCCTCGCAGCCCTCGTCAGTGAACTCCGCGCGGCGGGCTTAGAGGCGTCCAGCTTTGTCACCGACGTCACCGACGCTGAACAGACCCGCGCTCTGGCGCAGTTCGCCAAGAACACCTACGGCTCGGTCGACATCCTCGTCAACAACGCCGGGTTGATGCTGTTCTCCAACTGGGTCGATCTTGTGACCCGGGACTGGAATGCCATGATCGACGTCAACATCAAGGGCTACCTGAACGCCATCGCTGCCGCCCTGCCCTTCATGCTGGAACAGAAGTCCGGGCAAATCCTCAACATGGATTCGGTGGCCGGCCACCAGGTCGGCCCCGGCGCCGGCGTCTACAGCGCGACCAAGTTCTTCGTGCAGGCCATCACCGAATCGATGCGCAAGGAACTGGGCGTGTACCACGGGATTCGCGTCAACACCGTCAGCCCCGGTGTGATCAACACCGGCTGGGCGGACAAAGTCACCGACCCGGCCGGCCGCAAAGCAGCACAAGCGCTCAACGAAATCGCGATTGCACCGGAAGACATCAGCCGCGCCGTGATCTACGCGCTGAATCAGCCGGCCAACGTCACCGTCAACGACCTGATCATTTCACCCACCCGACAGGACTGGTGATTGCGCGGCTGTTGGCCATTGAAGCTATCGCCTCTCTAATTCAAACCCTGGAGTCATAAACATGAGCAAGAACATCAAAGCCGTTGCCACCCACGACTACAACGCCGTCATCGAAACGGCCAGCCGCTACGTAGAGGGCCTGCGCGAAGGCAGCGTCGAGACCATCAAACAGGCCTTTCATGAAGAGGCGGTGATGTACGGTTTCACCAACGGGCAGCTTCTGGGCGGGCCGATTGGCAACCTGTACAGCTTCGTCGAGAGCAACGGCAAGGCGCCGGACATAACGACGCATCTGGATGTCCTGGCGATTACCCCAACCACGGCGGTGGTACGGGTGGACATGGAGAAGGACGCCATTGGCGCGGATTACAACGACTACCTGACGTTGATCAAGATCAATGGGGACTGGAAGGTGATTGCGAAGGTTTATCACCAGTTTGAGGGGTAGGCCCCGGCGCCGAGTAGGGACGCATACCCGGGGTTTCGACCTTGGGCATCCGCGCCTGGTTGTAGCGGCCGGTGTGGTGCGGTTGAGTCCACGTCGCACATTTTGTAGCAGCCGGCTTGCTGGCGAACGCATTTTCGCCAGTCACTATCTTCATATTTGACAGACCGCGTTCGCCAGCAAGCCGGCTCCTACAGAGAATGCGGTAGCCCGGACGCCCTGTGCATGGCGCCTGACGCATTGTGGGACCGGCTTCAGCCGGGAAAGCGTCAGATGTCACGCCGCAGAATTGATGCCGTGCGCGCATTCGTAATGTCACGCCACTGCATCGATGTCGCGCACACACTTCGTGATGTCACGCCGCCGAACTGATGCGCTACCCAAATTTCGCAATGTCACGTCGCCGAATTGATGTCGTTCGCAAAATTTGTAGGAGCCGGCTTGCTGGCGAATGCATTGTGCCAGTCACCATTCCCTTATTTGACGGACCGCGTTCGCCAGCAAGCCGGCTCCTACAGAGGGTGCCGTGGCCCGGTTTGTCATGTGCCCGGCGCCTTGTGAGACCGGCTTCAGCCGGGAAAGCGTCAGATGTCACGCCGCAGGGCTGATGCCGTGCCCGCATTCCGTAATCTCACGCCGCCGAGTTGATGCCGTTCACAAAATTCGTAGGAGCCGGTTTGCTAGCGAATGCATTGTGCCAGTCACCATCTCCCTATTTGACGGACCGCGTTCGCCAGCAAGCCGGCTCCTACAGAGAATGCGGTAGCCCGAACGCCGTGTGCATGGCGCCTAAGGCATTGTGGGACCGGCTTCAGCCGGGAAGGCGTCAGATGTCACGATGCCAAATTGATGTCGTTCGCAAAATTCAGCCCGTCAGTCCGTCAGCCCATCAGCTCGGAAATCTCGATCAGGTTCAAATCCGGATCGCGCACGTAAACCGAACGGATCGGCCCGGTCGCGCCCGTGCGGTCGACCGGGCCCTCGATGATTGGCCACTGTTCTTGCTGCAGATGCGCGATGACTGCGTCCAGGCCTTGGCTGGCGATGAAGCACAGGTCCAGCGCGCCCGGCACTGGCAGGTGCGCCTTGGGCTCAAACTCATGACCGCGCTGGTGAACGTTGATTTTCTGATGGCCGAAGCGGAACGCCAGACGGCCGCTGCCGAAGGTTTCCAGACGCATGCCCATCACCCGCACGTAAAAGTCCTTACAGGCTTCGACGTCGATGGTGGTCAGGACCAGATGGTCGAGGTGATCAATCATTGCGTGCGCTCCATGGAATCGTCAGCCGGGCGCGGCCATCATCGGCTGCCTGCCGGCGCGTTCCGGACGGGTTGAGGAGTGAGTCCCGATCATCCCCGAAAAACAGCACCCTGCACATCCAGGCAAGCGTTTTGTCGGGGATGGCGCCGACGCGTACAACAGCGCCGGCATCGGTCGGCATCGCTCGGCATCGTCGGCATCGTCGGCAGCGGCAGCCATCGCCATTGGCATTGGCTTTGGCTTTGGCTTTGGCTTTGGCTTTTGGCAATTGGCATTGGCAGCCGTTGGCATTGCCACCGGCATTAACACCGACCGGGCACGGCACCGATGTCAGCGCCCGCCTGCTGCGTTCAGCCCTCGTTCTTGTCCAGCGTCCGCAATTTCTGCGGCAGTGCCCACATCAACAGCGCCGCAGCGATCAGGCTGCTCACCCCGATCACGTACAGCGCCGGGGTCGTGCTGCCGGTGAGGTCTTTGATAGCGCCGACCATCACGGGGCTGACGATGCCGCCAAACTGTCCCAGTGTGTTGATCAGCGCAATGCCACCGGCAGCGCCGGCACCTGCGCCGGCGAGGAGCTTGGGCGGCAGCGTCCAGAACGCGGGGATCGACGCGACGATGCCGCCGCCCAGCATCGCCAGGGAGACGATGAGCAAGCTGGTGTGCTGAGCGAAGATGCCGGCGCTGAAGAAGCCGATGGCCCCCAGCACCACCAGCCCGCAGACAAATTTGCGGCGCTCGCCGCTGGCGTCCGACAAGCGTCCCACGACGATCATGCTGATGGCCCCGAAGATATAGGGAATCGCCGTGAGCAGGCCGATGACCACCGGGCTCTCGACGCCCGCGCTGCGGATCAGCTGCGGAGCCCAGAAATTCAAGCCATAGGACGCCACCTGGATGAGGAAGTAGATGAGCCCGAGCATGAGGAAGCCGGGCATTTTCAGCGCCGTCAGCAGCGAGCCGCCGTGCTTGTTCGGTTCATGCTGGGCAATGCGGCTGGACAGGTGGGCTTTCTCGGCATCGGTGAGCCAATGCGCATCCGCAACCCGATCCTTGAGCAGCTTGAGCACGGCGAAACCCAGCGCGATGCATGGCAGGCCGCCGAGGAGAAACAGCCAGTGCCAGCCGCGCATGTGCATCACGCCATCCATGTGCCCGAGCACCAGGCCTGAGATCGGTGCCCCGAGCAACCCGGCAAACGCCGAGGCCAGGAACAGAATTGACGTGATGCGGCCCCGATAGGTCTGCGGAAACCACAGCGTCAGGTAATAGAGCACGCCCGGCGCGAAACCGGCTTCCATGGCACCGATGATGAAACGCAGCACGTAGAACTGCCATTCGGCGTTGACGAACACCATGAGCGCGGTCGCGATGCCCCAGGAGATCATGATCCGGGCGATCCAGCGCCGTGCCCCGACCCGGTAGAGCATGATGTTGCTCGGCACTTCAAACAGCACATAGCCGATGACGAACAGGCTGGCGCCCAGGCCATACGCCGTGTCGCTCAGGCTCAAGTCGGTCTGCAGCTGAAACTTGGCGAAACTGATGTTGATGCGATCGAAGAACGCAAACAGGTAGCAGACCATGATCAACGGCATGAGGCGCCACGCGACCTTGCGGATCAGTGCTTTTTCGGCGTTTACAACCTCGGCGAGGCTGCTGTCCGGGGTCAGAACAGAAACGGTCATTGCGGTTACTCCAGAGGGACTTCCCGTAGGCGTCCTATTGTTTTTGTTGTCTGGCCGAGCACGCAGGCGGCGTGCTCGCGAGTGCGTGAATCCTTGATGTGGCTAAAGCCGGCCGCGCCTCGTCTGCCATCCAGGGGGCGCGGTCGCGGCGGCACAGGTCTAGCGCGGCAGGTTTTCCGGCGCCGGGTGCAGGTCACAATTGCGCCCGGCCTTGGCCACCTGGCCCGGCATCTCGTGACCCAACAGCGCAGGCAGGCCGCGCGACAGATTGAGCAACAGCGGCAGATCGATGCCGGTCTCGATGCCCATCTCGTCGCACAGGTTCACCAGATCCTCGGTGCAGATATTGCCCGATGCTCCCGGCGCGAACGGGCATCCTCCCAGCCCGCCAAGGGACGCATCGAAGCGTCGCGCGCCGGCCTCATACGCCGCCAGCACGTTGCTCAGCCCCAACCCGCGCGTGTTGTGAAAATGCAGCGTCAGCGCCGACGCCGGTACCCGACTCAGCACGCGCTGCACCAAGGCAAAGACCTGACGCGGGTTGGCCATGCCGGTGGTGTCGGCCAGCGTCACGCCATGCATGCCCAGCGCCAGATAAGCGTCGACGATCTGCAACACGCGGTCTTCATCAATGCGGCCCTCGAAGGGGCAACCGAACGTAGTCGCAATGGAACCGTTCAGGCTTAGCGACGTGCCAGAAGCCAGCGCCGCCACATCGGCGAACGCGGCCAGCGATTGCTCGCAGCGCATGCGCATGTTCGCCAGGTTGTGCGTCTGGCTGGCAGACATCACCAGGTTCAGCTCATCGGCGCCCGCCTCTATCGCCCGCTGCGCGCCCCGCAGATTGGGGATCAGCGCGACGTAAGTCACGCCAGGCTGGCGTGCAATGCCGCGGAACACCTCATCGCCGTCACGCAGTGCCGGGATGGCCTTGGGCGAAACAAAAGAACCGGCTTCGATACGGCTGAAGCCGGCCAGAGAAAGCCGATTGATCAGGGCAATCTTGTCGGCGGTTTCCACCCAGGTCGGCTCGATCTGCAAGCCGTCGCGCGGCGAGACTTCCTGCACGATCAGGCGCTGGGAAAAGTCGGTGATCATTGCACCACCCCGCTGGCTTTGAGCTGGGCAATGTCGGCTGCCGTCATGCCCAGTTCGCCGAGCACGCTGTCCGTGTGTTGGCCCAGTGCCGGGCCCTGCCAGTTGACCGAACCGGGCGTGTCGGAGAGTTTCGGGACGATGCCCGGCATCTTCACCGAGGCCCCGCCCGGCAGCTCCGCGTCGAGAATCATCCCGCGCGCCTGATAGTGCGGATCGGCCACGATGTCCACGACGTTATAGATGCGCCCCGCCGGCACCTCTGCCTGCTCCAGTGCCTTGAGCACCTCATCGATGGGCCGCGCCGAGGACCAGGCGCTGATCGCCGCATCGAGCAGGTCGCTCTGCGCAGCGCGGCCATCGTTGTGGGCGAACGCCGGGTTCTCGCCCAGATCGTCGCGGCCGATGGCCTGCATCAGGCGCTTGAAGATCGGATCGCTGTTGCCGGCAATCACCACGTACGCGCCGTCGGCCGTCGGGTAGGTGTTGGAAGGCGCAATCCCCGGCAACGCGCCGCCGCTGCGCTCGCGCACATGGCCGAGCATGTCGTACTCCGGCACCAGGCTTTCCATGACATTGAACACGCTCTCGGCCAGCGAGACATCGACGACCTGGCCGTCGCCCTGGCCGGTCTTGACCCGCAGCAGCGACATCAACGCGCCCATCACCGCGTGCATCGAGGCCAGCGAATCGCCGAGGCTGACGCCCACCCGCGCAGGCGGCGAGCCCGGCGTGCCGGTGGTGTAGCGAATCCCGCCCATGGCCTCGCCAATGGCACCGAAGCCGGGACGGTCGCGATAAGGGCCGGACTGGCCGTAGCCGGAGATGCGCACCAGCGTCAGTTTGGGGTTGAGCGCATGCAGCACATCCCAGCCCAGGCCGAGCTTTTCCAGCGCGCCGGGCCGCAGGTTTTCGATCAGCACGTCCGCGCTTTCAGCGAGGCGCTTGACGATGTCGATGCCTTCGGCGGATTTGAGGTTCAGCGACAGGGATTTCTTGTTGCGTGACTGCAGGTACCACCACAGCGAAGTGCCTTCGTGCAGCTTTCGCCATTTGCGAAGCGGGTCGCCCTGCCCCAGCGATTCGATCTTGATCACTTCGGCGCCGAACTCGCCCATCAGGCGGGCCGCAAAGGGTGCAGCAATCAGCGTGCCGATTTCGATGACGCGGACGCCTTGAAGGGGGCCAGTCATGGGGTTACCTCGAGTCTTTCTTGGAATTTGTAACCCAGACTAGAGGCGCATTTCGAGCAAATCCAACCGTCAGTTGGCAACAGCCGTTCGCGAAACGCGAAGGCTCAGTCGTCGTGGCGCTGCAGGTGCTCGAACAGTAACTGGCTCACCGGCGACAGCGCGCCCGTGTCGCGCACCACCAGAATCAGCGTGCGTCGCGCCCACGCATCGCTCAAGCCCACGGCCTTGAGGCCCAGAGACGGGCCGAGCAGATCGAACGCCTTGCGCGGCAGCACGCCGATGCCCATGTCCGCCTGGACCATCCGACACATCGCATCGAAGCCCGGGACATGGATGCGCACCCGCAGCGGCCGACCATGGGAACGCGCAGCGTTCTGGGTGCGCATGTTGATCGAGCTGGCGGCGTGCAGGCCGATGTAATCGCTGCCGAGGGTGTCTTCGAACGCGACCTGCGTCCTGCCGGCCAGCGGATGATCGGGGCGCATCACCACCACCAGTTCGTCGCGGCGGTAAGGAGCGCTGAGCAGGCCCTGCACGTCGGTGTCTTCGGAACAGATGCCGATGTCGGCAACGCCGTCGACCAATCCCTGCACCACGCCGTTGCTTGGCCGCTCTTCGAGGTCCACCTTGACCAGCGCATGGCTGGCGACAAAATCGTGAAGGTCCTCGGGCAAAAACTGAATGATCGCCGACAGGTTCGCCAGCATGCGCACGTAGCCGCGCATGCCCTGCAGGTGCTCGTCGAGTTCCAGGCCCATTTTTTCCAGATCGGAAAGCATGCGCCGGGCATGGTGCAACAACGTCTCCCCCGCCGCGGTCAGCCGCATGCCTTTGGCATTGCGCACGAACAAGCCGATGCCGAGCACTTCCTCCAGCTCCATCAGGCGCTTGCTCGCCGCCGACACCGCAATGGCTTCCCGGCTGGCCGCGCGGGTCAGCGTGCCTTCCTCGTACACTGCAACGAACAGCTTCAGGGTGATCAGATCAAGACGACGGAGGAGATTTTTCTGCAGCATGGAGAATGCCCGGCCATGGGGAGGGCCGAAGCATACACCGGGCAGGCGATCACACCAGCCGCGCGCCACCATCGATGTTCAGCACGGCGCCGTTCATGAACGTATTGGCCATCAGGAACACCACCGCATCGCCTGCCTGCTCGGCCGAGCCCAGACGGTGCAGCGGCAGAGTCTGTTCAAGGGAGGCGATAAAGGCGTCACGCCTCTCTCCCATGGCCTTGGCCAGAATCGGCGTGTTGATCGGGCCGGGCGACAGCGTATTGACCCTCACCGGGGCCAGCTCCAACGCCAGACCGCGCGCCAGGGCTTCCATCGCTGCCGAGGCCGATGCCAAAACGGCCGTGCCATAGGCGTTGGGCCGATCGGCCAGGCTGCCGGAAATCAGCGTCACCGAACCGTTTTTCGACAGCTTGTCGCCCAGCGCGCGGAGGGCATGCACGGCGGCCCAGACACGTTCTTCAAAGGCGCGACGCAGGTGGTCGACGTCGGTGTCCATGATGCGCCCTGCCACAAAGCTCCCGGCCAGCAACACCAGATGGTCCACGCGCTCAATGTCAGCGAGCGCTGCATCGATCTGTTCGCGCCGGGTGACGTCCGCTGCCCGCCATCCTGCCAGCCCATTCGCGTGCGCCGCCTGCCGGGCGCGTTCGGCATCGGAGCCGATGACGATGACTGACGCGCCCGCTGCCGTGGCCTGAACCGCAGCGGCCAGGCCGATCCCGGAGGTGCCGCCGAAGATGACGACGTTCTGGCCCTGAAGACCGGAGGCTGGCGAGGGTGCAACGGCATTGGGGTTCATAAGGGAGTCCTGAGGTGGCCAAACGGGGGTCGATGCAGCAAGGCTAACGCTGCGAGCCCATCGTGATAATCAGGTTCGGGCTCACTTCACTTATGCCGCAGTGGCAAGAATACCCAGGCACTTGCGCTCGTTTAGCGCAGGTGCTGCGCAGCGCGGTGGGTGTCGCCGTTCCAGCCAGTAGACGACCATCCGTTCAACACTCCCCCTGAGCAGACCTCCATGAAGTCTTTACATAAAGCGATCGGCGCTGGCGCACTCGCGTTGACGCTCAATACAGCAACCGCAGGAGAAATCGACGTGCCAGAACATCAGACCCAGGCGTTTCTCAAGGCGTTGGCCGCAGGCGGCGGCCCACCGTTGGAGCAACTGAGCCCCAAGGATGCCCGCGCGGTCCTGACCGGTGCGCAGAACTCGGTGGAGGTGGACATGAGTGGCGTCGAAGTCAGCCACAAGACCATCACGGCCGGGGACCAACCCATCAAGCTGGTGATCGTCCGCCCCGCCCACGTCAAGGGCGTGTTGCCTGCGTTCATGTTTTTCCACGGCGGCGGCTGGGTGCTTGGGGACTACCCGACCCATGCCCGAATGATCCGTGACCTGGTCGTGGCGTCCGGCGCAGTGGCGGTCTACGTGGATTACACCCCCTCCCCCGAAGCGCGTTATCCGGTGGCGATCAATCAGGCTTATGCCGCGACGAAATGGGTGGCCGACCACGGCAAAGACATCAACGTGGATGGCTCGCGACTCGCCGTGGCGGGCAACAGCGTCGGCGGCAACATGGCGGCCGTGGTGTCGCTGATGGCCAAGCAGCACAAAACACCCGCGCTGCGCTTGCAGGTGCTGTTCTGGCCCGTCACCGATGCGACGTTCGAGACGCCGTCGTACCAGACTTTCGCGGAAGGGCATTTCCTGACCAAAAACATGATGATGTGGTTCTGGGACAACTACACACAGGACCCCGGACAGCGGGCTGAAATTCTCGCCTCACCGCTGCGGGCTTCGCTCGAAGAGTTGAAAGGTCTGCCGCCTGCGCTGATTCAAACTGCCGGTCTTGACGTGCTGCGCGATGAAGGCGAGGCGTACGCACGCAAGCTGGATGCTGCCGGCGTGGCCGTCACGGCGGTGCGATACAACGGCATGATCCATGACTACGGGCTGCTCAATCCGCTCAGTAAAGTGCCGGAGGTTCAGGCCGCGATGCGTCAGGCCGGCAACGAACTGGCGGCTCATCTGCGTTGACCGTTCGCGCCTCTGCGCTCAGTCGCAGGGGCAACCCGGCCCACGTCCAGATCCAATCGTGCCGAGCCATGAGTGCCGGGACGTGCAGGCTGCGCGGGTAATCGGCGTAATGCTGCGGGTCGGTACCTCATCGACGCACTGCGCCACCCGCCTCTTTCAAACGTGCCGCACAGCGTGACTTCAAGTAGACGTAGAGGCTTCGGATCGCGGGCGAAAACTGTTTGCGGTGAGGGCAGATAAAATGCAGCGGAAACGGCTCACCCTGCTGGTGGGGGAGCAATAATTCCAGATGGCCCGCCTGAATGTCGTGACAGATATCCAGCCAGGATTTGTACATCACCCCTTCCCCGGCAATGGCACAGCGCCTGATCACATCGGCATCGTCACTGATGACGGGCCCCGAGACGCTGATGTGCTCAAGGCTGCCGTCGGCAGCCGGGAACACCCAGCGGTCATATAACTTGCCATTGAGGTGATAACGCAGGCACTGGTGCTCTTTGAGGGCTTCCAGGTTGGCGGGCCGGCCCTGACTGTCCAGGTAGGAAGGCGCCGCAGCGACCACCCGGCAATTTTGCGGGGCCAGGGGCAGAGAAACAAAGTCAGCGTCGGGGATGGCGCCATAGCGGATCGCCACATCCACGGGTTCACGGTAGATGTCGGCGATGTGGTCTGAAAGCGACAGCCGAATGTGTACGCCAGGATTGTGCTGGCGGAACTCAATCAGCCAGGGCAGCAGAACATTGCGTCCGAAGTCGGACGAGCTGGCGATTTGCAGGGTGCCGCGCAAGTCGGTTTCGCTGTGCTGCAGGCATGCTTTGCCGGCATGCAGCGATTCAAGAACGGCGCGGGCGTGAGGCAGATAATTCTGCCCTTCCAAAGTTAAACGCAGGCTCCGTGTGGAGCGGGCAAACAGGCGAATATCCAGTTCGCGTTCAAGACGTTTTATGGCCGCACTGATCTGCGACGGCAGCAGATTCATTTCCCGGCCCACGGCTGAAAAGCTGTCCAGGGATGCCACCCTTACGAAGATCGCGAGATCATCAATCCGAATCATCCTTGCCCTCCATTTGCCGTGACAAACCCTAATGCTTCGTCCGGCCGGATATAACGGCAGCCGGTGGCATTTTAGTTTTTCCGGCAGGGCATCAATGGGGGTGATCGATCAGTTATGGCGTTTAAAATCAACGGGTTGGCACACGACCAGTGATGCTCAAAATGCACAGCGTGAAGGCCCGGCGCCGTCAAGGCCGGGCCGGCAGTTGTATAACCCGTTGGCTTTGACTCTAATGCCGGCATGAGAGAACAAATAGGTTTGGAGCGGCTGACGGGCCTTATCGCGTTTGCGCGCACGGCGTCGTTGGGCAGTTACACCGCGGCTGCACGGGCCCTTTCGGTGTCGCCATCGGCCGTGAGTAAAAGCGTGCAAAGGCTGGAAGAATACTTCGGATTGAAGTTGTTCAGCCGCACGACCCGTTCCCTCACGCTGACGCCTGAAGGCAGGGATCTTTACGAGCGCGCGCTGAGAGTCATCCGTGAGGTCGAGGACATCGAACAGGCGGCGGTCGCACGCCGGGCCGAACCGTCAGGCATCTTGAAGGTGACCGCTCCCTTGCCCATCGGCACCAACATCCTGGCCCCGGCCCTGCCCCGGTTCGCCGAACGCTATCCCAAACTGTCGATTGATCTGCGGCTGGGCGATCAGTTTGCCGACATCATCGAACAGGGCATCGACGTCGCCGTGCGCGTGGGCAATCTCGCTGACTCCCGCTTGATTTCCCGCGCCCTCGGACCACACCGAATAGGCGCTTTCGCCTCACCTGGCTATCTGGCCAAACACGGCATCCCCCGTCGAGTGGAAGACCTGAACGACCATCAATGCGTGAACTTCCGTTATCAGAGTTCAGGCCAGGCGCTGCGCTGGCCGTTCGCGGTGGGCGACCAATTGGTGGAGTTGATGCCCGATGCCTGCATGACCATCGACGCCAGCGATGCGGTGGCAGCGGTGCTCGCGGCGGGCGGCGGCATCGGGATTTCGCCCACGTACGTAGCAGCGCCTTTCGTCAAACGTGGCGAGCTGGTGCCGGTATTTCCTGACTTCATGGTTGATCGCTTCGCCATTACCGCCCTCTGGCCCGAAAGCCGCCGCGGCAGTCCCAACGTGAAAGCTTTCCTGGAGTTTCTGGTCGAGCTATTCCCGACACCTACCGTGTGGGACGCCATTGTCCAGGACCGCGGCAGCCACGACCCGGAATCCTGAACCGCCCGCTAACCCGCCAGTTGCGTGGCCCGGAAATCCAGCGCATTGACCAGACAATCCGTCGCTGCCTCGAGGAACCTGATCTCGGCCAATGCGGGTGTCAGTAGCAGGCTGAGCAAGGTTTGCAGCTCAGCTGACGGGTAATGGGCGGTTTTCGCTTCAGCGCTTTCCCATATCCCGGTGATCCGCCAGGGGTAACGGTGGTGCGGGCGAATTTCGAGCCGATAGGCCACGCACCCCGGCAAGGCGTTGAGCGACCTTAACGCGCTGTTCAAGGGCGCATCGAGCATGGGGGCACGATGGAAACGAATTTCCAGGCTGTTGAAAGCCGTTGAATCACAGTCGGACGGTCGCTGCATGGTCTCCTCCTTTTGCCTCGGCAGGGTTCGCCGCGACAGGCGAGCCGTTTGCCAGGGTGTGTGTGTGTGTGTTGAGCGGTATTGCACCTGCATCATCCACCCTGGCGGCGCCCACCATAACGGCGTGCCCGTGCGTAGCGCTTGCGCTGCAGAAGAGAGAATCGAAAACGCTCGGGGAATAAATCCGCATCGAGCGTCGTCCCCCTTGTGAACGCTTGCAACCAGGAGGAAACGCACATGTTGAAATTCCATCGCCGCCTGATCATCGGCGGGCTGGTCCTGCACCTTGCAGGGCTGTCTGTCGCCCAGGCGCACGAAGGCCATATGCACGGCGATGCCGGCGATCCGGTAGCCACCGAGGCGCCGTTCATCAGCGAGAACAACGCTGCGATGGACAAGATGATGGCCGGGATGGACGTCAAGCCTAGCGGCGACGTCGATCGCGACTTCGTCGCCATGATGACCGCGCATCACCAAGGCGCCATCGACATGGCGTTGAGCATCCTCAAGTACGGCCACAACGAACAGCTCAAGCGCATCGCGCAGGAAATCATCGTTGACCAGCAGCAGGAAATCGCTGCCATGGCCCTGGCCGTCGGACAACCGCTGCCCCCTTCTGTCGCCGCGCCCACCCAGGGGCCTGCCCAATCGCCTGCGCAACCGCCCGCACAATCGACGACCCGGCCATCTGTCACCCAGCCTTGATTGCCTACCCCTTGATTGCCAACCCCTTAATTGCCAACCCCTGATCGCTGACCCGACGCCACCCCCGGAAGGAACGAACCGATGAATGTCCCTCGCTTGCCATTCGCACTGCTGACCAGCGCCCTGTTGACCGCCTCGATGTCGACTTTCGCCGGGCAAATCCCCGGCAAGGCCTCGGCCAGGGACATTCCGGTGTCCCATACCGACCGGGTGTACGCCGCCGAGCAGTTTTCCAACACGGTCTCGGTGACCGACCCGGTCGACAACAAGCTGCTTGGCGTCATCAGCCTTGGTGACCCGCAGCCCGGCAACCTGAGCCCGCTGTACAAGGGTGAGGTGCTGGTCCACGGGCTGGGCTTTTCGCCGGACCACAAAACCCTGGCGGCGGTGTCGATCGGCACCAACTCGGTGTCGTTCATCGACACCGAAACCAACACCGTTAAGCACAAGACGTACGTGGGGCGTGCGCCTCACGAGGCGTTTTTCACGCCCAACGGCAAAGAGGTCTGGGTGACCGTGCGCGGTGAGGATTACGTGTCGGTAATCGACGCGAAAACCTACGTGGAAAAAACCCGCATCAAGACACCGGCCGGTCCCGGCATGCAGATCTTCTCGCCGGACGGTAAATACGGTTACGTGTGTTCGTCGTTCAACCCGGAAACCGTGGTGGTGTCCGTCGCCGATCACAAAATCGTCGGCCATGTGCAACAGGCCAGCCCGTTCTGCCCCAACATCGCGGCGTCGGCGGACGGCAAGCAGGTCTGGTTCACCCTCAAGGACGTGGGCAAAGCTCAGGTCTTTGAAGCGACGCCGCCGTTCAAGCTGCTCAAGACCCTGGACATCGGCCCGATTGCCAACCACGTCAACCTGGTCAACAACGCCAACGGCTCGTTCGCTTACATCACCGTGGGCGGGCTCAATGAGGTGCAGGTCTACCGCACCGACACCTTTGAGAAGGTGGCTACGATCGCCGTCGGCAACCTCCCCCATGGCGTATGGCCTTCGGGCGACGGCACCCGGATTTACGTCGGCCTGGAAAACGCCGATGCGTTCGCGGTGATCGACACGCTGAGCAACAAGGTCATTGCCACCATCCCGATCGGCCAGGCACCGCAGGCGATTGCCTACGTGCCTAACGCGGTCGAAAAAGGCCCCGGCACCGATAACCTCAAACCGCTGGGTGTGGCCGGTCAGGCGGTGCACTTGACGCTAAACGCGGTAGGCAAGACCGCCGACCAGGCGCCGACCAGTGTCAGCCTGTTCAATCAGGGCCTGACCCAAGTGCTGCAAGCCGCCGTCACCGGTCTCGACCCCAAGCAGCCCTACACCCTGGCGCTGGCCGACAAAGCCGATGGCAGCGGCACGTTGCAACCGTTGGCCGGCTTCATGACCAACCCGGCCGGTTCGGCGATTGTCAACGCCATCGGGCCGATCCGTCAGATCGTGCAAAGCGAAGCGGCCGAGCAGCGCCGCTACCTGGTGATCGTGTCCGGCAAGCCGGAACAAACGGGCGGTCTGGTGCAGGTTCAGGCGCAGTAATCGGCCCGGTGGACTTGCATGAGCCGGCGGCAGGCCGTTAAGCCGTAACGGTCAGGCCGGTCCACTGCTCGGACAGCGTCCACAGGCGTTCGGCAAGTTGTGGGTCAACAGCCCGGCTTGCCACGCCGGCCCGACCTGTACGCGGGTCGTTGGGGCCGGCGATGTTGCAGTCCTCGCAATACACGCCGCCTTTGCCATCCAGTGCTCGGCTGGTTGCACACCACAGAACCGTGGCCGCGCCCTGCTCTGGGGTTTTCAGGCCGGCCGCCGGGTCCAGCCGTTGATTGCCCTGCTCGTCCAGCACGCCGAACGCAGCGATCTCATCGGGGCTGAGGTGTCGGCTGAGGTCCGTCAGAATCTGTCCCGGATGCAACGAAAACCCGCGCACGCCATGCTTGCGGCCGCGGCCGTCGAGGGCGAGGGCAAATAACGCATTGGCGGTTTTCGATTGCCCATAGGCCACCCACTTGTCATAGGGGCGACGCTGAAAATCGATGTCCTCGAAGTCGATTCCGGCGATCTGATGGCCTCGCGACGACACCGAGATCACCCGCGCGTTGCCTGCGGCCACCAGCGCCGGCCAGATTCCGCAGGTGAGGCGATAGTGACCCAGGTGATTGGTCGCAAACTGGCCTTCGTGCCCGTCGATGTCGCGCATCAACGGCGAAGCCATGACCCCGGCGCAGTTGATCAACAGCGCGACCGCCTGCCCGTCCTCGACGACGCTGCGGCTGAACGCCTCCACCGAAGCGGGGTCGATCAAATCCATTTCACGCACCTCAACGTGTCCCGGACCGGGAATCCCTGCCAGAGCGGTACGGGCGCGACCCGCGTCTCTGGCGGCCACAATGACGCGAGCGCCTGCAGCGGCCATGTGTCGAGTGGTGATCAGGCCAAGGCCGGAATGGCCACCCGTGACAATGACCAAGTGGCCAGTCAGGTCAATGCCCGCCATCACCTCGGCGGCGCTGCTGGCGGCGTTGAAGGACGTAGCGATGGGGTATTGAGCGGTGGTCGTGCAGGTCGTGGTACTGGTCATGGTGAAGTTCTCGGCTGAGTTTCGCGAGAGCGGATTGTTGGCTAAGCTCACCAGACGAACCAGCCAGATAAGTCCGAATTTCTGTCGTGATTATCCAGAACCCTCCTTCCGACCCGCTTTCAGACGTTCTCGCCCTCGCCGGACTGCGCGCGGCCTGCTCCGTGCGCCTGCGCGCCGGTGGGGAATGGGCGCTGCGATTCCGCCCTATCGAACTGAAGTTCAACGTCGTGCGTCGGGGTGAATGCTGGCTGCGAACCGAGAACACGCCCGCCCGCCTGATGCGCACCGGTGACTGCTTCGTGGTCTCCCGCACGCCCTTCATCCTGGCGAGCGGCCCGGACATCGCGGCGATGGACGCTGCGGCGGTGTTCTCGACGGCCAATGAGTCGGCGCGCTTCGGCGTCGGCGATGAGGTGGAGTTGCTGGGCGGCAGCGTCTCACTGGTCAGCCCCGGCGCCGTGGAGTTGCTCGACCTGCTGCCACCGGCATTGATCATCCGGGCCGAAAGTGGCGCCGCCAGCTCGTTCGGCTGGCTGCTGGACGAGCTGGACCGGGAATGGCAATCGGGCCTGATGGCCGGTCAGGCGATGTGCAACGACCTGCTGCGGCTGATATTCATACATGCCCTCAGGCACCACATCACGACGGCCGATGCGGCTGATCTGAAATGGCTCGGCGGGTTGCGTCATCCATCCATCGCACCAGTGCTGCGCGCCATTCACGGCGCGCCGGAGAAGAGCTGGAGCCTGGCTGAGCTGGCAAGCCTGGCGTGCCTGTCCCGATCCGGTTTTGCAGCGTTATTCAAAAGCGTGGTCGGTCAGGCGCCGGTGGAATACGCGACGCGCTGGCGGATGCAGGTCGCCGCGGCGCGTCTGCTCAACGGCGTGGACAGCGTGGCGACGGTTGCCGCAGCGTTGGGTTACTTATCCGACGCCGCGTTTGGCGCCGCCTTCCGCCGCGTTCATGGGCAATCGCCCGGACGCTATCGCCGTCAAACCGCCGGTATCAGCCCCGATTCACGATAGTCCTGAATCAGCGCGTCAAACAGGCTGATGTCGGACCGCGTACGGGCGATCAACTGCGCACCTGCGATGGCGGTGTAGATCGACAGCGCCCGACGCTCGCAGCGTTCGGCATCGCCGAGTCCGGCGGCCATCAGCACATCAGCGAGCCAGCGCACATTGACGTCAGCGAAGGCTTTGACCTCGCGGCGAATCTCGTCCGGCAGGTCTTCATGCTCGGCGGCCATGAAGCTGGACAGGCACAACCGGTTACCGTTTTCCAGCGAACTGCGAAATATCGACGGGTAGCGTTCAAGGCAGCGAAGCGGGTCGGGGTCGGCCTCGCGCATGTCCTCCAGCACCCGGGCGGTGTCCTGCCAGTAACGCGCGGCAACGGCAGCGCCCAGATCGGCCTTGCTCGGGAAGTGGTAGTAAATACTGGCATTCTTGATGCCCACCGTTTCACCGATACTTCGGAAATTGATGCCGCTGTATCCGTGCAACTGCGCTGCGGTCTTGGCGGCGGCAAGGATGGCTTCGCGCGCGTTCACGCTCACGGTGTATTCCTCTTTTGATGGCTGAATGCCGGGCATCGTACACCAAGCATCTATTACCTGCCAATTGACAGGTAGGGCTTGACAACGCCCATTGAGAAGATGATTATCAGCTCACCTACCAACTGACAGGCAGACAAGCTAATGACCACTTCCACTTCCCAATCCGACGTCGCGCAGATCCCGATGATGACCATTTACGACTGGTTCAACGGTCCCTACCCCGCTCGTGTCCGCATCGCCCTGGCGGAGAAAAATTTGCTGGAGCGCATCGAGTTCGTGCCGGTGAATCTCTGGAAGGGAGAGCACAAGAAGCCGGAGTTCCTTGCGATCAATTATTCCGGGACGCTGCCCGTGCTGGCGCTGGCCGACGGCACGTTGATTGCCGAATGCACGGCGATCACCCAGTACCTCGACTCCCTGGTCGGCAGCCCGGACCTGACCGGCGCGACGCCGTTGGAAAAAGGCCGTATTCACATGATGACCAAACGCGCGGAAATCGAATTTCTCGATGCGGTCAGCGTGTACTTCCACCACGACACGCCGGGCCTGGGCCCTGAGGTCGAGCTGTACCAGAACGCGGAATGGGGCAGCCGTATGCGCGACAAGGCGGTGCGCGGCATGCACTACTTCGACAGCGTCCTCAAGACCCAACCGTTCGTGGCCGGGGATGCGTTTTCCATGGCCGACATCGCGGTGTTCGGCGGCATGATCTTCGCCTCGCTGGTCGAGCTCGCCGTGCCAGCGGAGTGCACCGCACTGCTGGAGTGGCATGCGCGGATGAATGAACGCGCCAGCGTCCAGACCTGGCGTGCCATGGTGGCAGCCGGCGCGCCACAGCTTTAAAAAGCGCCGCGGTTGCCGCCCTTGTCTGGACGGCAACCGCAGCTGACGCACGCTGGCGGTGCCCCAAACACTGCAATAGCGCCAAAAAGAGGACGGAGTGTCATCAAGCTGAACCGTTTCATGTCGATATCCCGGTGATTTCCTCACTTATGGACAGCCCCGACATGACCCTCAGACGCCTCAATATCGCCCCCCGCTCTTTGATCTGCTTTGGCTTTTTCGCCCTGCTGATCGCCGCCGTCGGACTGTTTTCGCTGCTGCAATCTTCGAAACTCAAGGACGCCCGGGACGCACTGCAGGACAACGTGCTGCCCACCCTTCTCACCATCGCTGACATCAAAGCCGATCTGCTGAACATCCGCCTGGGCAACTCCAGCCTGCGGGCGGCACAAAGCGCAGCCAGCACCGATGCCGCCCGCGCGCGCGTTACCCAAGGGCGCGCGCAGCTCGAAAAGGACGTTCAACAACTGCGGCCATTATTGATTTCCGAACGCGGCCTGAATGCCTACCAGCAGATGGAACGGGACATGCAGACCTATCTGGGCGTGCATGCGCGCTTCCTGGATGCCGTGGCGCAAAAGCGCGACGACGTTGTCGCTGCGCTGACCGAACCTGCCGGCGAGCAAACCCGCGCCGCCGACACCCTGGCCAAAGACATCGCTACCATTGCGCAGATGGCCAACGAAAAAATGCAGGCGTCGGATGTGGCCGCCGATGACAGCTACGTCCAGGCGCGCACCGTGATTATTGGCGCAATCGTACTGGCACTGGTTGCCACCTTTGCCCTGGCGGCGCTGTTCACCCGCAGCCTGGTCGCGCCGATTGCCAAAGCCCTCGCAGTGGCCCAGGACATCGCCGGCAACGACCTGAGCAAAACCATTGTGGTCGACGGCTCCGATGAGCCGGGGCGTCTGTTGCAAGCGCTGTCGGTCATGCAGCAGAACCTGCGCCGCACGCTCTCGGAGCTGGGCCACTCGTCCAATCAACTGGCCTCGACTTCGGAAGAAATGACGGCAGTGACCGAAGAATCACTGCGCGGGGTTCAGCGCCAGAACGACGAGATCAATCAGGCCGCCACTGCTATCAATCAGATGAGCGCGGCGGTGGAGGAAGTTGCGCACAATGCTTCTCTGGCTTCAACGGCTGCCCGCGACTCCAGCGACTCGGCCGAGCACGGCCGCCTGCGCGTCAACGAAACCATTTCGGCCATCAACGAGCTGCACCAATCGGTGGGCAGCACGGCAGTCGAGATCAACGGCCTGGCCGGCCAGGTGCAGAACATCAGTGGCGTGCTCGACGTCATTCGCGGCATCGCCGACCAGACCAACTTGCTGGCGCTCAACGCCGCCATCGAGGCCGCCCGCGCAGGTGAGGCAGGACGCGGGTTTGCCGTGGTCGCCGATGAAGTGCGCGCGCTGGCGCATCGCACGCAACAGTCCACCGCTGAAATCGAAAAAATGATTGCTTCGATCCAGGGCGGCACGCAAAAGGCGGTGAACGCCATGGGCCAGAGCAGCGAACGCGCACGGGTCAGCCTGGACGTGGCCGGCGCTGCCGGGCGCGCATTGGCAGACATTCAGGCGGCCATCGTGTTGATCAACGAACGCAACGTCAGCATCGCCACCGCCACCGAGGAGCAAGCCCAGGTCGCGCGCGAAGTTGACCGCAACCTGACCAGTATCCGTGACCTGTCCCTGCAGACGTCCGCGGGCGCCCATCAGACCTCGGCAGCCAGCAGTGAGTTGTCACAACTGGCAGTGGGCCTGAACGGCCTGGTGATGCAATTCAGAACTTAAACGGATGGCGGGCATCGCACCCTCAAGCGATCATTACGCGTACTCAAAGGGGGTGGTCATATGGAGACTGTGAAATCGCAGCCCGGCAGGTTGGCAGCAGGCCGCGCCGTCGTGTTGTTCGACGGCACCTGCAAGCTGTGCAACGGCTGGGCGACGTTCATCATCCAGCAGGACAAAGAACGTCGCCTGACGCTGTCGGCCGTGCAATCGCCCGAAGGTCAGGCGTTGCTGAAATGGGCGGGCCTGCCGCAGGACGCGTTCAATACCATCGTGCTGGTGGAGGACGACCGCTTCTACGTTCGCTCGGATGCCATGTTCAGGATCATCGCCCACCTGCCGGCACGCTGGCACTGGCTGCTGCTGGGGCGGGTCTTTCCAAAAGTGATCCGCGACTGGCTGTACGACAGGATCGCGCTGAACCGCTACAGGATTTTCGGTCGCTACGATGCGTGTCGATTGCCCCCGGCAGATCATGCCGAGCGCTTTCTGACCAGGGACGCGTTGAAATAGCGTACTCAAGTATCGGGGGCTGTGGAGCCCGCCTTACTCAGCGGGCTTGCGCGCCCAGGCACCGAACATGACGTCACCGATGTAGATCCCGGCCGACTGAGTGCGCTCTTCATCAAGCCGCTGCTGCAGGGTGTCGATGTCGACCTCTTCAGCCGTCGCCACGCCCAGCGTGATGATTCTCGGCAAACAGGCGCGCACGATGTAAGCCAGGGCATAGGGGTTGTCGGGGGTCTGCACGATGCATTCGGCGCGCACGTTTTCCACGGCGAGACCGGCCTTGCTCAGGATGCCGTGAAGGTGGAAGCCGATGTGCAGGTCGGCGCCTTCGCGGGCGATCATGTCGCGCAACCAGCCCTGGGCCTGGCGATGCAGAGCAAAACCGTCGAGGCTGGCCGGGACCATCGTGGTGTCATGCTCCTGGAACACCATGATGCCGCCGGGGCGTAGCAATCGGGCCAACGCCGTCGCAGCGGCCACGGTGTCGGGCTGATACATGAGCACGCGGCGGCCGACTATCGCGTCAAACGTCCCCAGCGACGCCGGCACATCGAGCAGCCCGCTCTGCACGAACATGGGCGCCGCCAGCTGCCCGTCGCCTACCCTACCGCGCGCCGTCGCAAGCGCCGCGCCATCGTGATCGATCCCGACGACCTCGCCCTGCGCACCGACCAGGCCGCTCAACAGAAACGCCACGTCCCCCACTCCGCAGCCCACGTCCAGCACTCGCATCCCTGGGCCAATGCCGGCATCAATCAGCAGGCGGGTGGTGAAATCGGGTTGGGCAGTCGTCATGGGCAGCGCTCCTTGAAAGTGCGCAGGAGTCTGCGCCAGAGGCGGGTTTGGGCGCAATGACGCCGCCTGCACTCGTTCCCTGCCCGCACTTCAGGCGGACCTGCCGGCAACTGATCGGTCATTGCGGCAGGGTTGGTTATGTACCTTTAGTCGAGAAAGCCTCTGTATGGCCAATCTATGTTCAGCGGCTGAAGTGTTGGCTCCGCGAGCAAGGTGGAGCGCCACCCCGGTCACCCCCACAGAGACGGTGTTCACTGCGTGGCAAGGAAGCCTGGACGCCGGCGTGGTTCACCGTGGTCTCTGGAACTGTCCCTGTCGGAAGTCGACTTTAATCCGCCACCTACCTGTCGCGAACAGGACAGATTGCGCGCACTCGAATAAACGCAGGTCGCTGCCGTCGCATGACCAAAGCATCGGCGGATGTAATCTGGAATGACACACTGGGAGACTTTCAATGACTCGACGCACTTGCCTGGCTGCTCTATTGGTACTGACTGCATCAACGGCGTTCGGCGGCCCGGTTTACGATCATCTTTATGCTTTCGGTGACAGCTACTCTGACAATGGTGCAGGTGAAAACTTCACCCGAACATTGGCCTCCCGGAAGGTCAAGGATGCGCTAGAGTTACTCGGCTCCTTATATTGGAGGGGACGCTGGAGCAACGGTCCCACTGCGGTAGAACATTTGGCCGAAGCCTTGGAAACACCCTTGACCGACTACGCAATTGGCGGCGCAAAAAGCGGTAACGGCAACTACTACTCCTGGATGGAACCTTCCCGCAACACTGGAGTTTTCGGTCAGATCGCTGATCATCTGAAAGCCGCCGAGGCACACAAAGCGGACCCGAATGCGCTCTATTTCATTTTCACCTCGGCCAATGACTTTTTTGAATGGGCGGACTTCTCGCGGACAGAGTCGATTGACGCGCTTGCCCAGACAAGCGTGGCGAACATACAGAAGGCCACCGCGTCGCTGATTGAAGCAGGCGCGAAGCACGTGATGGTGGTGGGAACTACGGATTTAAGTCATGTGCCGGCTGTAGTCCAGGGCAATCAAGCGACGAGTGCGAAGGCATACCAGGAAATACTCGAACAGAAACTGCCAGCGGCGCTGAAAACACTGGCTAACACCCGTCACGTCGCCATCAGCTACTTCGACCATCTGGCCTTTAGCAACACGCTCCGAGCCGCACCTGATGTTGCGGGGTTCAAGGAGCTCGATGCCCCGTGTCAAGTCACCTATCCGGACGCCGGGTCCGTGTGTGAAACCCCTGACACTCATTACTACTGGGATGAATGGCACCCGACTCGAAAAGTTCACAGCCTGGCCGCGGTGGCCATGCTCAAAACACTGGACGCCAGCCGTTGAATTTCGCTGTGAGATCAGCTCAGGTATGCGTGTTATTGATCCCCTGCCTGCCAACAGAGCCAGCACCCAAGGTCGCTCCCGAGCCCGTCGGGGCGAGCCTGCTCGCGAATGTTTCTTCTCAGTCTGCATAGGCAGTGGCCGAATTCCTCGAGCCGTTCATGAGCGCGCCCTCTTCCATTTGGGTGGTTGCAGGAGCCTGACACAGGCGGCTCTGAATAGATCGACGCGGCCACCGGTCAGGTCCGCTGCGCTGGCCAAAATCCCGAAGTATAGGGCCACCAACCATCCCTATATATGGGACGACGAATCACATATTGAGGTATCCGAGTATGTCGTCTAAGGTGGGGCTTCTTCGCATTCCATAAAAACAACAGGAAGTCCCATGCCCCAGCCATTTCTGGATTCGGGCCTGCACGCCAGCACGATGAAGCGGCTCAACCTCAAGTTGATTCCGTTTCTGATGCTGCTGTACATGGTCGCGTACATCGACAAGTCGAACATTTCCGTCGCTGCATTGCAGATGAATGCCGAGCTGGGCCTGACCGCTCGCATGTATGGCATCGGCGTGGGCCTGTTCTTTCTCACCTACATCCTGCTCGAAGTGCCCAGCAGCGTCATTCTCACGCGGGTCGGTGCGCGGCGCTGGATCGCGCGGATCATGATCACCTGGGGCATCGTTGCGGCAGGCATGGCGTTCGTGCAAAGCGCGAATCAGCTCTACGGCATGCGTCTATTGCTGGGCGCCGCCGAGGCGGGGTTCACGCCGGGAATCATCTATTACCTGTCGCAGTGGTACCCCAAGACCGACCGGGCCAAGGCCATGTCGTTCTTCTACATCGGGGCTGCGCTGGCGTCGGTGATCGGCCTGCCGCTGTCCGGGGCCTTTTTGCACCTGGACGGTTATTTCGGCGTGAGCGGCTGGCGCTGGCTGTTTTTGCTGGAGGGGCTGCCGGCCGTCATCCTCGGGATCGTCGTGCTGCGCTACTTGCCGGATTCGCCGCAAAGCACCCACTGGCTGCAGGCCGATCAGAAAGAGTGGCTGAGCCGCACTATCGCCGCCGAGCAGGCGAACTCGCCGATTTCCCATCATGCCGCGTGGCAGACCGCGTTTCGCAGCCGGCAGGTGTGGCTGCTGAGCCTGTTCTGGCTGCTGCAGGCATTCGGCACGATTGGCATCACACTGTTCCTGCCACTGATCGTCAAGTCGGTGTCCGGTCAGGAATCGTTTACCGTCAGCGTGCTGTCGGCGCTGCCCTTCCTGTTTGCCTGCGTGTTCATGTACGTCAACGGCACCCATTCGGACCGCAAGGGTGAGCGCGGCTGGCACCTGGCGTTGCCGTTGATGGCAGCCGGTATCTTGCTGGCGCTGGCGGTGATGACCAGCAACCCATGGCTGGCGTACGCCTTGCTGGTGGTGGCAGTGGGTCTGAACTGGGCGGCCACGCCGGTGTTCTGGGCCACCACCACCGAATACCTGTCAGGCGCCGCCGCTGCCGCCTCGATCGCGCTCATCAACTCCATCGCCAACATTGCAGGTCTCGGCCTGCCGCCAGTGATGGGCTGGATCAAGGACGCCACGCAAAGTTACGACTACGCCCTGCTGCTGGTGTCCGCTGCGCTGCTGGCCGGGGGTGTGCTGGGGCTGTTTCTTGCCCGCGCGCCGCGTCCGGCACCGCGAGGTACGGCCGCCACTGCCGCCATGGCAGATGCCACTACCACTCACACAACCCGAGGTCTGGATGAAGCCAAGGCTCCTTAAAATCGCCCGTTTACCGGCCATGCTCGACGAAGCGCTGCACGCGGCCTACGAGGTCGTGGAGGCCGATCAGGATGGCACCGGCGTCGGCCCCGCCACCGCCGATCTCCGCGCGATGGTCGCCAACGGCGAATCGACGGTCAGCCGTGAGCTGATCGAAAGCCTGCCGGCACTGGAAGTCATCGTGGTGTTTGGCGTGGGCTATGACGGGGTCGACGTGGACGCAGCGCGCCAGCGTGGCATCCGCATCACCCACACGCCGGATGTCTTGACCGAAGACGTGGCGGATTTCGCCATGGCGTTGATGCTGGGCATCGCGCGAAACCTGCGGGTGGCCGACCGCTTTACCCGCTCCGGCGCCTGGGCAGACGGCCCCATTGCGTTTAGCCGCAAAGTCAGCCGAGCGCGTCTGGGGATCATCGGGCTGGGCCGCATTGGCGCAGCCATTGCTCGCCGGGCGGAGGGCTTCGACATGGCGATTGCCTACACCGGCCGCCGCCCTCAGGACGTCGCGTTCACCTATTACGCCTCGGTCGTCGAACTTGCAGCGGCGGTGGACTTTCTGGTCGTGGCAGTCGGTGGCAGCGCCAGCACCCATCACCTGGTGGACGCTCGCGTACTCGAGGCGCTGGGCCCGCAGGGCTACCTGATCAACGTCGGGCGTGGCAGCGTGGTGGACGAACAGGCCCTCGCGCAGGCGCTGGCCGAGGGGCGTCTGGCGGGCGCTGCACTGGACGTCTACGAAAACGAGCCGCACCCCGCGCCGCCGTTGCTGGCGATGGACAATGTGCTGCTGACCCCGCACATGGCCAGCGCCACCTGGGACACCCGCCGCGCCATGTCGGACCTGGTCATGGCCAATCTCGATGCCTGGCGTACCGGCACCGACTTGCCTACGCCCGTGCCGCACTAGCGCAGCGTTGCGCGGGTGCGAGTGCGGGTGGGAATGATCCGCGCGCCGCGCAAGACGGGATTCATCGAGTGTTTGGCGGTATGGTGTGGCTTTTGCGCAAGGAAGATTCATGGCCACGCCTATCTCCACTCACGCTCAAAAGCACCTCGCGGTATTGATCGACGCCGATAACGCCCCCGCCGCTATCGTCGAGGGGTTGTTTGAAGAGATCGCCAAGTACGGCGTCGCCAGCGTCAAGCGTATTTACGGCGACTGGACGGGCCCGCAACTGGGCGGCTGGAAGAAGGTGCTGCTCGATCATTCGATTCAGCCCATCCAGCAATTTGCCTACACCAAGGGCAAGAACGCCACCGACAGCTCGCTCATCATCGACGCGATGGACCTTTTGTACACGCGCCGCTTCGACGGGTTTTGCCTGGTCTCCAGCGACAGCGATTTCACGCGGCTGGCGTCACGTCTGCGCGAGGAAGGCCTGACCGTGATCGGCTTCGGCGAGGAGAAAACGCCACGCCCCTTTGTTGCCGCCTGCGACAAATTCATTTACATCGAACTGCTGCGCGAGGACGCCATCGCCGTCAGCACCGAACAGAGTGTTGACCCCCAGGCCCAGGCCGACGTGCTCAAGCCTGCAGCGACTGAAACGGCGAAACGGCCGAAAGCGCCCATCAGCTTTATCGCCAAGATCCTCGACGACATCGCTGACGAGGACGGCTGGGTCCAGCTCGGTGCGTTGGGCACCAACATCACCAAGCTGCGGCCGGAGTTCGACCCGCGCACCCACGGCTACAAAAAACTCAGTGACCTCATCAAGGGTTGTCCGCAAGCCTTCGAGTTGCAGGCCAGACCCGCTTCGGGCGGCTCGGCGGTGATGTACGCCAGGCACAGGCAACCCGGCAAATAACGCCCTTACCTTCTCATTCCGGAGTTCGTCATGCCTGATTACCTCGTTGACTATCGCTACAACGGCGAGCCACGCAGCCATCCATTCGACCTGAACGCGCCGCAGCTGTCGGTGGCCGACGCGGCGATGCACCTGCTCCAGCTGCATTTCGGCGACAGCGAAAACAGCCTGATCATGCCCAACGCCGATGCGTCGCCGGATGAAGTCGTCGAACAGGCCGGCCAACTCGGTCTGACCGACATCAAAGTGACGCATGCGGTCACCGGGGAGCCCCGCTAAATTGCGTTGAACCCTGCCGCGGCACCTGCATCGGATCACTACGACTGATTATTTCCCGAATGACAGGTGCCCCATGATTGAAATCAACAGCTACACGACCGTCAAAAGACGCGAACGCGTGCCCCACGAGGTGTTTGCGCACTACTGGCGTGACGTGCATGGCCCACTGTGCTCGCGACTGCCCGGCCTGGGCTTGTACATCCAGCACCACTTCTCGCGGGAACAGGACGCTCATCTCTGGCCTCTGGCCGAGGGCATCGAGACCCTTCAGGACTACGAGCTGGACGGCGGCGTGGAGATCGGATTCGAGTCCGCCGCCGACCAGAAGGTGTTTCAGGAGGCCAGCCCGATTCTGTTCTCGGACGAGCAGAACATGTTTGATGAAACCCTGGCCTACGCCCTGCCCCAAGGCTCGATGACGCTGACCAATGCGCTGGCTGACGAGCGTTTCAACGGCACCGACGCCTTCGACCGGATTCACGTGCATTTCAGCCCGCGCGAGGCGCTGACACAGTTGCACGGCTATTTGAAATCCGATCTGGGACCGCTGCTGGCAGGCTCGGACGACGTGGTCAAAGTGTGCCTGCACCTGTGCGAACCGTTCGAGAACGACGGCCAGCACCCACCCGCGCCCAATGTCGCGCATTTCGCCAACGAGGCGCGCGCAGAGCTGGCAATCATGGAAATCGCGTTCCGCACGCCGTTGGCCCGTCGGCGTTTTTTCCAGAGCGATGTATTTCAGAACACCTTGCCCAAGCAGGCGCAACATATCGCCCAGCTCAAGGCGTTTGCAGTCTCCGGGCTCTACACCTACGTGCGCGACAAGTCGCTGACCACGGCCGGCCTGCGCGGTAGCCGCGCGGCAGAGCTGATCGAATACCTGGGCGCGGTTAACCAGGTCGCGCCGGATGTCGAAGCACTGATGCTCAACGGGACGCTGGCGTAACAGCGCCTCAAGACGGCAGCCGCTCACTGCGGCTGCCGACTTCCATTCCTCCGTAACGGTGCTGGCGACGCGAGTCACCCACGCCAGGATTGATCTGATCCATGCATCAATGGATGAAAAAATAACGATTATCGCCATCTGAAAATTGCCACAGAATCTCCAGTTACAAGCGCTTACAAACTCAAAAAAAACGCTGGAGAACACTATGCATCAGCCGCCACGCCAGGCCTCCTCCGGGAAGTCCAGGGCCGGGATGGTCTTTCGGGTCACGTCCGGAAACTTCCTTGAACAGTTCGACTTCTTCCTCTTCGGCTTCTACGCCACCCAGATCGCCGCCGCCTTCTTCCCCGCCACCAATGAGTTCGCCTCGTTGATGATGACCTTCGCCGTGTTCGGTGCGGGCTTCCTCATGCGGCCGCTGGGCGCCGTGTTGTTGGGTGCCTATATCGATGACGTCGGGCGCCGTCGTGGCCTGATCGTGACGCTGGCAATCATGGCCAGCGGCACCTTGCTGATTGTCCTCGTCCCTGGCTACTCATCAATAGGCTTGTGGGCGCCCGCGCTGGTGTTGCTGGGCCGGCTGCTGCAGGGCTTTTCCGCAGGTGCGGAAATGGGCGGCGTGTCGGTTTATCTGGCCGAGATGGCGACGCCGGGCCGCAAAGGGTTCTACGCCAGTTGGCAGTCCGCCAGCCAGCAAGTGGCTATCGTGGTGGCCGCCGCGCTGGGCTACACCCTCAACCAATGGCTGGCGCCTGCCGAGCTGTCGGCGTGGGGCTGGCGCATTCCGTTCGCCGTTGGTTGCTTGATCATCCCGTTCATCTTCCTGCTGCGCCGCAGCCTTGAGGAAACCGAGGAATTCACCACGCGCAAGCACCGGCCGACCATGAAAATGGTATTCGCCACCCTGTTCAGCAACGCCAGCGTGGTCATCCTTGGCATGCTGATGGTGGCGATGACGACCACAGCGTTTTACATGATCACCGTGTACGCTCCGACCTTCGGCCGCTCCGTGTTGCAGCTGAGCACCAGCGACGCGCTCATCGTCACGCTGCTGGTGGGCATATCCAATTTCATCTGGCTGCCCATCGGCGGCGCGCTCAGTGACCGGCTGGGGCGGAAACCTCTCTTACTGTCGATGTCCTTGCTGACCCTTCTGACAGCTTACCCGGCGCTATCGTTTCTCGCCCAGGCGCCAACCTTCGCGCACATGCTCGAAGTGCTGCTGTGGTTCTCGTTCCTCTACGGTATTTACAATGGCGCGATGATTCCGGCGCTGACCGAGATGATGCCGGTGGAAGTGCGAGTGGCCGGTTTCTCCCTGGCCTACAGCCTGGCCACGGCCATCTTCGGCGGCTTCACCCCGGCCATCTCGACCTGGCTCATCCACCTGACGGGCGATAAGGCTGCCCCGGCGTACTGGATGATCTTCGCTGCCTTCTGCGCTTTTACCGCGACGATGATGCTGTACCGCCGTCTCGCCGCCCAATCACTGGCTACTGCTTGAAGGACGTCATTATGAATGCCCTGATCAAACCCCTTTCTGTCCTGGCCCTCGCCTGCTGCGTGTATGGCAACGTTGCACAAGCGCAGGAGCTGACCGTCATGACCTCGGGCGGCTTCACCGCGGCGTATCAACGCCTCGGCCCGCAATACGCCGAGCACAGCGGTAACACGCTGAAAACCGTCCTCGGCCCGTCCATGGGCAAAGCCGCCGAGGCGATACCCAACCGCCTCGACCGGGGCGAGCACGCCGACGTGGTGATCATGGTCGGCTACGCGCTGGATGACCTGATCAAGCAGGGCAAGGTCGACGCCGGCAGCCGTGTAGAACTGGCCGATTCACGCATCGGCATGGTCGTCAAAGCGGGCGCGGACGAGCCCGCCATCGGCACCGATACGGAGCTGAAAAACACCTTGCTGGCGGCCAAGTCAGTGGCGTATTCAGACAGCGCGAGCGGCGTGTACATCGAGAAGGAGCTGTTCAAAAAGCTCGGCATCCAGCAGCAGCTCGCGCCTAAAGGCAAAATGATCGAGCGCATTGCCGTCGCGTCTGTCGTCGCCAAGGGCGACTACCAGATAGGCTTCCAGCAGGTGGCAGAGCTGCTGCCCGTCCCGGGCGTGACCTTCGTCGGCAAAATCCCGGAGAATGTGCAATCGGTCACGCGCTACGCCGCTGGTATCCCGAAGAATGCCGATCACCCGGCTGAAGCGAAGCAATTGCTGGACTTCCTGTCGTCCCCCGATGCCCAGGCCAGCGTTCGCGAAACCGGGCTGGACTCAGTCCCTCGGTAAGGTACCGGGCAGCGCACGAATGCGCTGCTCCAGTTCCAGAGCCGCAGGCGTCAACGTGCGCCCGCGGCGCTTCAACAGGCCCATGTGCCTGACCACCTCCGGTTCGATCAACGCCACGCTCGCCAGGATCGGATGAGGCGAGAGCGGCATGGCAATCGACGGCACCGCAGCAATCCCCAATCCCGCCTCGATCAGCCCGAGCACCGTGGTCACGTGCCGCGCTTCACACACGCTTTCCTTGCCCATTTTCAGGCCCGCCAGCGCACGGTCCAGCACCAGACGGTTGCCCGAGGATTTGTCGAGGGTGATGTGCTCGTATTCGTAGGCTTGCGCCCAGGTGACGACGTCGCGTGTGGCCAGGGGATGGTCGCGACGACAGGCAATCACGTAGCGTTCTTCCAGCAACGCACTGAACTCGATTTCCGGTGCCAGGTTGCCGGTGAAGCCCACACCGAAATCCGCTTCGCCGGAGGCCACGGCGGCGCTGACCTCATTGGCTGACGCGTCGATCAGCCTGATTTTAATCAGCGGAAACTGCCCATGGAAACTGCGGATGGCATGGGGCATGAAGTAATACGCCGCCGAAGGCACACAAGCGATGGTCAACGTGCCCCTGCGAGTGGCCCCGCCGTCGCCGATGCTGAGCAGTGCCAGGTCGAGGTCATCGAGCAGCCGTTCCACTTGCGGCAGGAACGCGCGACCGACATTGGTCAGCGACACCTTGCGCGTGGTCCGCTCGAACAGCTTCACGCCCAACGCCGATTCGAGTTTTTCGATACGCCGGCTCAGGGCCGACTGGGTGATACGGATGGAATCCGCCGCGCGGCGAAAGCCTTCCTTCTCCACCACGGCACGAAAAGCCTGAAGGTCGTTGAGGTCAAAGTTGATATTCACGGCGGCCCGTCGCGTTGATCGAAGATGAGCATCAATGGTAGGGCGGAAGCTGTCATCGGGCCACCCCCAGGATCAACGTCACAACTGCGAACACCGTTCAACCTGTGGGAGTGAGCTTGCTCGCAAAGTCGCCGTTCAACCGACGCATCTCTGCGATCAGGACATCGCTTCGTCAGCACGCTCAGCCCCACTGTTGCACCGCGCAAGAGCGGGTCTTCCCGTTTTGGGTGCTCCGATTCCGCCGGTCAGTACAGCGTGTCGGCGATCCTTCCCGGTAGCGCCTTGTCGTACGCCTCGCCATCAATCGCTGCCTGGGAGACCGCTTTGAGAATTTGCCCGGCGGTTGGCAGCGCACTTCGCGGCACGTGCCGGGATGAATCCCAGAGTCCGGCGCGGATGACCGCCCTGCTGCACTGAAAGTAAACACTGCTCACCGTGACCCGAATCACCGACTTCGGCAGCTTGCCATCCACCGCGAATCGGGCCAGCAGGTCAGGCGCGATACAGATGTGCGCCGTGCCATTGACTCGCAGCGTCTCGCCCACGCCCGGCACCAGAAACAGCAGCGCAACCCGAGGGTCCTCAATGATGTTGCGCAGCGTATCAATGCGGTTGTTGCCGCGACGGTCCGGCAAATACAGGGTGTGGCTGTCGTGGATATGCACGAAACCCGCCTGATCGCCCCGGGGTGAGGCGTCCAGCCCGCCCGCGCCGGAGGACGCAAGCACAACGAAGGTCGAGGCCTCGATAAAGGGCCGATACACGGGGTGAATGTGGTCGACCTCTTTGACCAGCGACGGCGCGGCGATGGGGCCATACAAGGCTTCGAGCGCCTGCAGGGTTGTGACGGGCGAGCTGTCTTCAAGGTCCATCGTGGGTCTCCAGGCGAATGGTCGAGCAAGCGCGGTCGGCTCTGCGTGATGTTTCATAACCGCTGGGCGCCCCCTTGCCAAGGACTGTGTGGAAGATTTGTCGCTGATCTGATTCACTGCCCGCACTAAAACCGTCACGCATCTGCACACCGGGTAACCAGGCATGAACCGTCGCAAGAAACTCAACCAGATTTTGAAGGCCAACGCGAAAAAGGCGAGCGCCAAGCTGGCGCCGAAGAACAAGTCCACCTACGTCAGCAAAGCCGACCGTCTTAAGCTCGCCACCGAAGCGGCGGCTGAACCTGAGGCTATCGCCGCCCCAGCTAATTCGCCTAGCAACACCGAAGCTGAGGCTGGCTTGGCGGATAAAAAGGCCTGACACTCGCCCTCGCCCTCGCCATGAAAGAGCATTCGCCCATGAGCGGCACATTGAAGCCGGAGCCTGAAGAGGAGCGGTCCACCCCTGCCCCCGTCAGTTTGCGCACGGCATTCTGGTTCTGGCTGAAGCTTGGCTTTATCAGCTTCGGCGGCCCGGCCGGGCAAATCTCGATCATGCACCAGGAGCTGGTGGAGCGCCGACGCTGGATTTCCGAGCGCCGGTTTCTGCATGCACTCAACTACTGCATGGTCTTGCCGGGGCCTGAAGCCCAGCAACTGGCGACGTACATTGGCTGGCTGATGCACCGGACAAAGGGCGGCGTGATCGCCGGCGCGCTGTTTGTGCTGCCCTCGCTGTTCATTTTGATCGCGCTGTCGTGGCTCTACATCGCGTTTGGCGAACTCCCCGTCGTGGCCGGGTTGTTTTACGGGATCAAGCCCGCCGTCACGGCCATTGTGCTGCAAGCGGCTCATCGGATCGGCTCGCGCGTGCTGAAAAACAACGGGCTATGGGCCATTGCTGCAGCCTCGTTCACCGCTGTCTTTGCCTTCAATGTTCCCTTCCCGCTGATCGTGCTGGCGGCTGCGCTGGTGGGCTATCTGGGCGGTCGCTGGGCGCCGGAGATGTTCAGGCACGGCGGGCACGGCGCGGCGAACAGATCCTTTGGCCCGGCCCTGATCGATGACCATACGCCGCCACCGGACCATGCGCGCTTTACGTGGCTCAGGCTCACATACCTCGGTGCCGCAGGCGTCGTGTTATGGGTATTGCCCATGGCGGTCCTGACCGCACTCTTCGGTTGGGAGGGCACACTCACGCAGATGGGCTGGTTCTTCACCAAAGCTGCGCTGTTGACGTTCGGCGGTGCGTACGCGGTGCTCCCCTACGTTTACCAGGGCGCGGTCAGTCACTATGGCTGGTTGACGCCGACGCAAATGATCGATGGCCTGGCGCTCGGCGAGACCACGCCAGGCCCACTGATCATGGTGGTGGCCTATGTCGGATTCGTCGGGGCCTATGTCCTGCACGTCTTCGGGCCGGAGCAGGCGTTTGTTGCAGGGGCCGTCGCTGCCGCGCTGGTGACCTGGTTCACCTTCCTGCCGTCTTTTCTGTTCATCCTCGCCGGTGGGCCGCTGGTGGAATCGACCCACAATGAGCTCTCCTTCACCGCCCCGCTGACCGCCATCACTGCCGCCGTGGTGGGTGTGATTCTCAATCTTGCCTGCTTTTTCGGCTACCACGTGCTTTGGCCCAACGGCTTCAGTGCAGGACTTGAGTGGCCGTCCTTGCTGATCGCCATTGGCGCAGCGATCGCCCTGTTTCGCTTCAAGCGCGGCGTGATCACGGTGTTGCTGGGATGCGCCGCGGCAGGGCTGTGTGTCCACCTGCTGCGCTGACGCCTTCCCGGCTAAAGCCGGTCCTACAACAGCGGCGCGTTTACTTAGTAGGACCGGCTTTAGCCGGGAATGCCGGCGGCGGCACACTGCACCGAGGCGTGGCAACCGACGCCTTCCCGGCTGAAGCCGGTCCTACCCGGTATGCGCGGTGCCAGTGGGACCGGCTTCAGCCGGGAAGAGGCCTGTTTGAACGCCATCTATTCCGAGGCATGGCGACTGACGCCTTCCCGGCTAAAGCCGGTCCCACTGAAGGCACGCGGTGTGCCAGTGGGACTGGCTTCAGCCGGGAAGAGGCCTGTTTGAACGCCATCTGTTCCGAGGCATGGCGACTGACGCCTTCCCGGCTAAAGCCGGTCCCAGTGAAGGCACGCGGTGTGCCAGTGGGACCGGCTTCAGCCGGGAAAAGGCCTGTTTGACCGCCGTCTATTCCGAGGCATGGCGACTGACGCCTTCCCGGCTGAAGCCAGTCCCACAGAAGGCACTCGGTGTGCCCACCCCACTGAAGGCATCCGGTCTGCCTGGGTCCACTGGAAGGACGCGGTGTCAGTGACACCGCGCACGCTGCAGTAAGGATATTCAGCCCCTGTACCGCGGCGACAGGTGCCTAAACGTTCAGCCCGATCCAGCCGTGCACGCCCACGTACACACCGACTGCAATGATCAAGACACTGGACAAGTAAGGCGCCCGACGTGCCAAGGCACTCAACCAGGGCCAGCGGCTGGAGGCTTTACGGGCCCCGACGGCTGCGGCAACGCCGACGGTGACCAGCGTGAGCGCCAGGCCGATGCTGAAACTCAAGACCAGCATCCCGCCCAGCGCGACCTCCTTCACCTGAAGACACAGCAACAGCACGGTGATGGCGGCCGGGCATGGAATGAGCCCGCCCGTCAGACCGAAGACGATGATCTGACCGGTGCTGACCTCACGCTGGGTGAAGCGCTTGCGGATGTCGTCGGCGTGGGCGCGCTCGTGGGCGTCCTGATAGCCATCCGCAGACAGGGCCGCGTCCATCGGATGGGTGCCGTCATGATGGTCATGATGAGGGTCATGGTCATGGTCATGGTGATGGTGATGGTGATGGTGATGATGATGATGACCGCCCGCGTGCTCCACAGTGAACATCCGTTCCCCACGCCACGTTCGCCATAGCATCCATAGCGCAATGGCGATGATCAGGGCAGCGGACGCAAGCTGGAAGTATGGCTCGGTGGTCTGCGCGTCCAGCCCTGCACCCAGATACATGCCGCCGATGGCGACCAGCCAGACCACCGCGGTGTGCGACAACGTCGCGGCCAGGCCCAGCAGGATGGCCTGTTTTACCGTGCCCCGGACCGCCACGATAAAGGCTGCCATCATGGTTTTGGAATGGCCGGGCTCCAGCCCATGCAGGGCACCCAGCAGGATAGCGCTCGGGAAATACAGCCAGGCATGAGCCCCGCCCTGTCGCAGCAGTTCAGCGAAATTGGGCATGACGGACCTAGAGGTATTTGGTGATTTGTTTGAAGGCTTCCAGTGGCGCGCGCTCGCCATTGCCCAAGGACGCAACGGTGTCTTCCAGGCAATGGTCGATGTGATCCTGGATCAGCGTGCGTTTGGCCTGGCACACTGCTTTTTCCACCGCGTGCAGCTGTTGCGCGATGTCCACGCACTCACGGCCTTCTTCGATCATGGTGATGATGCTGCGCAAGTGGCCGTCTGCCCGTTTGAGGCGCTTGATGATCGCCGCGTGGCTCTGGTGGACATGGGGGTGGATATCAGGGTGAACATGGCCATGAGCGTGGGATTCGGGATGGGAATGTTCGTGGTCTTGATCGCTCATTAACAAGCCTCGGGTTCGACAGCAGTGGCCGGCATCCTATCCCCCCAGGGGGGATAGTTCAAGCCAGCAATCTGCGCTTTTCGAGAGGCGGCGCACCGTCTGTCAGTGCGGCTGACGTCAACAGGCTCAAGTAAAACCTCATCCTCGCCGATAGCCTGTTCAAGAATGCCAGGGATCGAAGGCGTTTGATCCTGCCGGGCGATCTATCATGCAGCTGCTCCCCTTCCAAAGCCTGCGAGCGAAATTCGCAGTGTTCGTCGCGCTTTCGGTGTTGGTGATTACCTGCATCTTCGGCACGGTCATCGGCGCGTCAGCAATCTCAAGGCACAAAGAGCAGACCGGGCATCAACTGGCGGAATACGCCGCCTCGATGATCGACCGTCTGGATCGCGACATGCACAGCCGCGCCAAGGAGCTCAGCGTTCTCAGCGCGTTGGAAGCGCTGCGCAACCCCGACAACGTTGCCCAGGCCCGCAGCCTGCTCAACCACCTCAACGCGCAGTTCCCCAGCTATTCGTGGATCGGCCTCACGGATGCCCAAGGCACGGTGGTTGCGTCAACCGGCCGCCTGCTGGAAGGTGCCAGCATCGCGCACCGTCCTGTGTTCATGGAGGGGCAGGACAAGACGTTCATTGGCGACGTGCACGAAGCCGTCATGCTCGCAAAACTCTTGCCCAACCCATCGGGCGAAGCCATGAAGTTTGTCGATATCAGCATGCCCGTGCGGGACACCTCCGGTCATTTCATCGGTGTACTGGGCACACACCTGTCTTGGCAGTGGGCCGCCGAAATAGGCCGGACCATGTTTGAACCGTTGAAGAAAAGCCTCCCGGAGCTTGAATTTCTGGTCGTCAGCAGAGACGGCATTGTTTTGCTCGGCCCCAAGCAACTGATCGGTAAACCGAGCGAAGCCAGCATCCACCACAACAGCGAAAACCACTGGACGGTCAGCCAGTGGCAAGACGGCAAAACCTACGTGTCAGGGTTTGCCGGAAGCGCCGGCATTGACGGCTATGCAGGCCTTGGCTGGACGGTCGTGACGCGGCAACCCGCCTCTGTCGCGTTTGCCGAGGCCAACGGACTGCGCGCGGAAATCCTGCTGTGGGGCAGCCTGTTGTCCATCGCGTTTGCCGTGATGGGCTGGTTTGTCGCCGGCGTCATCACGCGCCCCCTTAACCAGATCGCCGACGCAGCGACGCGCCTGAGCGAGGGTGCGGACGTCGATATACCGCTGGTCAAAGGCAGCCTGGAAGTTGAAAAGCTGAGCATGGTGATTCGCCATCTGGTGGAAAACCTGACTCAGAAAAAAGGCCAACTGGCGCTGATCAAAGGCGTGGCGTACCGCGACACCGTGACCGGTCTTCCCAACCGGGCAGCACTGGAAAACTACGTCGAGGGCCTGCAGAACGAAGCCGGTCAACAGCCTGCCTTCGGCGTGCTGTGCCTGGACCTGGACGGCTTCAAACCGGTCAATGACAACTTCGGTCATGCGGTCGGAGACGCCCTGCTCCACTCGGTCGGCCTGCGACTCTCCGCCACCGTGCGCGATGGCGACATTGCGGTGCGCCACGGCGGGGATGAGTTCGTCCTGCTGCTGCGCTTGAAGACCGGCGAATCACTGGAGAGTATCCAGAGCGCGGCGCAACGCATCCTGAAGAAGATTGCCGAACCGGTCACCCTGGCAGGCCAGGTGATCAGAGTGGGGTGCAGCGTCGGTGGCGCCTTGTGGACTGAAGGTGATTTTGACAATGCGCTGGGCCAGGCGGATGAAGCGCTGTATCGGGCCAAGCGAGCCGGTAAATCCCAGGCGCAGTTTCACCAGCCGACCGGCCCTTCGCAGCCCGCGCTGACCGAGGCTGGCACCCAGACGGCTTAAGCCGAGCCTCGCTATGCGAAGTCGCTATCCGTCTTTTTTGACCTTGCCTCTAAACACCCAGAACCCCCAGGTGCTGTATGCCAGCGTCACCGGCACCAGCACGGCAAAACCGGAGAGCATGAAAGCCTGGCTGGACGGCGGCGCCGAGGCTTCGCGGATGGTCAACGAGGCCGGCAGAATCAGCGGGTACAGGGCAATAATGGCCAGAGCGAACGCCACGCCGAACCCACCCAGCACCGCGAACAATGGCAAAAATGCGAAGCGATGAGAGAACGCCCGGTGGAAGCCGGCCACCAACGCGCACTGCAGCAGGACCAGTGGCACGGTCAGGCTGGAGGCAAACAGGTGCTCCCGGTACGCAGGGTTCACAAGACTGCTCCAGACAAAAACCACCGCGGTGCCCAGCAGCGTCAGCCAGCCGAGTCGGCGCGCGCGTCGTTTTGCGACTGACTGCAACGGCCCCTCCGTGCGCCAGAACAGCCAGCAATTGCCCAGCAGCGCGTAGCCGATCACCAGCACCACGGCGCAGGTCAGAGGGAACACCCCGAACCATTCCCAGCCGGTACCGCTGAACCTGCCATCGTGTTGCTCAATCCCTTGCACCACGCAGCCCATGATCAGGCCTTGGCACAGGGTGGCGATCAACGAACCGCCCACCAGACTGATATCCAGCAGGCGCTTCATTCGGCCGGATGCGTCCTGGCGGTATTCCAGCGCGACCGCCCGGACGATCAGCGCCAGCAGCATCGTCATGACGGGGATGTACAGCGCCGAGAACAACACGCTGTAGGCCACCGGAAACAGCGCCAGCAGACCACCGCCACCGAGTACGAGCCAGGTCTCGTTGCCGTCCCAGATCGGCAGGATGGACTTGACCATGATCCGTTTTTCATCGGGATCGCGGTGCGTTGCAAATAGGATCCCGACGCCCAGGTCGGTGCCGTCCAGAATCACGTAGGTGATGATAGTGAACGCAATCGCAGCCGCCGCCAGGTCGGGCAGTAACGCCTCAGGCATCCACATCACGCACCTCCCGCCGCTCAGCTGTTGTTTCGTCAGCGCCTGGCGTTTGTGCGGGCAGCCTGCCGATGGCGCGCATGAGATAGAAAAAACCAAGGCCGAACACCAGCAGATACAGGACCACGATGGCCAACGTGCTGCCGGCGACAAATGAAAACGGCTGCTGGCCATTGCTGTGGGCCGTGCGCATCAGCCCGTACACGGTGAAAGGTTGCCGCCCCACCTCCGTGACGATCCAGCCGCAAATCATCGCGACGAACCCGGCGGGCGCCATCACAACGGCGGTGCGCAGCAACCAGCGCGACCGAAACAGCGTGCCTCGCCAGCGCAGAAACAGGCTCGCGAGCCCCAGCGCAACGATCAGCAAACCCAAGCCCACCATCACGCGAAACGCGAAGAACACCACGGCCACCGGCGGGATATCGTCCGGCGAAAACGCCTCAAGGCTTTGAATGGTGCCGGTCCAGTCATGGCGCAGGTACAGCGAACCAAGATGGGGAATCGCTACTTCAAAATCATTTGTGCGATTGGCCTGATCCGGGATCGCGAACAGCCGGAGCGGTTCGCCCTGTCCTGCTTCGGGCCGCTGCCAGGACCCCTCCATGGCGGCCAGTTTCTGCGGCTGGTGGTCACGGGTATTTTCGCCGTGCAGATCACCCGCGACGATTTGCAACGGTCCGACGATGGCGGCCATCCACAGCGCCATGGAGAACATCACCCGTGCAGCCTGATGCCGCGGGTTGCTCAACAGGTGCCATGCCCCGGCCCCGCCCACCAGCAGGGCCGTGCCGAGAAACGCGGCGATGCTCATGTGGACCATTCGATAGGGAAACGAGGGATTGAAGATGATCTGCAGCCAGTCCACCGGCACGAATCGCCCGTCAGCCGCCACGCTGAACCCGGCCGGCGTGTGCATCCATGAATTGGCGGACAGAATCCAGAACGCGCTGAACAGCGAACCGACGGCCACGGCGCAGGTGGAAAAGAAGTGCAGCCGCGGGCCGACTTTGTTCATGCCCAGTAACATGACGCCGATGAAGCCGGCTTCCAGGAAGAAAGCGACCATCACTTCGTAGAACATCAGGGGCCCGAGCACGCCCCCTGCCCGGCTGGCCAGCGCGCTCCAGTTGGTGCCGAACTCGAACTCCATGACCAGTCCCGATGCGGTGCCCACCGCCACCGTCAGCGCAAACACTTTCAGCCAGAACTTATAAAGGTCCATGTAGACCTGACGCTTGCGCCACAGCCACAGGGCTTCAAGCACCATCAGGTAATTGGCCAGGCCGATGGACAACGCCGCGAGCACGATGTGAAAGCTGATGGTGAACGCAAACTGAAAACGCGCCAGCATCAACGCCGGATCCGATGACTCCATGAAGCAGACTCCACTCAAGTGATCAGGCTTAGCCTGAAAGCTCGCTCAATGATTTATCGACCGGCGTTTTCTTCGGCGTGTCCGTCATGCTCCCTTGCCGCGTCCGGGCAGCACGCTACTGACGATTTGCTTGGCGGTCTGCTTGATAATGCCCACCTCGTCGGGATCGCCTGTCAGCAACGCTCCGGCGAACTTTTTCGCTTGGGTCAGCTTGATGTGCGGCGGCAGCGGCGCAACGTTCGGATCGGTCTTGAATTCGATCAGCACCGGGACGTCACTGCTCAACGCCTGCTCCCAGGCACCGGCAACGTCTTCCTCGCGCTCGACATAGATCCCCTTCAGGCCAATCGAGATGGCGAACAGGTGGTAGGGCACGTCCGGGATGTCCTGAGACGCCGCAAACTTGGGGTCCCCTTCCATTACCCGCTGTTCCCACGTCACCTGGTTCAGGTCCTGATTATTGAAGACCGCACACACCCATTTGCCGTTGCCCCACTGCTTCCAGTATTTGGCGACCGTGATCAGCTCGGCCATGTTGTTCATCTGCATGGCGCCGTCGCCGACCAGAGCAATGACCGGGCGCTGCGGGTGGGCGAACTTTGCCGCAATGGCGTAAGGCACCGCGGCACCCATGGACGCCAGCCCGCCGGACAGCGAGCACATCATGCCGGCGCGAATTTGCAGGTCGCGCGCGTACCAGTTGGCGCATGAGCCTGAATCGGAGGTGATGATCGCGGCGTCAGGCAACTGCGACGACAGTTCGTAAACCACCCGCTGCGGGTTGATCGCGTCGGCGCTGACCAGCGCCCGCTTGCGCAGCTGTTTGTCCGAGTCGCCGCGCCAGCGCTCGACCTTGCTCTGCCATTTGCGGTCTGTCCTGGGGGTGAGCAGCGGCAGCAGCGCTGTGAGGGTTTCGGCGGCGTCGCCCACCAGATTGACCTCCATCGGGTAGCGCAGGCTGAGCATGTCCGGGCTCAAGTCGATCTGCACGCCGCGCGCCTGGCCTTCTTTGGGCAGGAACTCGGAGTACGGGAAGCCCGAGCCGATCATCAGCAGCGTGTCGCATTCGGTCATCAGCTTGTAGCTGGCTTCAGTGCCCAGCAGGCCGATGCTGCCGGTCACCCACGGCAGCGCGTCCGGAAGCACAGCTTTGCCCAGCAACGCTTTGGCAACGCCAGCGCCCAGCTTTTCAGCCACCGCCTGAACCTGATCGCTGGCGGCCAACGCGCCGGCGCCCACCAGCATGGCGACCTTTTTTCCGGCGTTCAGCACGTCGGCGGCGCGTTGCAGGTCAGTCTCGTAGGGCAGCACCCTGGGTCTGGAAAACCCCACGCCGGAATGCACCGTGCCATGGGCACGTGCCGGTTCTTCGTAGGGCATTTCCTGAAGGTCGTTGGGCAGAATCAGCGCGGTGACCCGGCGCTCGCCCAGCGCCGTGCGCACTGCCCGATCCACCAGATGCCGCACCTGCGAAGGGGCCGTCGCCTGATGCACGAACGCGCCAGCGACGTCCTTGAACATCGAGACCAGGTCCAACTCCTGCTGGTAGTGCCCGCCGAGCGCGGTACGGGCCTGCTGACCGGTGATGGCCAGGACGGGCATGTGGTCCATGCGCGCGTCATACAGCCCTGTGATCAAGTGCGATGCGCCGGGGCCGGAGGTGGCAATGCACACGCCCAGCTCGCCGGTGAACTTGGCGTGGGCACTGGCCATGAACGCGGCCATTTCTTCGTGCCGACACTGCACGAATTCAATCTTGTCAGGCGCTCTGCGCATGGCGCCGAACACGCCGTTGATGCCATCGCCCGGGTAGCCAAAGATGCGGGTCACACCCCACTGGCTGAGTCGTTCGATCAGGAAATCACCTACCGTCGTCATGGGCCTTCTCCTTAGCGCCGAGCGCTTGCCGTTTCAGGAACGCGAATCCACGTACGACAAAACGTGAATCGGCGGGGTTCATAAAATCTGCCCCTGTCCCGCCACACGTCCCTCGCCAGAAGCGTGTCAGCGCCTCGTCCAGCACGCGCAAGACCGCAGCGGATGTCGATGCACGCACTGGCCGTCGCAACGCAGGCACCTGACCGCAGGCGCCACCCGGATGGCAAAAAGCTGAACGTTCGAAACCACCACCAGTCGACATTTCAAACCGTACCGAAGGCTTTCAACGGCGATGCTCGAGCCCCACTGACAGCCTTTGCTCAGTCAAAAACCACCCGTGGAGGTGAACCATGAAAGCCATTCGCATCGATCATTTCGGCGGCCCGCAGGTCATGGAACTCAGCGAAGTCGATATCCCGCAGCCGCAAGCCGGTGAGGTCCTCGTGAAAAATTTCGCCGTGGGCGTCAACCCCGTGGATTACAAAATCCGCGAGGGCGAGTATCCGGAAGTGCGCCAGGACAAGCTGCCGTTGACCATGGGCCGCGAGATCGCAGGAACGGTCGAAGCGCTCGGCGAGGGTGTGTCGGGTTTTGAAGTCGGTGACCGGGTGTTTGCCATGATTGGTGCCGACGGTGGGTACGCCCAGTACTCACGCGTGCCGGTCGCCCACCTGGCCCACGTCCCCTCCTCCCTGGACTGGCGCCACGCGGCTGGCATTCCTCTGGCCGGCCACACCGCGTGGCAGGCTTTGGTGGAGCATGGCCATCTTGAGCAGGGCCATAAGGTGCTGATCCATGGCGGCAGTGGCGGGGTCGGGCATTTCGCAGTGCAGTTCGCGCGGGTCAAAGGCGCCACGGTGTTCGCCACGGCATCCAGCGAAAGCCTTGGCTTCCTTCAGGAGCTGGGGGTGGATCGCGCCATCGATTACAAAAAAGAAGCCTTTGAAGACATCTGTCAGGACTTTGATCTGGTCATCGACTTGATTGGCGGTGAAACACAAGCGCGTTCCTGGCAGGTATTGGGCGAAGGCGGACGGTTGGTTTCAACGCTTGAAATGCCGGATGCCCATCACCCCCAAGCGCAAGGCAAAACCGGGACCCGCTTCACCGCGCGGCCTGACGGACAGGAGCTTGCAGCCATCGCCGGGCTGGTGGAAGCCGGTGAAGTCAGGGTGTTCATCGAACAGACCTTCGAGCTAAGGGACGCGGCCAAGGCGCTGGACGCTGTCGCCAACGGGCATGTGCACGGCAAGGTCGTGTTGCGCATCCAGCAGCGCTGACCCGCCGAGGTGACGAATCTGATCAGTAAGGATGCCCGATGACTCAAGCAGTAAGCGCCGGCTTCGCCCATCGCGCGCTTTTGGGTTTCAGCCTAACGTTTGTGGCACTGGGGATCGCACCGGTCGATCGACAGTCCTGGTTCGTTGAAAACATCATGGTGCTGCTGGTCGTCGCCGCACTGTGGTGCAAGCGGACCCGGCCGGCGCTGTCCCGCAGCGCATGGTGCGCGACCTTGCTGTTCCTGTTTATTCATCAGGTCGGCGCGCACTACAGCTACCCGGAGGTCCCGTATAACACCTGGCTGTTGAATGTATTCAGTCTCGACCTCAACGGGCTGATGGGATGGGAGCGCAATCAATACGACCGCTTCGTACACCTGACTTATGGGCTGCTGCTGAGCGTGCCGATACGGGAGCTATCGCAGCAGATGGGTATGAATCCGCGCTACGTTTCCCTTATCGCCTGGAACCTGATCATGAGCACTTCGGCGGTCTATGAGCTGATGGAATGGTTTGGCGGCGCGTACCTGGGTGACCACGGCGCCGATGTGGTCGGTGCGCAGGACGATTTTTGGGATGCACAGAAGGACATGGCGCTTGCAGGCGTGGGCGCGATGCTGACGTTGGGGTTTATGAAAAAACCGGAGCCAGGGCCTGTAAGCTGAAAAAGCGCCGTCTGTGGCGCTTCAGAAAGCTTTTCCAGCTTGCAGCCGTTATTTTGAAGCTGACGCGCGCTGCGACCGCTGCTCACCGGCCGCGCACCCGTGGCAAGCGGTCCTATGGGTGTTACCTTCCGCTATCGCTCAATCAAGGCAGTGAAATGGACATACCGCCTCGCTTTGTCATACACGAAACACGCCACTGGTTGATCAATCATCGAGTGGACAGCGCGTTGCCCGGGTACCTCATGCTCGGCGCTAAGTCCATGAGCCCTTCCCTGGCGGCGTTACCCACCGAAGCGCTGGCCGAGCTGGGCGGTTTGCAAGCCACGCTACAGGCCACACTCGATGAACATCTGCAGCCCAGACACCTTTATATTGGCCGTTTCGGCCATCAGGCGGGGCATTCCATCCACTTTCATTTCATTCCGGTTTATCCGTGGTTAGAGGCATTGTTCTGGAGCGACGACAGGTACAGGCTGCTGCAGACGTTTGGCTCATTGCCCGACAACGCCCTCCAGGCCGATGGCGCAGAACTGATGCTTTACGTCTGGAGAGAGTTTTGCGAACGCCCTGACCCTCCGCCCGTCCAAGGTCCGGGAGTGGATGAGGTGATTGCCACTCTGCGGAGCGCGTTACGTGGGCAGATGGGCGCAGCGCAATGATTGCCCCTGCTGTCGAGCCGCCCCAATCACGCATCACAAGGAAGCCAATGCTCAGTTCATTGATAGTCAATGGTCAGCTACTACCCGCCCCGACAAATGAACCCTTAACCCCCTGGTGGAGTTTTACCAAGACGGTCCTGGCAACCACGGCGCTCTCGCTGGTTCGTGACAACCTGATCGGTCTGGACGATCCAGTCGATGCTCAGCCCTTCACCTTGCGCCAGCTGCTGCGCCATGAAGCGGGATTGGCGGATTATGGAGAGCTGGCGGACTATCACGCCGCTGTTGCGCGGGCCGAACCCGCCTGGTCGCCGGATGAAATGATGCGGCGCCTTGACGGTGAGCGACTTCGGTACCCGCCCGGCACAGGCTGGGGGTATTCAAATGTTGGCTACATGCTGATCAGCAGGCTCATTGAGCGGCTGACTGATCGGCCGCTGGAGGAAGCGGTCACCCAGCGGGCACTTTTTCCCTTGGGGCTGGCCAACGTTCACTTCGCTAAAACGCCGGCAGACCTGCACATGACTCACTTGGGCAACGCCTCGAATTACGACCCCGCCTGGGTTTACCACGGCCTGTTGATCGGGCCGCTTTCGCAGGCTGCGCTGTTTCTGGATGGCCTCCTCGGTGCCGATCTGCTTCCCGGGCCCTTGCTGCAGGAAATGCAGACAGCCCGAGCACTGGGCGGCCCGATTCCCGGACGCCCCTGGGCTACCGCCGGCTATGGTTTGGGTGTGATGCAAGGGTCTATAGAGGCCGGGCATTCTGTTTGCGGGCATACGGGCTGCGGGCCAGGCAGCGTGATCGCCGTGTACCGTGTTCGCGACGGCGACGCTTCGGCGTGTTGCGCTGCCTTTGGCGCAGGCGACAGCCGGGGCGCGGTCGAATCCGAGGTGATCGCAACAATGCTGCGGGCGTTGCGACAGCAAACCTGAGGCGCAGCAACCCATTGATTTCGCAAAGGACCCCAGCGTGAAGCAGATCATCACTCACACCGCTATGGCCGATGCCAGCGCAGAGGGTCCGCCCGAAATGTTCGGCACGGTGCGCGACCGACTCGATTTCTACCGAGATCAGATCCACAGCGAAACGACCCTTCTGTGCAGGCGCAGCAACACGTACCTGGGCGTGCAGTCATTTCTGATCGTGGTTTACGCGTCCACAATGGCCAATCTGAACGAACAATGGGGGAAGTTCTTTACCTTGATCGTGCCGCTCTTTCTCGCACTGCTGGGCGTCACGTTATCCGCGCACGCCTGGCCCGGGATCAAAGCCTCCTACAGGCTCATCGATCACTGGTACGCCAAGCAGACATTTCTGCTGCGCAATGAGCGGTCGGCCAGCGATGACCGCGAAGGCGTGCCCTTGTTCAGCCATCGAGAAACGATGCAGAACGGCAACGACAAGGCGCTGGGCTTTTCAACACGCACCCCCTGGTTGTTCGCAAGCGTCTGGGTCCTGCTGGGCGGATTCTCGCTGTACGTGCATCTGGCGGGCCTGGCGGGATAGCACGACCCTCGGTTCAATGGGTGTTCACAGGAGCGATGACGTCCAGCGTCAGCGGAGCAACGCCTCGCGATGACGACGGCGCGGCTGAAGCCTGAATGGAACGGCCTTCGACCCGATTGCGACCCTTGGTTTTCGCGCTGTAGAGCAGCCGGTCTACCTCTTCCAGCGCAGCTCTATAGGGGCTATTGCGTGTGGCACTGATGGCCACCACTCCGGAACTGATCGTCAAATTGCCGATGGGGCTGGCCGAGTGTTCGATCAGCGCGTCAACGATGGATAAGCGGATCTTTTCAGCGATGCTCATCGCCCCGGCCAGATCGGTTTCCGGAAGCAGCACGACGAATTCCTCACCGCCATACCTGGCCGCAAGATCCGAGGCTCGGTTCACGCTGCTGCCAATGACCCTCGCCACCTGTTTCAGGCATTCGTCACCCTGCAGATGGCCGTAGTGATCGTTGAATTGTTTGAACCAGTCGATGTCCAGCAGGATGATGGCAAGGCTGGAATTATTCCGGCCGGCTCGCGCCCACTCCTTTTGCAACGCTGTGTCGAAGCACCGCCGATTGGCCATGAGCGTCAGGCTGTCCGTCTGGGCGATGACTTCCAGATCGCCTCTGGCAACGTTCAGCTCACGCTCTGCCGTCATCAATTGCTGTATCTGTCGATACAGCAACATGCCCAGCACCCCCAACGCGGCGATGATCAGGCCGATCATCGCCATCGACCGCCAGGCGTAGGCCCACCAGGGCGCAAATACGTGCTCGCATGAGACACCCGCCGCAACGACGATGGGCAGCCCGGCCACTCGGCGGTAGGCGTAGATTCTTTCGACCCCGTCCACCACCGACTGGATGACAGCCGTACCGCTGTCGGCCTTCGACAGGTAGAGCGAAAAAATATCGCCCTTGGCGAGGTTGGTCGTCATCAAGGCGGCCAGGGTGGGTCGTCTGGCCAGCAGGTCGCCGTTGTTCAACGCCAGGAAAATTACACCCTTGTCGTCGACATCCATGCGCTCGAAAAACGTCTGAAAATAGTCAACCGGTACCGTCGCCAACGCCACCCCCGCAAATGTGCCGTCGGGCGCATTGATACGCCGACTGATGGGGATGACCTTATCGCCCGTCGTGCGGCTTTCCACGATCGAACCAATGTGAATGGACTCGTCAGTGTGCTCGCGGTGATAAGCGAAATAGGCGCGATCACTGTTGTTTTTCGCGGGCGTATTCTGGGGGAAAGAGCTCACGATCCAGTTGCCCTGGGCATCGTAAATGAACAACGCCTGGATGCCCTCCACGTTCTCGACGCTGCGCGCCATCAGCTTCTTGAGCCGGGCTCGCTGGTCCAGCGCCAAACCGTCATGCTCCACCCGCTCGATGAGGTCGCGTAAGGTGTTGTCCGCCTGGCGAAAGGTGTCCTGCGCCTGTTGCTCGGCGGCTCGGACGATGTTGGACACTTCGGTTTTGGTAGAGTCGACGCGCTCTCTTCTCGATTGCGTCATCTGCCACACCGTGGCAAGAATCAACGACAGGCCGACCAGGGTAATGAAACCAATCAGGGCCTTGGTCAGCGCGGAAGATGAAAGCCTTGTTGATTTCGAGTACAGCAGCATCTGAAGGCGCCATCATATTGTCGGTTTCAGGGGCTATGCAGTTTCCATACCTCGTTGGAAGAAAGTTAATCAAACACTGCGATGAGCGTTGTGAGGAATGGGGTTTATGACCTACGCCATTGAGCATTACTGCCTGCGAACGCTTGGCCTCGATGACGCCGAGGCCCTTCATCATTATGAAAGGGTGAACCGCGACTTTCTTCGCCGCTGGGAACCCGAGCGGGATGAGCACTATTTCACCTTGAGTAACGCCAGGGCGAGAGTCGAACAGCAACTGGAGTCCATGGCCGCCGGGCGCTCGGTCTGCTTTGTTCTGGTCGATCCCAAGCGTGGAGAGATGTTGGGGCGGTGCAATTACACCCACATCATCGGGGGTGCTTTTCAGGCCTGCTATCTGGGCTTTTCATTGGCGCAGGCGCTGCAAGGACAGGGCTTGATGAAAAGATCACTGGAAGCAGGCAACCGTCATTGTTTTGAGCAAATCGGGCTCCACCGGATCATGGCAAATCATCTGCCGCGCAACATCCGCAGCGAGCGTTTGCTGGCCTCTCTGGGGTTTGAAAAGGAAGGGTACGCCCGTGCCTATCTGAAGATTGCCGGCGTGTGGGAAGACCACGTGTTGCGAGCGCTGACGAACCCGCTCGACAGCAGCGGCTGATCGCAGGCAGAAACCGAACCACAACCGAACCACAACCGAAATGGAAAGCGGTGCTCGCAGTCGACCCAGACCGCGTTCGCAGGCAAGCACAGGACAATGAAATGACGTTGCATCTGAGGCAGGCAGTCATCAGCGACCTCCCGGCGATCTACCGGGGTGAAGAGGCCTACATTCGCCAGTGGGAGCCGCAGCACGAAGCCGCGTGGCGCTCTCAAACCGAGCGACACCTGACGCAATGGGTGGAGAATTTTGAACGGATGACCGTCGCTGTTTTGAACAACCAGTTTGCGGGCTATTCGTTATGGGCCCGCGCGGGCGATTGTGCGGAGCTCTATACCCTTCACGTAGCGGACACGCTGAGGCGCAACGGCATCGGTACGGCACTGCTTGAGGGGTTCGTGAAAGCGGCCTCCGGGCAGGGCTTCACTCGGTTATGCCTGGGTGTGCGCCCTGACAACCCGGCGAAAGGGATCTACGAGCGCGCCGGTTTTCAATGCACGGGAACTGCGGCGAACGGCTATCTGACTTACGAGCGCCACAGCTGATCAGCGACTGCGCGAGCACTGCCTCAGGCCGGCATGGGTTCGACGCTCTCAACAAGCAGCGGCAAACGCACAGTAAACACCGTGTGGCGGTCATCGGAGTGCACGTGCAACTCGCCCCCATGGGACTCGGCGATTTGCGAGCAGATGTACAGCCCAAGCCCCAGGCCCGCGCTCTTGTTTTCGCCTTCGGCACGGGTGAACGGCTTGAACAGCAAATCGATCTGGTCGGCGTGAATGGCGGCGCCTTCGTTGGAAAACGACAGCACCATGCTGTCATCTTCAACGTGCCCGTTGATCAGGATCGGCCCGCCTGGGGCTCCATGATGAACGGCATTGGAGAGCAGATTGGAAACCAACTGACTGATCCGGCCAAAATCGCACCGCACCGGCCTGGCGGCGCCGAACCGGTAGACCACATCGGCCTTGGGATGGGCATGCCTGATCTCGGCAATCACTGGAGTCAGGGCTTCAAAAAGGTTGTCGACACGGCTCAGGTTTATCACGAACTTTGCGCCTAAACGACAGCGCGTGAAGTCGAGCACGTCCTCGATCAAGGCAGACATGCGCAGCGTGCTGCTGTGGATGGCGTCGACCAGTTTTCTGGAATGCTGCTCCTCAACGCGCGCCTGAAGCAGCTCTGCACTCAGGCGCACGGCGCTGATGGGCGTCCTCAGGTCATGGCCCAGGACGGCGACAAACTCTTCGCGCAACCGCCCGGTTTCTTCGGCAACGCCCAGTTCGGACTGACTGTCATTCAGTTGTGTGTGCAATTCCAGATGACTGGCCAGCAGTTGGGCGAACAACTCCAGGGTCTCGATCACGCTGGTGTCATTGAACACCTGCGGCTCGGGGTCGAGGCCGCACAACGTGCCGACGAATAACCCGGTAGAAGTGATGATCGGCACCGAAATATGGCTCTGCAGACGGTCCTGGGGTATGTGGTTCTCCGGTTCGTATGGGCCGTTCGCCAGCTCGCGCATGCCGGCACCGGAGGCCAGGGACCGCCGGCGCAGCCGCACTTCATTACACAGCGTCTCGTGCACCACGCGTTCGTCGCCCGGCTTGATGTCCAGGCGCACCGAGTCGTCCACCGCATAGGCCACCCACTGATCCGCCGTGACCCGTGCCACCGCTGAAAACCTCAGCCCCGTGGTCTGCTTCACCAGACGCAGAATCACCGGAATCATGGCCATCGTATCAACGGGAGGAAACGGGCCTGTGTAATCGGTTTCGGACATGCGCTGGCTCACTGTCATTAAAAAAAGGCGATGATAGCGTTTCACTGTATGCACATACAGCCTGATGATCAGCTGCGGGCTTTAGCCCGACTCGTCAGGTGCTTCGAGCGCCTGTCGAATCCTGGCAGCCAGGACGTCGGGCGAGCACGGTTTGGCCAGCACGGGAAACTCGTCTCCCACCCGGTCAGCCGGGCTCACAAATGCCTCGGCATAGCCGGTGGTCAACAGTATCTTCATGGTGGGGTAGGATTTCCTGACTGCCCGGGCCAGTGCCATGCCATTCATCCCGCCGGGCATGACAACGTCGCTGAACAGCAGATCGAACGCTCGTCCGCTGGCCAGAAGCGCCAGCGCATCGGCGCCGTTACCCGCCGTTTCGGTTTGGTAACCCTGCTCTTCCAGCACCATGCGCGCCAGTTCGGCCACGTCCGTGCGGTCTTCAACGATGAGTATCGACTCGTTTCCGGAGAGCACCCGAGCTTTAGTCTGTTCTTCCGCCAGGCAGAGCCCTGCGGCGTCTGCCGGAAAATACAGGCGCAAGGTGGTGCCCGCCCCCGCTTCAGAATGGATGCGCACGGTCCCGCCCGACTGTCTGGCAAACCCGTACACCATCGACAGGCCAAGGCCCGTGCCCTTGCCCTCCTCCTTGGTGGTGAAAAACGGTTCCATCACACGGGTCCTGACGTCCTCGGGCATGCCGCAGCCATTGTCGGTGATCGCAAGACAGACGTAGCGCCCGGCAGGCATTCCGTCGTAATGGCTGGCATCAGCTTCGGCGATCTCCACGTTGCGGGTCTCGAAGGTGATCGTTGCGTTGCTGCGGCCCGCCAGCGCATCGCGGGCGTTGATAATGATGTTCAGCAAGGCCAGCTCGGCCTGGGCCGGATCGACCCGTGAGTTCCACAGGCCGTCATGCAGCCTGCTTTCGAGGATGACTCCGTCGCCCATCACACGCTCGACCGTGCTATGGGCGAAGTCCATCAGGTTGTTGAGGTTGATGACCCGCCCCTCCAGCTTTTGCTTTCTGGAGAACGCCAGCAGTTGCTGAGTCAAGGTGGTTGCCCGATCAATGGCATGTCGGGTCATCGCCAGGTTGCGCTGGACGCGTCCGGTATCGAGCTCCGGCTTGGCCACGGCGCGGTCGGCCAGGTCGATGTAACCGCCCATCACCTGCAGCAGATTATTGAAATCATGGGCGATGCCACCCGTGAGTTGACCCAGCGCTTCCATTTTCTGTGATTGGTGCAACGCCTCTTCGGCATCCCGCCGGCGGCTGACATCCAACTGGGACGCGAAGTAATAGATGAGCTCGCCGGCCTCGTTGTAGACCGGGGACACGAACAAGGCATTCCAGAACGAGGAGCCATCCTTGCGGTAATTCAGCAGTTCGATGGATATCTCCGACTTGGCTTTCACCGCATCTCGAATCAGCGCAATAGCTTGTGGGTCAGTGTCGGCGCCTTGCATCAGACGGCAGTTGCGGCCGTACAGCTCGTCAGTGCTATAGCCGGTCAGCTCCAGAAACGCCCCGTTGGCGAAGATGATCGGGTTGTCAGGCTGATTGGGATCGGTGACGGACATCGGCATGCGGGTGGTTGCCACGGCCGCGAAGAAAATATGCCTGCCCGACCCCGACAGGTCTGCATAGGTTGGATTATCCACTGGGTGTAGATCTTTATGAGTGATCAGGCACTGGGCTGGTCTGTCCCGGTAACGCGCATGGCGTCGGCTTGAAGGGATAGACGTGTGCACGTGGCCAAGAGTTTAATCAAAATGCGCGGCAAGCAGTTTGGGAGGGCTCGGCGCTCGATAAACCGCGACGCAGACAATCGCGCAGGCAATCCCTTTGAACTTACGCTCCGCCGTCACGCTCTTTCTTATCGCTTGGTCAATGCATTGCCCGCCTTCACTCGCCTCTGTGACTGGCTCAAGCTGACGAACGATAAGGAGCTACCGTGACTGACACAGCCTACCCTCACTACCGGGTTCTGCCCGGTCCGCTGCATGCGATCCTGCTGGCAGGAACGGTGCCGCTGTTTCTCGGCGGATTACTCAGCGATATCGCCTACTACAACACTTACCTGATTCAGTGGAGCAACTTTGCTTCGTGGCTGATCGCCGGAGGCGAGTTGTTTTGCGGGCTGGCGTTGCTATTTGCCCTGGTGAACCTGATCCGGGCCAACCCGAAAAAAGGCCGCCCGACGGTGTATTTTCTGCTGCTGCTGGTGACCTGGTGCCTGGGCCTGGTGAATGCTTTTGAACACGCCAAGGACGCTTGGGCAATGATGCCCTCGGGCCTGATCCTGTCGGTCATCGTGACCGCGCTGAGCTGCATTTCGGCGGTGATCGGCCTGACCAACCTTCGTTCGGGAGGCGCACGATGAAACATTCCTACGCACTGACCGCCTTGTCCATGGCCCTTCTGTTGAGTGCCTGCGGCGGCGAAAAAAACACTGACGAAGCCCATGGCCCGGACCCGAAAATGCCTGAAGCGCAGCGCGGTTTGCTGCCCAGCATGAAGATCGCCGAGCCGGCTGCCTGGGGTGACCAGAAGCCGACGGTGCCGGAGGGTTACAGCATATCGGCGATCGCCGATGACTTGCGCGTGCCACGCCAGACGCTGGTATTGCCCAACGGCGACATTCTGGTGGCAGAAGGCAAAGGCGGCGCCGATGCCCCCAAGCTCAAGCCCAAGGACGTGATTGCCAGCTACATCAAGGCGCAGGGCAATACCAAGGTCAAAGGTGGCAACCGCCTGACCTTGCTGCGCGATGCAGACGGTGACGGCAAATACGAGCTGAAAACCGTCTTCGCCGAGGGCCTCAATGCCCCCTACGGCCTGGCGTATGCCAACGGCAAATTGTACGTCGCCAATCAGGATGCGCTGGTGCGCTTTGATTACGTCGAAGGTCAGACCAAAGCCAGCGGTGCGCCGGTCACCGTCACCGAGTTGCCGTCACAGATCAACCACCATTGGACCAAGTCACTGGCGATCACGCCGGATGGGAACACCTTGTATGTCGGTATCGGTTCGAACAGCAACGTCACCGAGCGCGGCATGGAAGTTGAGCTGGAGCGCGCCAGAATCTGGCAAATCGATGCGCAGACCGGCGCGCACAAACCCTACGCCACCGGCACGCGCAACCCGACCGCGCTGAAAATCCAGCCGGGTACCGGCAAGCTCTGGGCGGTCGCCAACGAGCGCGACGAGCTGGGGCCGGACCTGGTGCCGGACTACCTGACGTCGATCCGTGAGGGCGGTTTTTACGGATGGCCTTACAGCTATTGGGGGCAGAACGTTGACCCGCGCGCCCAACCGCAGGATCCCGCAAAAGTCGCTGCGGCCATCAAACCGGATTACAGCCTTGGGTCCCACGTGGCCGCCCTCGGCCTGGACTTCTCGATCCCTGAAATGGGTGGCAAATTTGCCGATGGCGTGTTCGTCGGTGAGCACGGCAGCTGGAACCGGGATAACCCGGTGGGCTACAAGGTCGTGTTCGTGCCCTTCAGCAATGGCCAGCCCTCGGGCGACCCAGTGGATTTCGCGACGGGCTTTCAGGGCAAGGACGGCAAGACCCACGGCCGACCTGTGGGCGTGACGGTGGACCCTCGCGGCGCGCTGATCATTGCTGACGACCTGTCCAATACGGTGTGGCGAGTGACCCGCAACCGCTAACCCCAGACGACACAGGGCGTCGCTGCCCTGTTGCCACTGCCGGATACGCGCAGTCAGTGCTGCCAGTGGGGGGCAGTGGGACCAGTAGTGCCAGTGGTGCCAGTGGACCAGTAGACCAGTAGACCAGTAGACCAGTAGACCAGTAGACCAGTAGACCAGTGGGACCGGCTTCAGCCGGGAAGCTTTTGACGTTGTGATCGCTCCTAGGCTCCGCGTGGGAGCGACCATCGGAAATCAAAGCACTCTTACGCTCCTCCTCCCGGCGAAAGCCGGTCCCACTGAAGCACTGCATGCTAGCCATGTACGAAGCACACCCGCGGCACGTAGTCTTCTTTCTGAACTGATATCAGGGAGGCCCCATGCAGTTGGAATGGCTTGAAGATTTCATTGAACTGGCGCAGGTGCGCAGCCTGTCGCGGGCGGCCGAGAACCGCTGCGTCACCCATCCGGCGTTCGGCCGCAGAATCCGTGCATTGGAGGACTGGGCCGGAGTAGCGCTGATCGAGCGCAAGCAGCCGCTGTCATTGACGCCCGCCGGCCTGCTGTTCCTGGACGCTGCCACTCAGGCGCTCGAGCGACTGAATACGGTCAGGGCGCAGTTTCAGGATTCCGGCCGCTATCAGGACACGCCCCTGCGAATCGCCACGGGCCGTACGCTGGCCAGCGATTTTTTCCCGGACTGGTATGAAACCCTGACCGGACGGTTTGGCGTATTCCCGGTTTCCATCGTGACCAGCGGCGCCCAGGAGGCGATCAGACGGCTCGCCGCCCGCGAGGTCGACCTGTTGTTGATTTTCTCCAGCCCTCAGACCCATCTGCTGATCGACCCTGACCGTTTCGAGTCCATGACGCTGACCACCGAGGCATTGCTGCCGGTGAGTGCGCCGCTGGCCGACGGCACGCCCCGATTCGCCATCAGCGCGGACGGCCAGGGCCCCGTGGTACCGTGGCTGGCGTTGTCGCCCTCGCTGACCCTGCGCGGCGCCCTCGCCCGGCACCTTGCCGGTCTGCCGCAGCGGCTGAGCTTGCGCATGATCTACGAAGCCGATTCGTACGAGGCGATCCTTGAGATGGCCCGGCGCGGCAACGGCCTGGCCTGGCTGCCGCGCATGGCGGTCAGGAAGGCGCTCGACGCCGGCGACCTGGTCATCGCCGCCGGCCCCCACTATCAATTCAGCTTTGATATCTCGCTGCATCGGCTGCGCGCCAACCGCGGCGAGCGGCTGATGACCATCTGGAACGGGCTGCTGGAGGATGCACCAATGACGGGCGCCGAAGAAAAAATCTAAGTGCCGGTCGGGCCGAAGCAGCAGATGCCCCGGCCGCGTGCCGAGAAAGCCCGTCCGTGTGCCGAAACAGCAATTGCCCCTCTTCTTCTGCTGATCGACAGTTAGCCCCGAACCTGACGCAGCCCCAGGGCCCTCACTGCGGGTCGTCAATGCGGCGTTGCGCAGTGCTCATGGTCGCTGCTCCATGAGCGGATTCCATTACCGTTCCATAAAAAACAACACGCGATCAACCCGGCACGGTTGCCGAGGTGAGATCGCGGATCCTAATCGTGAATTTGCCGGGGCCTCGCCATGACCGCATCATCCGCAATGAACGCTCCGCTCGCCGCCCGCAAGCGTGGCCCCTGGAAAGAGATCGTCGCCGCCAGCATTGGCAACGCGCTGGAGTTCTACGACCTGCTGATCTATGGCTACTTCGCTGTGGTGATTGGCAAGCTGTTTTTCCCCTCCGACAACGAAACCACCTCGCTGCTGCTGAGCGTCGCCTCGTTCGGCATTTCTTTTCTGATGCGCCCGCTCGGTGCCATCGTGCTGGGCTCTTACGCTGATCGCGCCGGCCGCAAGGCATCGCTGACGATGTCGATTCTGATCATGATGATCGGCACCGCCATGATCACGTTCACACCGTCCTACGAACAGATCGGGCTGGCCGCGCCGCTGCTGATCGTCGTGGCACGGATGCTACAGGGGTTCTCGACCGGGGGCGAATTCGGCGCGGCCACGGCGTTCATGGTCGAGCACGCCGAGCCGCGGCGGCGCGGTTTTTTTGCCAGCTGGCAGCTGTCGACCCAGGGCCTGGCGACCGTATTGGCGGCAGGCGTCAGCGCATTGTTGAGCTATGTGCTGACGGATGTGCAGCTCAGCGATTGGGGATGGCGCGTCGCTTTCGGGGTCGGCCTGCTGATCGGCCCGGTGGGTTTCTACATCCGCAGTCAGATCGACGAGACGCCGGACTTCAAAAAGGTCGCCGCCGACACGCCGAAGAAAACACCGCTGCGCGATGTGCTGGTCAAAGGGCACCTCAGCCTGCTGCTGGCCATTGGCGTGGTGGCCGGCGCCACCGCCTTCAACTACGTTCACAAGCTCTACATGCCGACCTACGCACTGAAGCAACTGCACATTGCAGCGACCTCCTCGTACCTCGGCGCGCTGGTGACAGGCCTGACGCTGATGGTGATGGCGCCGGTGTTCGGCACCCTCTCCGATCGCTTCGGGCGCTTTAGGGTGCTGACCGTTGCGCTGCTGATCACCGGCTTGTCGTCCTACCCGATGTTTGTGCTGCTCAACCACTTCCCCAGTGTCACCAACTTGTTGCTCGTGCAAGCGGTGGTGGGCGTACTGATCGCCGCCAGCCTCGGCCCGATTCCGGCGATGCTCGCCGACATCTTTCCCACCAGCATTCGCGGCACCGGCCTGGCCCTCAGCTACAACTTCTCGGTCACGCTGTTCGGCGGCTTCGCCCCGCTGATCGTGACGTGGATGATCGATGCCACCGGCAGCAAGCTCGCGCCGAGCTTCTATGTGATCGGCACCGCGCTGATCAGCGTGCTCGCCGTCATCTGCCTGGGCCGTCGCATGCGCAATGCCGGTCACTCCTCAGGCGACCGTGCCTTTCATTAATTGATTAGAACAACGACCTCGCCGCCATCTGCCAGGGCGGCGGGGAATGCAGCCTTTTTCCTGCCGGAGACCACCATGAAGACCATTGAAGACGTGCGAGCGGGCCTCAAGCCCTACCCCATTGAAGTCGAGTTTCCTGACATCACGCCATGGAAAGACAGCGCCACCGGCGTTGACTACGTGCACAGTTTCGACAGCGGCGTGGCCGGGCCGCACGTACTGATCATGGCGCTGACCCATGGCAATGAGGTCAGTGGCGCGATCACCCTCGACCGTTTCTTGAAGAAGGGCCTTCGCCCCCGTCAGGGCCGCCTGACGCTGGCGTTTGGCAACGTCGAGGCGTACCACCATTTCAACCCGCAAGACATCGACGCCACGCGTTATCTGGATGAGGACATGAACCGGGTCTGGCTGGAGAGCCGCCTCGACGGCCTCGAGCAGAGCCGCGAATTGCGCCGCGCCCGGGAATTAAGGCCGATCATCGAGACGGTGGATCTGCTGCTGGATATCCACTCCATGCACGAAGAAGCAGCGCCCATCATGATGAGCGGCGCCTGCAAAAAGGGTCTGCGGATGGCGGCCGAGTTGGGCGTGCCAGAGCATGTGATTGCCGACGCAGGGCACAAAAATGGTTGTCGTCTGCGCGACTTTCAGGGGTTTGGTGACGAGTCGAGCGCGAAGAATGCCCTGCTGATCGAAACGGGACAGCATGTGTCGGCTGTCAGCACAAAAGTCGCTCTGGATAGCGCGGCGCGTTTCCTGATGCTGACCGGCACCGTGAGCGAAGCCGACGTGGCGGAGTTCCTGCAACCGGTCAAGCCGGCGCCGCAGCGCTTTCTCGAAGTGACCGAACCGATCGTTGCCAGGACCATGGATTTCCGTTTTGTCGAAGACTACAAAGGGCTGGAGCAGATCAAACACGCGGGCACCGTCATCGCGATGGATGGTGATGACCCGGTGGTCACCCCGTACGACAACTGCGTGCTGATCCAGCCCTCGGTTCGCCATTTGGGCGAGGGCGTAACCGTCGTTCGCCTGGCAAAAGTGATCGACGCGCCGTGAGGGAAACAAAGTCGCCCGGTCTCTGACCCCGTGGCTGGCGCGTATCACAGACGGCAGCGCCGATTCCCGCAGCACCCGTAGGATGCCGGCTTGCTGGCGAACGCGTCAGGTCAGACGCTGCGACACTGGATGCCCCGCCCCATTCGCCAGCAAGCCGGCTCCTACGGTCAACGCGTAGACCCAGACACACCGCAGAGCCTGTCAGTGGGACCGGCTTTAGCCGGGAAAGCGTCGGGCGGCATACCGCGAACAAGTCACGGATAAAATCTGTATCACTGGCCGCATTGTGACCTGATAACCCATCCGGACCCGTAGGAGCCGGCTTGCTGGCGAACGCGTCGGGCCTGCAAACGAATTATCGGGGCGACTGACGCCTTCGCGAGCAAGCGCGCTCCTACAGCGGGTCTCCATAGAATGCAGTGCTGCGTTTAGGCAGAGATGACAAGGTAAGGGGCAATAACGCTAAAAGAGTTAGAACACTACGAAACAACTGTAGGAGCGCGCTTGCCCGCGAAATGGGCAGCGAATTCACTGCACATCCAGAAGACCGCACACGCAGGGGCGGCAAATGCTTCACCGACCCAGACCACGACCTCGCGGGCAATCCCATCCCGCTAGCGAACCGAGGAAGGTCATAGCACAAACGCCGGGCACTCTGGCCCGGCGTCTGCAATCAAGTGCCGTCAGGCGGCAGGCTTGAGAATCACTTTGGTCCAGCCCTCGGCGCGTGCATCGAACTGCTTGTAGGCGTCCGGTGCCTCACCCAGTTTCAGGCGGTGGGAGATGATCTGCGAAGGCGTGGCGCGCCCGTGGTGGATGAGCTCGGCCAGGCGACGGTTATAAGCTTTGACGTTGGCCTGGCCGGTGCGGATCTGCTGACCTTTGAACCAGAAGGCGCCGAAGTCGAAGGCCATCTTGCCCTCCTTCGCCAGCTCGTTCTTGGCGCCCGGATCCTGAGGCACAAATACGCCTACGACACCGATCCCGCCGGTGGCCTTGGTCGAGGCCACCAGATTGTTCATGGTCAGGTGGTTGGCCTCGTGGCCGTGCTTGTCGCAGCACTGATAACCCACGCATTCACAGCCGCGGTCAGTGCCCTTGCCATTGGTGAGGTTGAGGATCTGATCGACCGCTTCCTTCTCCAGCGAGTTGATCGGCGTGGCGCCCATCTGCGCTGCCAGCTTCAAACGATCTGGATGATTGTCGACAACGAAGACCTGGGAAGCGCCTTTGATCATCGCCGAATGCGCAGCCATCAGGCCGACCGGCCCCGCGCCGTAGATCGCGATGCTTTCACCCGGCAACAGGCCCGCCAGCTCGGTCGCGTGCCAGCCGGTAGGGAAGATGTCCGAGAGCATCACATAATCTTCTTCCCGCTCCACCGCGTCCTCGGGGAGCACCAGGCAATTGAAGTCAGCGTAAGGCACGCGCAACAGCTCTGCCTGGCCACCCTGATAGGGCCCCATGTCGGCAAAACCGTAGGCTGCGCCGGCACTGCCGGGGTTCGCGGTCAGGCAGAAACCCGTCAGGCCTTTCTCGCAGTTCTCGCAAAATCCGCAGCCGATGTTGAACGGCAGGCACACGCGGTCGCCGACCTTGACGCGGTCGACACCGGCACCGACTTCGATGACTTCGCCCATGTTTTCGTGACCGAGTACACGGCCTTCTTCCATGGAGGTGCGGCCTTCATACATGTGCAGGTCGGAGCCGCAGATGTTGGTGGTGGTCACCCGAATCAGGGCGTCGGTGGGTTTTTCAATTCTGGCGTCAGGTACGTTCTTGACACTGACGTCGCGTGGGCCGTTATAAACAAGTGCTTTCATAATGTTCTCGCGTCCAGGAAATGAATGGCAGCTGTGCTGCTCGCAAAGTGTCTGGCCTGCACATCCGCAGGTTGTTCAATCGTTTCAGCAGCGACACTGACGGGCGGTCGTTCAGCGCGGTTCATTCGGAACGGCGGCTCGCGACGCCGCGCGTCTTCGCGAAGTACTATTTCCCATCCCTTCATCACGAGCCAACCAATGACTGCTTCGACTCGCCTCCAGGCCTTGATTGATAGCCTTGCCCCGACACGCGTACCGGGCCTGACCCTGGCAGTTGGCAACCGCGACGGGCTTGTCTGGGAGGGGGCTGCGGGGTACGCCGACATCGTGAGTCAAACGCCGGCAGACCCTGCGTGCGTATTGGGGGTCGGAAGCATCACCAAGGTGCTGGTTGCGGTGCTGGTCCTGCAACTGGTCGAAGAGAAGCGCCTCGGCCTCGACCACACGCTGAATCCGTATTTATCGACGACCGTGCTTGCGGGGATTGCCAACGCTGACGTCACCACTGTTGGCCAGTTGCTGTCGCACCACAGCGGCATCGCCAGCTGGGAAGAGGACGCCCGGTGGATTCGCGACGCCAGAGGCGAGCGCATCACGCCCGGCAAGCAGTGGGCGAGCGTGGAACCGCTGAACTACATTCGCGGCGCGTCACCCGACCATGACGTCGGCACCCGCTTTCACTATTCAAATACCCATTACACCCTGTTGGGCCTGCTCATCGAAGCCGTCACGGCCAAACCCTTCGAGCAGGTCCTGGCCGAGCGCACCCTCGGGCCTTTGAACATGACGTCCACGTATCTCGAACGCGCAGATGCTCAACGTCCTCCACAGCTGTGCACCCGCTATCACGGCGGCACCGATGCATTTATAGAAACCGCTGGCGTCGCCCCGTCTTTCCGCCAGATTCAGCCCGGATGGCTGGAGGTTTCGTCGAGCAACTTGTCCGTCGAATGGGCCGCCGGCGGCGTAGTGTCTTCGGCTTCCGACATCGTCAGGTTCATGACCGCGCTCAGGGACGGGCGTGTACTGGGACGCGAGCTGATGCAGCAAATGCTGACATGGCGTCCGGCGCACAACGGCACGCAAATGGGTCTGGGGATTTTCCGCGCCGCAACGCCTCACGGCGCGGTGATCGGCCATGGCGGCAATGTGCTGGGCTTCAGCGCGACGACCTGGTGGTTTGAGGAGGGAGACTGCGTCCTCGCCCTGCTCACCAATTTGGGGTCAATGCATGCAGGACCTCAGGCCTGGTCCGCTTCGCGACTATTTGAAGACACCGTGCTCGGTCGGGAGGCGCAGGCGTTGTGAAGTGGCCGTCGACGATGACCGCGCCAAGGTCCCCGGCCTGCTGTTCGACGGTCTGATACCGGACGAAGTACCCATCAAGTTCATCGGCGTCAACCCGAGCCAGCCCCTTGATACGACTGTCGGCTAACACGCGATCCCGAACGCCTGGCGGGTGAAATCACTTGCGCCAATGCTCAACTACCCCGCCTCTATGGCCGATGACGGGATCACTGGCTGGAAACCTCAGGTGGGCGATCTGTTCGATCTGCGCCGGCGTCGCTGGCTCACGATTGATGTCGCCCTCCTGTCCCGGCGGATAGGCACCTACCACAGCGAAATCATCGCTGGACTCCAGGTTGCAATGCCCTGTGCCTGCCGGCAGCAGCAGCGCATCCCCGGCGTTGACCTCAATGACATGGCCGTTCGGCCCGCCCAGCATCAACCGCGCGCGCCCGGCATAAACTCCCAGCACCTCATGACCGCGAGTGTGGTAATGGTGAAAGTCGTAGACGCCGTAGCGCCACTGCGGCGGCCAGCCATTGGCGCCGAATAGCGCTTCAAACGCCTTGGCCGGATCATGAGCGGTGGCATCAATGGCACCGGCATACATCAGCACCGGCAGGCTTGGGTTGTTTGGAATGCCAAGGTTTGAATCCAGCGTCAGCGTCTGGATAGCTGGCGCAGCAGTGATTTTTTCCATGGTCAAGCTCTCCTTGGGCCCGGCAGGACGGCGAAGTGGATGTTTCAACTGACGTCGCAGCCGTGTTTCGGTTCGACCGGCTGTCGGTTGGCGGTCGAGAATGGCATCAAGGGGCCAACAAATCTTCGCCAATGATGGCACTAAGATACTATCGGGTACTCAAAGCTCATGCTCAACGGCCCATCGCCCAGGCGGCTCCACGTGTCTCCACGGCCCAGGCGTACGTGGCCGCCTCCAGGGTTGACTTGAACTCACCCTGATGGGAGCAGCCTCGACTGAATACCTTCTGAATCACCCCTCGCAGGAATTGTGCATGGCCGCGTTACCTCACCTTGGTTTGAACAAACAGGACGTGCTGGCTCACTTTGTGGATACGGCCTCCCACTTCACCGGCACGATAGGCGCGACCCTGATCTGCTGCGAGAACGATCGTTTAAGCATTGTTTCCTCCTACGGCAGCGCACCGCCGATCACGCCGGATTCCACCACGGCCGGATGGTTGAAAATGGTGTTGTCCTATGGCGACGTGGTCGACGTCGGCGAGACGATGCCGATTGACGCCGTGCAACCCACGGGGCTGCATTCACTGGTCAGCGATTCGCTGGTCTGCGTGGCCATCAGGGCACCTGCTGGCCGGCTGACAGGGGTAGTGCTGCTGACTATCCCGGTCCCCCATGCACGCCTGAGCGCTGCGCAAACCTACGCACTGCAAACCCACGCTGCCGACCTCTACGAAGCGCTCCAGCTGCACCCCATCAGCGCCGCCAGTGGGTCTGCGGCCATCGAACGCCTGCGCTTGCTCGAATCGGTGGTGGTCAATGCCAAGGATGCCATCCTGATTACCGAAGCCGAGCCCATCGATCTGCCGGGCCCGCGCATCGTTTACTGCAACCCGGCGTTTCTGGCCACCACCGGTTTCAGTCTGGAAGAAGTCATCGGCAAGACGCCGCGCATATTGCAGTGCGAGGACACCGACCGCGCGACATTGCAGCGCATACGCGACGCCCTGCAGCGCTGGGAACCGGTGGAAGTCGAACTCATCAACACGCGGCGCGACGGAACGAAATTCTGGGTGCAGCTGAGCATCGTTCCGGTGGCCAATGAGAAAGGCTGGTTCACCCACTGGGTGTCCGTGCAGCGTGACATCACCGAGCGCAAGGACGCCGAGCGCGCTGTCCAGCAAGCGCAGCTCGACCGTGAGGAACGCGTGGCGCTTGAATCGCGGCTGTTCGAGCGCGAGCGAATGCAGGACGAGCTGTCTTACGCCGCCTTTCATGACGAGCTCACACGCCTGAAAAACCGTGGCTACTTCATGGGCCGGATCCAGGCTGCGCTAAACGGCAACGGCGATGGACACGTCGGCGCGGCGACGGTCTTGTACCTTGACCTGGACCGCTTCAAATACGTCAACGACGGCATGGGCCACCACGCCGGTGACATCCTGCTCAAAAGCGTCGCCGAGCGTCTCAAAGCCTGCATCGACCCGGATGCCGTGATCGCCCGCATTGGCGGCGATGAGTTCGCCATCCTGTTGACCGGCGCGGACCACGAAGCCCAGGCGATTGAAACCGCCAGGCGCGTGACGCGGGCGCTCAGCGTGCCGACGGAGATCGACGGCCAGCCACTGTTCACTTCCTGCAGCATCGGCATCGCCAGCCTGGACGCTCAGCACAGCATCGCCGAAGACCTGATCCGTGATGCAGACGTGGCCATGTACGCGGCCAAAAACAAAGGCCGTGGCAGCTGGGCGGTCTTCGACCTGTCGATGCGCCAGGCGTCGATCAACATGCTGGTGATGCAGAACGCGCTCAAGCACGCCATTGCCCGTGATGAGTTTTACCTGGTCTATCAGCCGATATTTTCCATTGCCAGCGAAGCCGTCGTCGGCGTTGAAGCGCTGGTTCGATGGCGCCACCCGACACTGGGGAACATCTCACCGGACGTGTTCATCAGTGTGGCTGAAGACATTGGCGTCGCGGGCGATCTGGGTCGTTGGGTCATGCGCAACGCCTGCCGCGAGGTCAAGGGCTGGAACAGCGGTACGCAGGGCAAGATCAAGCTCAATGTGAACGTGTCGGGTGTCGAACTCAACCGTCGGGATTTCGCTGCGCAAGTCGCCGACATCGTCCAGGAGACCGGGTTTGACGCCCACTCCCTGCAGATTGAAATCACCGAGTCGGTGTTCCTGCACGAACCCGAAATGGTCGCCGAGACGCTTGAAGAGTTGCGCGCACAGGGCATCCGGGTTGCGCTGGACGATTTCGGTACGGGCTACAGTTCCCTGGGCTATATCGACCGTTACCCGATTGATTCGATCAAGATCGATCGCTCGTTTGTGACGCGCATGATGAAACACGAGCGCAGCGTGGCCATCGTCAAAAGTATCCTGTCCCTGGGCCAGGCACTGGACCTTGCGATTGTCGCGGAGGGCGTCGAAACGGTCGGCCAGCTTGAGCAATTGCGAAAGCTGGGCTGCCCGTATGCGCAGGGCTTTCTGCTCAGCCCACCGGTACTGGCGCGGGACGCCGAGGCGTTGTTTCTGGCGCGAAAGCCCAAGGCGCTTGATTGACCGCGACAGCCCTTCCCCGCGCCGGAGTCCTGGAAACATCGAACCGGACCACGGCGCAGGCGTCCCATTGATTGCACTGATGATCACTATCGAATGACCGGCCTGCAGGATTAACACGCCCGCCTCCTATACTCGCCTCCGATTTTGCCCATCCCCTCGCCTGCCGCACGGGCGACTTTTTCCGTGGAACCCAGCCTCATGCCAAGCGCCAGCCAAGCCCCTCGCGGCCTACCCGAACATCGTCAGCAAAGCGTCAAACAACAATGGCTGGCGATACTCTCCGTCGCCATCGGCGCCTTCGCTCTGGTCACCAGTGAGTTTCTGCCGGTGGGCGTGCTTAACGACGTTGCCAGCGATCTGGGCATCAGTGCGGGCCACGCCGGCCTGATGGTGACCCTGCCCGGCATTGCCGCCGCCCTGGCAGCCCCGCTGCTGTCGGTCGGCATTGGCGCCATGGACCGTCGCTATTTGCTGATCGGACTGACGCTGATCATGATCATCGCCAACACCGTGGTGGCCTACGCCAGCGACTTCAGCCTGCTGCTGTTTGGCCGTGTACTGCTGGGCATCAGCATCGGCGGGTTCTGGGCCACGGCCATTGCGCTCAGCGGACGACTCGCGCCCAAAGGCGTCGGTGTGGCGCAAGCCACCTCGATCATCATGGTCGGTGTGACCCTCGCGACCGTGCTGGGCGTGCCGGTCGGCACCTGGCTGAGCGGCCTGCTGGGCTGGCGCACGACCTTTCTGGTCACCGCGCTGGTCGGCGTGCCCGTACTGCTGGCGCAGATTTTCCTGCTGCCACGGCTCATGCCCGACAAGGCCATTCGCATCGCAGACCTGCCGGCCCTGTTCATCAACCCGCAGTCACGGGTCGGATTGATCGCGGTGTTGTTGATCGGCCTGGCGCACTTTGCCGCGTATACCTACGTTGCCCCTTTCTTCAAACAGCAGTCCGGCTTTGACGGCCCGACCATCGGCTCGCTGCTCCTGCTCTACGGCGTCGCCGGGGTCATCGGCAATGTGTTCGCCGGGTTCGCCGCCAACCGCAGCGTGCGCCATACGTTGTTGCTGGTCGCTGTGATGATCGGCATCAGCACGGCGCTGTTTCCCTACTTCGCCACCGGCATGACCGGCGCCGCCATGCTGATCGCGCTCTGGGGCTTTGCGTTCGGTGCGTTCCCGGCTTGCGCCAGCATCTGGATGTTTGTCGTGGCGCCCAAGGATGTCGAGCGCGGCATGCCGCTGTTCGTCGCCCTGTTTCAAGTGATCATCGCGCTGGGCTCGTTCTTCGGCGGACGTATCGTCGATACACTGGGCAGCTCCGCCCTGTTGAGCATCGCGACCGCGCTGGTGGTCTGCGGCTTTGCGACCGTGCTGGTGCTGGGGCGTCACGTCAGTAATAACCCGGTGGCACAGGCCTGCTAAGCAGCGGATTTGCGCGGTGTCGCATCTGCTTTCCCACGATTGACAGGCGCGACACCGAGGGCGGTATCGGGGCCCTTTTCTGGATCCCTGATAACGCCCATAAGCCCGCCTGGCCGCTGCGCTTGCGGTCCGACGGGCCTCAGCGCATGATGCGGGACGATTGACTCTCGCTCCGGTTTATTGATGGCCCATCATCCCGCCCCCTTCCCTTTCAACGAGGAAGAGCGTGTCTTATCGCTCGAACACCTGGATGTGCTGGACAGCGCACACGAAAAGGAATTCGACGATATTGTCTTACTCGCCACCACCTTGTGTGATGCCCCCATTGCGCTGGTTTCGCTGGTGGATCGAGAGCGCCAATGGTTCAAGGCCTGCATAGGCCTGGGCGTGCAGGAAACTCATCGAGACCTGGCTTTTTGCGGCCATGCGATTCTGGAGCCCGCGGATGTCCTGGTGGTCGAAGACGCGACCCTCGACCCACGCTTCTCCTCCAGCGCCCTGGTGCTGGGGCCGCCCTATATTCGCTTCTATGCCGGCGCGCCCATCGTCACGGGCAGTGGTGTTGCGCTGGGAACGGTCTGCGTCATCGATACCCGCACACGAAGCTTGAGCGAGGGCCAATCCCTGGCCCTGCAGGCCCTGGCCCGACAAGCCGCTGCGTTGCTTGAAGCCCGTGTGTTGGTGAAGCAGCGCGAGCAGCAACTGGACCATCTTCAAGAGCGTTTCCAGCAAGCGGAGCGAACTCACAGCGAAGTCATGCCGCTGCTTGAGCATTCACGCTGCATTTCTTCGCTGGGCATGCTGACCGCCAGCATTGCCCATGACTTCAACAACCTGCTGCAGAGTGTCAGCGCCGCCTTTCAGATGACCCGTTTGCGCTCGCGCCGGCCGCTGGACGTCGAGCGCTTTTCCGACACCGGTTTGCAGGCGGTGGAACAGGGTCGTCAGTTGATCAGCTACCTCATGTCGAGCGTACGCGGTGACGGGCCCGACCTGATCTGTATCGACGTGACGGCGCGCCTGCATTCCGCGCAATCGTTGATGAAACACTCGATGGCGGGGTCCATCGACCTGAGTTTCGATTTTGCCGAATGGGGCTGGGGGGTGCTGTGTGTGGAGGCCCAGCTGCATGCGGTGGTGATGAACCTGCTGACCAACGCTCGCGATGCGTTGAACGGCACAGGGCAAGTACGGGTGGCCACGCGCTGGGTACACGTCGAAGACGATCTGTCGTTGCAACAGGGCGATTACCTGGTGGTGAGCGTGCAAGATAACGGCCCGGGCATGACCGCCGAGGTCGCCGCGCGGGTGTTCGAGCCCTTCTTCACCACCAAGGCCAGCGGTGCAGGCACAGGCCTGGGACTGGCCCAGGTCAAGGACTTCGCGGTCAAATCCGGCGGTGACGCGCGGATCAGAACCGCTCCCGGTGCGGGCACAACCGTCAGCCTTTATCTGAGAATCCTCGGTTCCATCGCCGCTTCCGAGGCCATTTAATGGCTGAAGCGTTGCGGCCGCCATCCCCTTTTTCCGCCTGAATAGCCAGCCCCCGCGGTTGTTCCAGGCTGAAGCCATTCTCGCAACGGGAATTGCTGACAGATGAGGGTGAGCTTGCTCACAAAGGGATCAGCGCAGCCAATGGAAAATCTGCGCAAGCCTGCGCATTCCGAATGCAGAAGAAGCGGCTCAACCTCCCGCCTGCAACTCAGGGTTCGTCGGCAGAGTCAGGCTTTGGGTGCAAGCCAGAAAGCACTGCAAGAACTCCGCGCATGAGCCCGGCCGCTTTTAATTCAAGTCGAGCGCGCTACCGGCCGGTGTCTCCCCATGAAAAATGAAAAGCGCGGGCAGGCGTCGTTGGGCTGCATTGGCCATTGTCGGCATCAGGGCCGACGATGACCCACTCAGCTCTCGACGTTGATCCAACCGCGCGGGCTTTATTGCGCAAGAAACACCGCTCGATCTCAGCCACTGGCACCATCGCATAGGCCTCGGGATGAGTGCGCAACCAAAGAGCGGCATGTTCAAGGGCCAAGGGGTCCGCAAAGCCGAAATGGACCAGCGGCTGGCGCGCGAAGAGCCAGTGTCCCTCCCGCCAGCCAACCAGAACCAGTTCGGCGCTGGAAGTCATTCGAGCAGCTTCGGCCATGAGCTTTTCGTGGGGGTTGGGCCCGTCTGTGTACGGCTCGACGAAGCCACGCGCGAACCACAGAAAAAACCATGCCACCGCCACGCTATTGAATACGCCGCGACGTTTTGGCCGATCACCAAACCATCGTCGAAGCAGCCAGGGAACCATCGGTGCAGCGGCCAATACCAGACCAGGCACTGCCGGAAAAATATAAAGCTTACGCTTGCCGGTGCTCAGGCAGAAAAACAGCACCACAAGAACCACCCAACCCAACAGCACAAGCAGGCGGCCGTCGTGCCTTTGCAGTTGCCGTCGCCACACGGGTACCAGCCAGGGTAATGCCAGGACCAGGGGCAGCCAATATTGCGGGATGACGGTCAGGAAATACCAGAACGGCTCGCGGTGGTCCCAGGCCGAGGCGAATCGGTCGCCGGTCTGGTGGAGCAAAATCTCCTTGAGGTATGCCAGTTCTTCAGCGCCGCCGTGGAGCCAGACGTTGGCCAGCAGCGGGGCAAGCCAGACGGCACAGCCCGACAGCAGCATCAGAAAACCCACAGCCCAGCGACGGCCCTGTCCCGGCATGATTGCCACACCCTGCCACCTCTTTCGCACTGCATAGACGTAGGGCAGCAACATCAACGCGGGCAGAAAACCGACCCCTTTGCTGATGATGCCCAGGCCCATCGCCAGACACGCGAGGTAGAACCACCCCCATGCCGGCCCCAGCAGCAGATGACGTGCCATACCGTAAAAGCCGACGGCAATCCACAGGCACAGGAAGCTGTCGATTTGGCCGACACGCAATACGCTGTAGGTTTGATAGGTGGCTAAAAACAGCAATGCTGCGATCCTGCCGACCCTTTGGCACCATAGGCGCCGGCCCAGGTCGTACAACACGGCAGTGGTCGTAGCCGCCGAGAGCAGGCCCGGGATGTATAGCGCCTGCCCGGGCGAGCCGGTCAGCCAGATAAAAAAGGCGACCGCCCACATGAACAGGGGCGGCTTGTCGCCATATATCTCGCCGGCACGATGAGGGATGAGCCAGCTGCCGCTGTCAAGCATCTCCAGCGATACGCCTAAAAAGCGTTCTTCGTCGACGTTGAACGGCTGTCTGATACCAAAACCTGCACCGACCAGCAGCAGAGCAAGCACCACCAAAGCCAGGCATTGCAGCATGGGGGAATGGGCACGTCGCAATCGTTATTCCTTCAATGCTTTGTGTTTGGCAATCAACTGCAGATTGCGCAGATAAACGACGAAGCCAAATGACTGGCCGATGATGAACACGGGATCTTCGCGGTAGATTGCATAAAGCAGCAGCAGTGCGCTGCCGAGCATGCTGAGGTACCAGAACCCCACAGGAATAACGCTACGTTTCTTGATTTCGCTGTAGAGCCATTGCAACACGAAACGGCCAGTGAAGACTGCCTGGCCGAGAAATCCCACACCGAGCCAAAGCGCTTCGCGGGTGAAGTTCATTCGACCACCTCCACAGCTTTCGTACCAAGCCGCGTACGACGCACGAGCCACCACACTCCGAAGAGATCGAGAATGCCGACAAGCGCTCGATCCAGATTGCCATAGTTCGAAACGCCAGCCTGGCGATGACGGTGGTGAACGGGATGCACAATCATTCGGCCTTGATCGCGCTGGATCAACGCGGGAATGAACCGGTGCATGTGGTCGAAGTAAGGCAACCGCAGAAACGCCCGGCGCTGGACCAGTTTTAGGCCACACCCCGTATCGGGCGTCGCGTCCCCGAGCAGGCGGCTACGCAGGGCATTGGCGAAGCGGGACGCCCAGCGCTTGCTCGCGCTGTCCCGCCGGTTGATGCGATGCCCCGCCACTAACGTCACCAACGGGTCCTGCCCGTGGTTGGCACTGCGCACGAGAGCCAGCATGCCGGGCAAGTCGGCAGGGTCGTTCTGACCGTCACCGTCCAAGGTCGCGAGCCATTCTCCACAAGCGGCGTGGGCGGCATGCCAGATCGACGTGCTCTGCCCCAGGGAGACCCTGTGGTGCAGGATTCGCAACGGGTCGTACCCTTGCGCTTTGATCTGTTGCAGAACGTGGAGCGTGTCGTCGGTACTGCCGTCGTCAACTACCAGCACCTCATAGCGCTCGCCGGCGAGTGCCGTTCGTATTTCATGCAGCAGTGAGGGCAGGTTCTGCGCTTCATTTTTTGCCGGGATCAACACCGACACAAGCACCGTTTCACTCATTGCACCCACCGATTTTCCTGTTATGCCTGTTTGGCCGGGTAGAAATTCCGATACCAGCGCGCGAATTCAGCCACGCCTTGCTCCACGCTGACCTGCGGGCTGAAGTCAATCCACTGAGCAAGGCCTGATACATCGGCCCAGGTCTGCGGGACGTCTCCGGCTTGAAGTGGAAGGTAATTGCGCTTTGCCTGGACTCCCAATGCCGATTCCAGGCAAAGGATAAAGTCAAGAAGCTTGACCGGCTTGCCTCGCCCGATGTTGAACAGCTGGCAGGGCGCGACCCCATCGATGAGCGGTGGTGGCCTTGGCAGCAGCCGGGTGATCGACTCGACGATGTCGTCGATGTACGTGAAATCCCGCGCCATCTCCCCGTCGTTGTAGATATCGATGGGCTCGCCGTGAAGGATGGCTCGGGTGAATTTGAACAGCGCCATGTCCGGCCGTCCCCACGGGCCATAGACGGTAAAAAACCGCAGGCCCGTTGCACGAATGCGATACAGATGCGAATAGCTGTACGCCATGAGCTCGTTGGCGCGCTTGGTCGCCGCATAGAGAGAAACAGGCTGCTCAACGGCATCCTCCACGGCGAAAGGCATCTTGGTGTTTGCGCCGTAAACAGAGCTGCTGGATGCGTAAACCAGATGGTTCACAGGGTAAGCCCTGCACGCTTCAAGGACGTTGAGAAACCCGACCAGGTTGGCCTGGGCATACACACCCGGGTTGTCGATGGAATAACGAACCCCCGCCTGAGCCGCCAGATGAATAACCTCGCTGAAGCCAGACGTGCTGAAAAGGTCGAGCAATGATCGAGGGTCGACGATGTCGATGGGCTGGAACTGAAAGGATGAGAAGTTTCCAAGCTGCGCAAGTCGGGCGGACTTGAGCTCGACGCTGTAGTAGTCGTTCAAGTTGTCGATCCCGATTACCTGAACGCCGAGGCCGCACAATCGCCTCGCCATATGAAAGCCGATAAAACCCGCAACCCCCGTTATCAATACCGTCATCGCGGTACCCGGTGACTGTGCGGATGTACGCCGATATCACGCCGCGCCATCGCCCCATCACCCAAACAGGATGCAGAGCTGCCGGCTGCACGGGTAAACCCCTCGGCCCTGGCTAGCCTGTCGCTATGCCTCATCTGTACCGGCCGGAAGACCTGAATGAGTTCAACACCCTTTGCGCCAACCACGATCACCCTCATTTCACATGCCCTTGTTACAGAACTTGCCAGCTGGCCAGCATTTTCAGGCCAGAGGGATCGGCCCTGTTAAATGCATGGTCGGCGAAAAGAAAATCATGTCAGAGCAATATGAACGAGAGATGTCGTCAAGCCGAAATGGCAGAGCTTGTCTTGTAGCGTGGGACGGGCAGTCGGTGCCGGGTGACAGTGCAAGTTAGCCTGAACTACAGGCTTCACCCACCTGATGAAGTTAGCCAAATGGACAACGTGATGCCGTGAGCAGACAGTTGCTAAACGAGTAACCGTGCGGGGTTGACGAAGGTGAATGCCGAGGGGCCGAGGTGATATCGCGGTGTATGACAACACCATCGAGACGTACCGCAGGGCCGGTTTGTTGCCATGCATTGCGAAGGGCTGGCGGCGACAGTGATGCCTCGCCACGCGCCGTGAACGTCTTGTTACGGCGCGTGGCGGATTCAGTTGTTCACCGCTGCCAGACTTCAGCCGGGCAGATGGCAAACGGGCCCGGCATCAGGCAAACCCGGCCTCTGGATGCGCCACCGCCACGCCCACCACTTCGACCGCCGCGTGCTCCGCTCCGGCAGACGTGCTCGCCAGCGCTGCATCAGCGTGGGCGAACACAACCGACCGCGCCGGCAGACCTCCTGCGAAATTGCCATCGAGCACCAGCTCAAAGCGATGCCCTTGCACATCGGCATCCAGATCCTTGAGGTACACCCGCGTGTGGTCAGCGTTGGTGGTCAGCTTCAGGGTCGAATCGTGGCCATCGCCAAAGCCGACGAATCCAAGGCCGGAGACGTCTATCGTGTCGTGTTTTACATCAAAGTCGCCAATGCGGTCGGCATGCCCCTGGGTCGCGGTTCGGTAGCTGTCGGACACCGAACTGAACCGGAACACATCGGAACCCGCGCCACCGAAGAGTGCGTCGGCATCGGCCCCGCCGATCAAAGTGTCGTTGCCGCTGCCGCCGCTCAACCGGTCTTGACCATCACCGCCCCACAGCAGATCGGCGCCTGCGCCGCCGTTCAAGCTGTCCGCGCCGGCCTTGCCATTGATCGAATCGGCCTTGGCCGTGCCGCTGAGGGTGTCAGCGCTCTGCCCGCCTTCGATGGCATTGAGCACGTGGTTGGTGCCGATGTGGTCACCCGCACCTTGCAGGGACACGTCGCCCTGCTGCAGATGAGCAAAGGTATTGCCGTATACCGAATTGCTCCCGGTCTGGCCATTGACCTCGGCCACGCCGAAGGTGCTCTTGGCCCCGCCAGTGATGATGTTGTCGGCAAACGTGTTGTGGTCCGCAGGGAAAAACTTCCCCGAAACGCCGCCACGGTCATCGAAGGGTTGAATCAAGACCTCCGGCAGCGCTCCACCCTGGGCGTTTTCATGGATCAGATTGCCGCGGACTTCGACATCAGTGCTGCCATAAAGGCGTACACCGGAGGTGGCATTGTGATGAATGTCCACCCCGCTGATGTCGACACCGCTCGACAGCTTGACCAGCACGCCTTCGGCTCCGTTGCCGTAGAGTTCGCCGCCCTCAATCGTGATGTGGTGCGGTGACGGAATGTTTTCGCTGCCGCGCTGAATGACGATGCCGGCGCCGGCGTTGTCGTGGGCCACGTTATTCAGCAGCGCCAGATCATGGGTGGTGGTCACGATGTTGAAGCCGTGACGGTCATTGTCATAGGCCAGATTGTTGCGAAAGGTGCTGTCGATGAGGTAATCGGCAACGAAACCGTCCAGCCCGTTGCCGTGAGACACGCTGTTTTCGATCAGCATGTTCACCGTGCGTTCGTGCGGGTCGAAGCCGTAGCCGGAGCAATCGCGGATTTCAACGCCAGACAGCGTGACGTTGCTGTCCTGCCCCGGCTTGCCTGGCAGAAAGCCGTTGTACCAGCCATCCACTTTGCCCGTGGTCGCGTCGCGGTTGCCATCCAGGGTCAGGTTGCTCACGCCGAAATCATGGGTCGCCTCGCCGCTCGCAGAACGGATGAGACCCGTGACCGCCTGGCTGGAACCGTCCGCCAGCTTGAGCACCGTGGCGCCCATGCCGTCGCCTTTGATGAATACGTTGCTTTTAAGCATCAGCGCGCCGTCGGCGGGCTTGCCTGCTGCGGTGAGGGTCCACGTGCCCGCAGGGATATAAACTTCCCCGCCGCCGGCCTTGGCTGCTGCATCGATGGCCGCCTGGATGGCCGCCGTGTCAGACGTATGCCCATCCCCGACTGCGCCAAAATCCCGGACATTGAATTGCTGTGTCATAAAGTGCTCCGTTTCAAAAAGTCGTGGGCAGTATGCGCATGATCACGGCAGCGCGGCCCGGAGTTAGCACGAACAGAGCGCCTGCACCTGGGACTCACCGACCCATCATCACGCTCTGCAAGCGAGTCTGGGCGTCCTGCACCTGCCTGGCCTTCGCATTCAGCTCCTGCAGGAGGCCATTCAGTTCAGCCTGCACCTTGGCGTCTTTCACCTGCACCACCGCACCGTTGATCTCGATTTGCGATTTATGCGCCTCGACGTAGTCCGCCACTTTCAAACCGGTGTCCAGCGTGCTGTTGACTTGCGGCAAGACCGTCAGGAAGGTATTGGCCGGCACGGACACCGTGCGGTCGTACGCGCTGTCGTAGACCGGCTTCAGGTCGTCCGGTTGCTTGAGCTGGGCGTGGGCAGTGTCGGCCTTGGCCAACTGCTGCTTGAGCTGAGTGACCATGTCGTTCAATCCGCTTTGCACGGCCTTCAGATCGTCCCGCCGTTCAATGACATCTCCCAGCGAACGGAAGGCGCCCTTCTGCACCAGACCGCCCAACGGTTTGACGCTGGCGTCCATGCCGCTGTTGAAATCAGCAATCACCGCATAGTGACTGGCGTAGTCGCCAAACGCCTTGGATTCATCCGGCGTGAGCTTGGGCACATGTACGCCCGGCTTGTCGATGATCCGGGTTTGCAGGAACTGCTTGAAAGCGGCGCGCTGGTCGGGCTCGCTGTTGCCGCAAGCGGTCAGCAGCAACGGTAGCGCAAGGGCGAGTAACCAGTGACGGGTAAAGGTGACGTTCATGTCGCAAAATCTCCGGGAAGTGAATGGGCCCGCCATCAAGGGCTGAGGGCGGGCGTGCTGTCGAGCCTGCCGATCAACCGGACAGAACCGGGCATCGGCGCGGACAGCAGGCGTCATCCTAGATAGCCGTTAAGCGCATTAATTCCCCTTGGCTCCTGTTTTTTCGTGAAGGTGAAGAACGACGGTCATCTGGCGTCCGGCTTTGCGCGTGGGTCCACTGCAGGCCAAACGGGCTCGGCCGGGGCGGCAGGCTACAAGCGGATATCCTGCGGCCCCTGAATCAGCGCTTCGATGCGGGTACCGGTGATCTGCTCTTCATTGGAAAATCCGTCGTAGCGCACCAGCTCGCCGAAGTCGACGCCGGCGAGCTGTCCGATCTGCGCGACGCTGCGGCGATAGGTCCTGAGGGCGCCAAATACCAACTCCAGTTTGTCGAGCTCGCGGGTCTGGTCGATCAGGTACGCGCTGGCCGACGGCTTGCCGTCATCGCCCAGAAACGCGACCACCTTCCAGAAGGCGCGGGGGATCTGCACGCCTCGGTACACAGGGTCGTCAGTGCGCAGCACCGGCCCGGTGAAGATCGTCGCCCGGCCGTTCCAGCGGCGCGTGTTGTCCAGAATGAAGTTTTCCAGTTCGAGCCAGGTTTTTTGATTGAACGCGGCCATCTGCGGCGAGCAGTTGGTGAAGTGGAAGGTGTCCAGGTTGGCGGCCTGGGCTTCGGTGCCCCAGTTCGGGTCCTGGCGGCGGACCAGGTGGCCGCGGTCCAGCAGGTTGTCGCGGTACATGTCCTCGCCAATCTGCGCCTCCACCGGCAGGCGACCGTCGTAGGCCCAGGCGTCCTGCTTTCGCACGATCTCCACGCTGCTGGCGCCATCGATGTTGACCCCGACGTACTGCGCGATGCGGCGGCTGCGGGACATGCTGATCGAGAAATGGGTGTAGTCCAGACGGTTCCCCGGGTTGCCCAACGGGTAGATGTCTTCCGGCGTAAGCGAGGTCGGCCACGGCACCACGAAGTCACCCAGAAAATCACTGCTGTAGCCCTGCCGGTCTTCCAGCTGCGTGGCTGGCGTGATCCGCGGTTGCGCAGACGACCGCAGCGCAGTGGCGGGTGTCGGCGCCGCAAGGGCAATGGGCTGCAGATCCGCCAGGCGCGGCTGGTGGGTGAGATTGGCTTGAACGTGCTGTGTCGCCATCGTGTTGCCCCTCTGTTCTGTAATGGCTCGCCATACGCGTGCCGTGTCTGAGTGCGAAACGCGATCATGTGCCGGGCAATGTGACCATCCCGTGACCCTGCCGCCTAACCCGTCGCACGGGCGGCACCGAAGCGCCGGTTCAGGCAGCCAGAGCTGAATGATTCATCCGCCGCCAGGCAGGGCCTGCGAGGGTGCTCATGCCCCAATCCTTGCTATGATCCGCCTCCGCGCGATGGCGAATCTCCCATAGCCGCGACCCTGCGTTCAAGGCGCAGGCCAGACGCACAGACCGCAAAGCCGGTTAACGCACCGGTTAACGCACCCAAGGGAACCCCAATGCAACACGCTACGTTGAACCGTATCTACACCGGACTGCTTGCCCTGCTGCTGTTGTGCGGCACGCTGCCCGCAATGGTCCAGGCAGCGCCCGCGCCGCAGGTGGCGACGCAAGCCGACGCCACACCAGAAGTTGAGGCGCCGAGTCTGGATGACCTGAGCGAGCAGCTCGACCAGATCCGCCAGAAAGTCACGGTGAGCGCCAACGAGGACCTGCTGTCCACCTTGCGTCAGGCTGCCTTGCAGGTGCAAAAGCAGGCCGACGATCTGGTCGCCAAACAAGCGGTCGACATCGAGCACCTGAATGATCAACTCAACATTCTGGGCCCGGTGCAGCCGGACGAAGCGCAAACCCTGACGTCCCAGCGCAAGACGCTGACGGCGCAAAAGAACGCGCTGGTCAATGACGAACGCCAGACCACCACACTGAGTCAGTCCGCCCGAGACCTGGCCACGCAAATCTTCAGCCTGCGCCGCAGCCTGTTTGACTCGCAAATCAGCACCCGCACGGCCAGCCCGCTCAGCTCGGCGTTCTGGTCGACGCTGATCCGCCCGACCGACGATGACCTGCGACGCATGAACGGCCTGCTGAGCGATGTGCGCAGCGTCTTCAACAGCGCACTGGCACCCGGCAACCGGATGCTGTTTGGCAGCGTCGTACTGGGCGCGCTGTTCGTTTGGGTCGTGGTGCGGCGCCTGCTTGAAAGCCTGTTGATCCGTGTGGTGGTCCGCTGGTTGCCCGAGGGACGCCTGCGTCGCAGTGCCCTCGCGCTGGCCGTCGGGCTGTCGACGATCCTGACCATTACCGCGGCCACTTCCCTGCTGCGCTGGGGCATCGTCAGCAATGCGGTGCTCAGCAATGACGTGGTCAATCTGCTCGACCAGTTGCAGACGCTGATCACCTTCTGCGCGTTCATTGTCGGCCTGGGTCGCGCGCTGCTGATGCTGCCGCACCCTTCCTGGCGTTTGCCGAATATCGCTGACGAGATCGCCACGGCGATGGGTCGCTTCCCGCCTGTATTGGCGCTGGCGCTGATGATCATCGGCACCCAGGAGCGCATCAATAGCGTCATTGCCAGCAGCCTGGCCCTGACCGTTGCCGTCAACGGCCTGACCGCACTGGCGGTCTCGCTGGTGTTCTTCTTCGGCCTGCTGCGCTACCGCCGCACCCGCCGCCAGCACGCATTACCCCGCCCGGGCGGCCTGGTCGGGCTGATCCCGTTCGTGGTTGCGGTGTGGGTCGGCCTGAGTCTGCTGGCATTGCTGAGCGGCTATCTGACGCTGGCGTATTACCTGGCGGTCAAGCTGCTGTGGATGAGCGTGGTGGCTTCGACGGCTTACCTGTTGGTGGCCTTCTTCGGCGACGTCTGCGAAAACCTGTTATCACCCAAGCAACCGGGCGGGATGGCGCTGGGCTCGGCACTGGGCCTGTCGCCACGCCATCAGGCCCAGGCGAGCACTGTGCTGGCAGGCATCGGCCGCACTCTGCTGCTGCTCACCGCCGCACTCCTGGCGTTCCTGCCCTCAGGGTCCAGCCCGGGCGAACTGCTCGAAAGCTTCACCCAAGTGGACGTCACCAACAAATCCCTGGGCAACCTGAACATCGTCCCGAGCGACATTCTGCTGGCGTTGGGCTGCCTGGTCGCCGGCCTGCTCGGCGTGCGTGTACTCAAAGAATGGTTCGGCGAACGGCTGTTGCCTGAAACCAACATGGACGCCGGGATGCAAGCGTCGCTGGTGACCTTGATCGGCTACATCGGCTTCGTGCTGGTGGTTGCGGTGGTGATGTCGACCCTGCACATCAGCCTCACCAACCTGACCTGGGTGGTCAGCGCACTGTCGGTGGGGATCGGCTTTGGTCTGCAAGCGATCGTGCAGAACTTCATCTCCGGCCTGATCCTGCTGACCGAGCGGCCGGTCAAAGTCGGCGACTGGGTCAGTCTGGCAGGGGTTGAAGGCGATATCCGCAGGATCAACGTGCGAGCGACCGAAATCCAGATGTCCGATCGCTCCACGGTGATCGTGCCGAATTCGCAGTTCATTACTCAGAACGTGCGTAACGTGACCATGGGCAACGCGCTGGGCGTGGTGGGTGTCTCACTGACCCTGCCGCTGGAAACGGACGTCTTGAAGATCCGCGAGCTGCTGTTGCAGGCCTTCACCGAACACGAGGCCATCCTTGATACGCCGGCGCCATCGGTGACGTTCAAGGACCTCACCAACACGGGCCTGATCATCAGCGCCACCGGCTTTGTGAACAGCCCGCGTTCGGTGGGTAATGCCCGAAGCGACCTGTTGTTCACGGTGCTTGGCCGCCTGCGGGAAATGGGCATCGCCCTGTCTGCACCGCAAAGCATGGTGCTGATCAATGAGGGTCTGGGCAACGCCGGGCTGCGCCAGGAGCCGCCGCCAGCGACGGTGGTGTAAGTTTCCGGTCGCGCATGGACGCGCGACACCATTGCCCAGACATAACCAAGCCCGCTGATCGCGGGCTTTTTCTGCGCCAGACTTCAGAGCGTCGGTGGCTCAGACCGGGCGCGCCAGAGGCATGGCGAAGTCCTGATAGCGATGCAGGTCCCGCCCGAGCATCTGCGTCAGGCGCGCCACGTCGCCGGGTTCCGGAATCATCCCGTCGCCGACAAAGCGCTCGGCCATGAGGCGCATCTCGTAGGCCATCCAGGCGGGCATGAAGTTCGCGACGTTCTGTTCAAAAGCGGTCGGATCGTCGCCCCCGTAAACCACCGGACGACCGAGCACCTGCGTCCAGATCGAGGCAACACCCTCCCCCGTCAGCGTGTCCGGCCCCACCAGATTGATGGTTTCAGAGGGCAACTCATTGCGCGCCTGATCGCGACGCAGCAGCTCCAGGGCCGCCACCTCGGCGATGTCCCGCGCATCGACCATGGCCAGCCCCTTACTGCCGATGGGCATGGGGTAAATGCCGTGCTCAAGGATGGCCTGGCTGACCATTTCGTCGTTGTCGATAAAGTACGAAGGACGCAGGATCGTGGCGCTGAAGCCCATCGTCTCGATCATTCGCTCGGCGCCTGACTTCACCGCGAAATGCGGCACATTGACGAAGCGGTCGGCGTGGATGACCGAGAGGTAAACGACCCGGTTAACGCCGGCCTCCCTGGCGATGTTCAGTGCAATCAGCGCTTGAGTGAATTCATCGGCGGCGACGGCATTCAGCAGAAAGAATGTCGAGACACCAGCAAACGCGCGCCGCAGTGACTCAAGATCAAGCATATCGCCCTGAACCACCTCGACCTCAGGCGCAAAGCGGGTTTTGGACGGGTCCCGAACCAGCACGCGCACGTCTGCGCCGCGTTCAAGAAGTTGCTCGACGACTTTGCTGCCGACTCGGCCGGTAGCGCCCGTAACGAGGATGGTCATGATGTTCACCGTGGTGGGTTGGACTGGAGACGTCACTATCGGCGGATCATGGATGGGCCGATAGCCTCGATAATTGGACAGGCCGTCCCGTATGTGGAACAGTCGCCGCTTCTCGTGGAAGACTCCTTCGGCGCTGAGATTCAGGCTCCCGTCCTTCAGCCACGGCTGGTGTGAACATTTCAGGTGCGACCATGGATTTACTGGCTCTTTCGGATTTCAACCTCGTCGCCCGGCACGGCGGATTCGGGCGCGCCGCTCGAGCCACCGGCCGGCCCAAGGCAACGCTGTCACGCCGGGTCGCGGAACTGGAGCGCAGCCTGAACCTGCGCCTGTTCGAACGCGGCGCACGCACGCTGAAACTCACCGAAGAAGGCCGGGCGCTGTACGAGCGAACCGGCTCGTTGCTCAGCGAACTCGATGAGACCGCAGCAGACATCGCCTCAGGCGGTGCGCGGCCGCGCGGCCGATTGCGCATCAGCGCCCCGCTGTTCTTTGCGCAGACGGCGATGGGCAAGCTGGCCGCAGGTTTCGCGCTGGAACACCCGGAGGTGCGGCTTGAAGTCACCACCGAAGACCGCGCCGTGGACATGATCGAGGAAGGCTATGACCTGGTGATCAGGGTCAATCCCGCGGTCGATGAAAGCCTCATCGGGCGCATCTTCCTGCATGATCGTCTGGTCGTGGTCGCGAACCCGCAGTTGGCGAAACCGGCAGCCGACGTTGCAGTGCCGGCGGTGGTGAGGGGACCCGGCGACCGCGACATCAGCTGGAACCTCACCTCCCCCGCGGGCCGAAGCCGCATGACGATTGACCCGGTGCTGAGCCTGTCTTCGCTGATAATGGTGCGCGATGCAGTGCTGGCGGGCGTGGGCGTCGGGCGTTTGCCCGTGTCACTGGTGGGCGAGGATATGCGCGCCGGCACGCTGCTGCACTGGGGCGACATCGACGCTGCGCCCGTTGCATTGTGGGCGCTGTATCCGTCGCGGCGGCTGCTGAGTGCGCGCGTGTCCGCGTTCCTCGATTACTTGCGACGCGCCTTCCCGCACGGCGCGCCCGAGGAGCTGGCGGCGTTCATGGCCCGGTAAAGCTTTCCGGCTGAAGCCGGACCTACTGAAAAGCAATCGCGTGGATCCTTTGGGACCGGCATTGGAACGCGGTTGGTCTTGTGGAACCGGCTTGAGCCGGGAAGGCGTCGGGCGTCACGATGCGAAACTGACGGTGCGTCCAAGGGCCTCTTCCCGGCTGAAGCCGGTCCCACTGAAAAGCTATCGCGTGGATCCTTTGGGACCGGCATTGGAACGATGTTGGTCTTGTGGGACCGGCTTTAGCCGGGAAGAGGCCAGCGGCAACACCATCATGTTTGATCTCCACACCTGCCCAACGACCAGCAACGGCGCTTGGTCAGCGTCACCGGCTCGACCCTTGCCACCACCTGAGTGAGCGAATCGAGAAAACGTCACGCAGTTGTCCAGCCGTTATCGTACGAGCGGCGACGTCGAAGGCCAGCGCCTGCCGCAAGGCCGGCCAGCAGCGTTTGGGTAGGTTGTCGGGGGGACGCAGCTCACGGTCCAGGTGTTCATCGCGGGCCTGGGTTGAAAGGAGCCGTCGGAAGGGATGCCTGCCGCTCGCCAGCTCGTAGATCAGGCACGCCACTCCATAGACGTCAGCGCTGGCCGAAAGCCGTTGATGCTCCAGCAATTCCGGTGCCGCATAGCCCGGCGTCCAGGCATCGAACCGCTCGCGGCTGAGGTGCGGTAGACCGGGCAGCACACCCTCTTCGGCCCGGCTCAAACCGAAATCGAACAGGCGCACCCCCTCCTCGGTAAGCATCACGTTACTGGGCTTCATGTCGCCATGAACCACGCCGCGCGCATGAACGTAGGCCAGTGCGTCGAGGAGCGGCAGCACGATCTCACGCAGCTCCTTCCATGGCAGCCCCAGAGGTCGCTCACAGAGCAGCTGGTCGAGCGTCATGCCGTGAAGCAGTTCCATGGTGATGAAGGCGCGTTGGCTTGAGGCGTCGACGTGAAACGCATACAAACGGAGGACATGATCGTGGCGCAAATGTTGGGTCAGACGAAACTCGCTGTAGAGCAGAGCGCTGGCGTCCGGGGTCTCAGAAAACGCCTCGTTGAGGACCTTGAGCGCGACGTAGGGATGCGGGTCCTCATACTGCTCGGCGAGCAGGTCGCGGGCGCGGTAGACGGCGCCCATTCCGCCAGCGCCTAGCAAGCGCTCGATGCGATAGCGACTGGCGAGGACGTCGTGCATCGCAGCAAGGCTCGATGGTACGGCCGCCGGTCCGCGTCGATGTGGAGGCGCGAAAGCAAGATAGGTGAGATCGCCGTCGCTGGCGTCGTCACCGGGGTGCGCGGCGTCAGTCATTGACGTATGACCACCGCGGTCAGGTTGTCCCTGGCCGCTCCCCGCAACGCGAAGTCAAACAAGCGTTGCAGTGCCTTTTCGGGGACAGCGAGGTTGAGCGCCCGGCCCAGGGCATCGCTGCTCATGCCTTGGTAAAGCCCGTCACTGCAGAGCAAGAATGCATCGCCCGGAAGCACTTCAAGCTCAAGCACCTCCAACGCCAGTCGCTCGCCAGCGCCTACTGCGCGGGTCAGGGCGTGCGCGCCCGGGTGCGCCTTGGCCTGACGGACATTCATCTGCTGCTCGTCGATCAGTTGTTGCTGTAGGGAGTGGTCTCGGGACAGTTGATACAACCGCTGACCACGCCATAAATAGCATCGGCTATCGCCCGCCCAGACACATGCCGCCCGGCGTTGCTCAAGCAGCAGCGCGACCACCGTGCTGCCAATGATATTGTCGCGCCGATCCGGGCTGACCGTCATTTCCTGGCCGAGTCGGCGGTTCAACCAATGCAGGCATTGCCTGATGCGAATGACGCGATCATCGAAACCCAAGTGCAGGGGCAGCGCTGCCAGGCTGGCCACAATCATCTGGCTGGCAATGTCGCCGCCCTGATGCCCGCCCATGCCATCGGCGACAGCCCAGAGGCCGTGTTCGGGACAATTCAAAAACGCATCCTCGTTTCGCGCCCGAACCTTGCCGGTATGGGTCCGGCCGGCACTGCGCCACTGACTGCCAGTGCCCATCAAAGCTGCGCCGGCATGCGCAACCGTCGCAGCGCGGACAGGTCGAACGGATTGGGGGAACGCTGACTGGTCAGCACATAGCTTGCACGCAGCCCGCCGACGTCGGCCTTGAGGACCAACACATCACGACCGCTCAGTTCTTCACGCTCCATCGAATCCAGCAAACGAAACAGTGACCACGGGCCGGTGCTTTCTTCGATGCCCAGAGGACGACCGACCATTCGGTCGAGGACCAGGCTGGTTCGGCCGGCGTCGGCATCCGTGGGCCACTTGAACGACACCGCAACGATAGGCCCGTGGCGGTACTCAAGGGTTTTATCGCCGAGCTTGAATTCGGAACGGCTCACGGAAGAGTCCAGGGTATGAGGTTCAAGCTTGAACTGCACTTGAGGCTCGGCGGGGTCGTCTGCGAAAAAACCTTGACGAATGACCCGAACGGCAGCCATTTGCTCGAGATAAACCCGGGAGACCGGCAAGCTTTGCCCGTCGATGCTGCGCAGGCGCAAGGTGCCTGCCTCGCCGCTCACGAACGGGCGCATGAAGCTGTCGAAGAAACGCTCGGCAAGCCCTTGAACCTTGAAGAACTCCCGAAAATCACCCAGCGCCACGTCACTGACGCTGTCGGCCTTGAACGGATAGCGCTTGCTGATCGCCTTGGCGTAGAAGCCGTACACCTCGCTCTGGTAACGCTGGTTGATATGCCGATAAGCATCGTTGAGCACCAGCCGCCAGGCATCTTCAGCCAAGGCGTTGAACCACGTTCCCACTGGCCGCGGCAGGCGACTGGATGCAGCGCGCAGGCTGCCGAGTGCATCGCGCTGACCACCCATGCGGGACTTGGCCATCTCAAATGCGGCCTGCTCGGGTGAGCCGGCCTGGCCCAGGCTCGCCATCTGCATTTGCAGCTCGTTCAGCATGCCCAGAACTGGCAGTAGATCGGCCGCTGGCCCATCTTTGTCGTCGAGCAGGCGGTGCAAGGGATCAAACCGGTTTTGCAGCGATTTGCGCGCCGTATCGGGAATTGCCGCCCTTGGCGCGTCCGTTGTCTTGCTGATGACGGCTACCGTTTTGCCCGCAGCGCCATCTTTGTCCTTGGGCTGCGCTTTGGCGTCAACGGCAGCGGTCAGGGTTTCGGCGAGGGGGGTGAAGCGGGTGTGCTCGCGGACTTCGCGCAGCAGATTGACCACCGGGGAATGCGCCGACGTCAGGCCGGCCAACTGTTGCGCGCCGTCGACAAAATCGTAGGGGCCGGCAAGCTCGACGGCGCTGATGGCTTCGCCCCACTGATCAGCGTAATCCCGAAAGTAAAGCTGCTCCAGTTCGACCATCAGACGACGCATGTCCATGTCGCTGAGGCCGGAGCCCTCACCCAGCACCCAGTTGTCACGCAGGATATCGGCAACCACGCGAGCGCCCTGCAGCGAAAAATACTGCTGGTAGCCCTGACGGGTGTAGAACCCAGGGATCACGGCATCCGTGCCGACAAACATTGCCGCTTGCGGGCCCAGATGCTGGTCGAAACTATAGGCCGGCAAGCTCGCCGCCTGCTCGCGCAGCATCCGATAGACCACCGTCGCCAGGGACTCACTGCGCAATACCTGGCGGGCCTGGGCCACTCGCTGATCATTGAGCACATGCACGAAAGGCAGCTTCAGCAGTCGCTCAAAATGGCCGTTCAGCCTGTTTTGCACCGCGGCGTCCTCGGGGTAAAGGGCCGACCAGTCGGCGGCGACTTCATCTTTGAGCCAAGCCGCGTCGCGCCGGTCTTTCATCCCTAGCATCAGATAAGCGCGCAGGCGTTTAAGCAGTCCCTCGCGGCTATCCAGATGGGCGACCATCTGGCCTTCCAGCATTGCCGCGACCTGTGGCAGCAGCTGAGACTCCAGCTCACGTTCGTAGGCTTGCGCGATCACGCGATTGACGGCTTCTCCCTGATACAGACCGCCGCGCGCCTGATACCCGACTTGCCCTTTATCAGCAAACACCTGGGTCGCCGCATAGCCGGTGTCGAGGGTTTCAAGCATGGCCAGCAAGGTGTCCTGTGGCTTCGGCGCCGAACGTTGTTCGGCCCATGCACGGGCAAGCTCACCGACGCGATCCAGCCGGTCGTAGTTGAAGGAAAAACTCCCGACCCAGAGCATGCCAAATAGCGCGAGTGCCACGATCGCACCCACGTACAGCATGCGCTGCGCCCAGTGAATGCGCTGTTGCTCGCGGATGTCGAGGCCCGCAAGGTCTGCCTCCGGAAAAATCACTCGGCTGAGCAGGTGATGGATAAAGCGCGCCCTGCTGTTGCGCAGGGTCGCCACTTGCCCCAACGGGATGCCTGGAGGGGGCGCCATGCCCCCGCCGAAGGCGGCTTCCTGCTGAGCTGTGAGTGTTGCGCAGGTCAGATAGAAGCCGCGCAACTGGCTTGCAGGCTGGTAGCGAGTGCCCGTGAACGCCAGCTCCACGAAAAGACAGAGCTGTTCGCCGATGCTGCTCAGTTGGCACGGGAAGTCGAGTATGAGTCCTCGTCGCGAGGGATCACGTTCCTGGTGAATACGGGTGATCACCTGATTGTTCAGACCCAGCAAAAGCGCGCCGAACTCATCGCGCAAGACGCCCGCATCGGTGCCGTTCTGCCCTTTGCTGAAGCTGGTACCGAGCACCTGGTCGCTCTCGTCAGCAGTCAAAGTGTCGAAAAACTCGGAGAAGCCAGGAAGGCTGTCGGCCTTGCTCAATACCAGGTACACCGGCACTTCGAGGTGCAGCTTCTGATGGACCTCCTGCAAACGTGCTCGCACCTGCCGCGCAACGGTTTCGAGGGCGAGCTCGCTGCCGTTGAGTAACAGGTCGACAGGTAACGTGACCAGCACACCATTAAGCGGGCGACGACGACGGTGCTTGCGCAACAGACCCAGCAACGCCGTCCAGGCATTGCGGTCGACATCCTGACCAGGCTGGGTCAGGTACCGGCCAGGGGTATCCAGGAGCACGCCACTATTGGCGAAGTACCAGTCGCAGTGGCGAGTGGCTTGAGGGTTTCGGCTGAGCGTGCGCTCAAGCTTGTTCAACGGAAAATCAAGCCCCGAGCATTCCAGCAAGGTGGTTTTTCCACTGCCCTCGGGGCCGATCAGCAGGTACCACGGCAAGTCAGCACGCCCGTGTTCACGACGGCCGCGATACAGGCTCGAGGTTTTCAGTGTCTTCTGCGCATCACTGAATCGCGAGCGAAGTTCGGCCTGTTCCTCATCCTGCCGGTCGTCGGTCAGGCTGCGCGCCTGACCGATTTCGCTGCCTTCGACGGCCTTTTCAGCCACTCCCGCCCGCCAACCGACATAGACCATTGCCAGCCCCCAGGACAGGAACAGTGCGCTGATGGTCAGCAAGCGGGAGCTGGCACTCTCCCAGAACTTCCGCTCATCGACGGCCAACACCGGCCCCAAGACCCAGACAAACAGCGCCAGGCATAACACCAACAGCAGTGTCCACATCCATGTCTGACGCAACAACGCGCCGGTTTTCTTGAAAAGCTCTTTCATCACACGTCTCTGTTTACGGCTGCGGTTGCAGTTGTGATTGCGATTGCGGGTCAACTGCGGTCTGGTCCAGGAGTTGATAAGGCTGCAGAACGGCTTCACGGTGCTCGCCCAGCACCCAGGCGAAGCCCGAATACATCACGACCAGACAGACGACAACGAGCGTGACCACCGTCCATGCGGGAACAACGTGCACAAGGCTGCTGCGCCGGCCACTTAACCCTTGCCAATGGGGAGAGAACTCTCGGGGTGCGTCACCGCGCAGGTGGCGGATTTGCCGATACAACGCGTCGCGAATACTTTCAAGTTCCACCACACCACGGGTCTGCACGCGGTATCGGCCCTCAAACCCCAGGGAAAGGCACAGGTACATCAGCTCCAGCATCGGCAAGTGCTTCACCGGATTTTTCGAGAGCCGATCCAGTAGCTGGAAAAACTTTTCGCCACCGAAGGTTTCATTGTGGAAGCCGCTAAGCAGACTCATCTGCGACCACTCGCTTTCGTTGCCCCATGCAGTGGTGACCACCGCCTCATCCAGCACTGTGCACAGCACATAACGGGCGCCCATGACCTGACTGCCCTCCACACCGTTATGCAACGCCCGCACCTCGAAGGATTTAAGCGCGTGTGTCAGGTGATCGTTGAGGGTGGCCATGTCTTGCGGGTCCTCGACGCGCTTGAGGCGCACCAATTCGGACAACAACTCGGACGCCGCCGCCACGAGCGGATTCATGCCCACGTTGAACACCTGCGATGCAGGCAGATGCGCGGCATACACCATGCGTTCTTCGAGCTGCTCGAACCGCGGCGGCGCGGTGGAATCCGTCATGGGGCCTGTCGAGGGTCCATGACCCTGCCGACTGACCAGCACGGTTTTATCATCCTGGTGGTAATCGCTACCCCTGCTCATGTCGGTCAGCTCCTGATGGCCCAGAATTTGAGCTCCAGCTCGGGAAACTCGCCGGATACGTGAAACGCAAAGCCGCCTGAACGTTCGAGCTGGGCCAGGTCTTCGGCGGTCAGGTCGAGAACGAACCAGGTTTTTTTGGAGTGGAAGGCAATTTGCCGCGGCGCCACCGGCAGCGGGGTTAGCTTGATGCCCGGCAAATGCAGGTTTACCAGTTGGCGGATACGCTCCACCGGTGCCACCTTGAGGTGCGCGGGCAAGCGATGGCGCAGTTCCTCGGAATCACAGTGAGCGCTGGCGGCCAGCACAAACGAAGCCGAACCCAGCAGCGTGTGGTCATGCAACGGCGAGACGCTGATGCCGTACTGGCGCGCTTGCAGGGCCAACTCGACGGCATGTTGTTCAAGCACCATGGACAGCATTTGCCGCAGAGCGTCCATCAGTTTGCGGAAGCTCTCACCTTGATCATTGTGTTGATAGCGGCTGTCCAGACGTGGTCGTCTGTTTTCGCTCGAAAAGGTCGCCAAGTCGCCGAGCAGCGTCAACAACGTGCGGTAGAGTTCTTCTGGATGCACCTGCTCAATGCCCAGGTAATGGCGCAGCAGCAACTCTGCCCGGTTGATCAATTGCAGCATCATGAAGTCGCCGATCTCCGCGCTGGCCACCGTGCCACTGCAGCGAATGCGCTCGGCAATCGTGTCGCCACGGTGACTGAGCATGCCGATGACTTCCTTGACGCAGGACAGCAGGTAACTGGACGCGTGGGCTTGGAGGTAGGTGGGGACGAAATCCGATGCGAGAGTGACCACACCGTCCGGACTGGTGTCCAGCACCTGGCAGATTTTCAGCCTCACGAAAGCCTGGTCGCTTTGCTGTTCACCGAGCAGCAGCCTGAAGTCGGGGCGGCCACAGCTGACCTGGCACACCGCGTCATCACCGGCGTTCGAATCGGCGACCTGGGTTTCATACGCGGTGTAGCGCGCCAGAACATCAGTCTGCTCACCCCGGCGTGACTCGACATGATTGCCAGTAACCAACGGCAGCGCCAGATAAACAGGCGTGTCGGCGGTATTGGGCGGAACGTCCAGGGCCAGGGACTCCTTGCTGCCGCCCAGGTCGAACAGGCTGCCGTCGGGCAGGACGCCGGACGCCCGGCTGATCACCAGTTTGCCCATATGGAGAAACTGCACGTCGATGTCCAAAGTGATAAAGCCCCAGACATAGCCGCCCATTAATCGGGTGCGGGTTTTTATCTGGTAATCGTGGTAACGATCGTTGTGCTGCAAGTGCTGCGGGCGCAGCAACATGCCCTCCTGCCAGATGACTTTGTGGGCGTTCATGGGTTTTCCGTCTCGGCCAGCGCTTCTCGTGAAAGGCGAATGCCACTTTGATCAAGGGTAAGATCGATCTTCGTCGTCTCGGGCGCTGCAACACGATGCGTTGAGCGCCACACGGTTTGGGACAGGTCGCGATAGGCCGCGACCACACCGACATAGCGAGTGCCACGGTGTACGCTGAGCTTCAGTTCAAGCGTCTCGCCGGGGCGTAGCTCCAGCTCCTCGCTGGCGACCATGTCGGGCGCGAGGGTTTCTTTGGCCCGCTCATAAAGACTGAAAAAATCGGCATTTTCGAAAGCGACCGCGTGGTTGAGCTCGTAGAGCCGTAACACGATGGGCGACGGGCGCCCGTTCAGATCAGGATTCAGTTGATCGCTGGCAGTGAGCCGGAGGTCGAGCTTGGTCAGTCGTGAATAGGGAGACAGCGTCGAGCAGCCTGCCAGCAGCACACACACGGCCAATGCAGTCAGCGCGCCTGAGACGCGAGTGGAACGACAAAACATGTGTTTCATCCCTGGTGGCCACTGCGGAGGGTGGCGATCAATCGGATCTGCTCTTCATAAGCCTGAGCGAAGTCGCGCGCCATCAGACGCTCGCTCCAGTCGTTGTCCTGACGCAGGGCCTGGTGATAGCGGCCGTAGGCCCTCCATCGACTGCCTGAGGTCGGGAACAACGGCGGTTTGTCGCGCTCGAAGCGCAGGATCAGCTGTTCCGGCGAGAAGTGCTCCAGGGTGGCGCGAACGGCGGCGCGGCTGGCCGCCATCAACGCCACCTGATGCGCCTGCACGTCGTTGCAGGCCCGGGACACCGCCTGCTCGCCCGGCAGTTGGCCGGGTTTGTGGGATGTCAACAATGCCGCCAGGGCTTGTGGCGCATCAACGGCCGATTTCAGCGGGTTGCCTTGTGCGCCCTGCACCGTGGTCTGCGACAGGCGCAGTTCGTTTTTGAGTTCGCTGCGCGTGTGCAGAATCTGCTGCAGCCCGGCGACACTCAGCCTCAGCAAGCGACCTGCATCCACGGCCAGAGCTTCCCGGGCATCCTGATCGAGATGGCCGAGTTCAATGCCGAGGGCCGCAGAGAACTGCGTCCAGAACTCGCCGCCATGGGCTCTGGTTGTGGCCGTCGATGTAGCGTGATCAACGCTGGGGGCCGATGGTTCTGCAGGCGCCTCGACCAGTTCCGGCACGCGCAAGCTTTCCATATCCACCCGGGCATAGTCCGCACGATGGGAGCCATTGCTGACGCCAGCCGGGGGTGAAATCAGCTCGTCGATGTCCGAGTGAACACGTTCCTGCTGGTCGAGCGCATTCAGCGGGTCGAGGTCAAGAAAGGAATCATCGGGGATGATGCATCCGGCTGTGTCTGCAGGCGCCGCTTGCCGGTCGGATGAAGCTGAGCCCCGGGTGAGCCGTGCGCGAATTTCAAAATCGCCAATCACATACCCGCTGCCGTGATCAATGCGAATCGCCTGGCCCTTGGGCAACCGCTGGCCACTGTCGGCATCCATCACGCCGTTGCTGCTGGTGTCAGTCAGAAAAAAAGCGTTGTCGTTGCAGCTGATCGTCAGGTGGCGGTGTGACAGGTGCCGGGTGCGGTCGGGGATGACCCAGTCGCAGTCCTCTCCCCTCCCAATCACGCCGCCTCCCGCCCCGAATGTCATCCGGTACGACTGCGCTGGCACAAACTGCCGCGCGCTGTGCATTTCCAGAACCAGTTCCATGTTGATACTCCTGGGTCAATAGCCGCGGTTCGCCGGCTGCGGGTCACCCAGAGGGCGGTACAGGTTGTCGTTGAACTTGTAATTGCCGGCACAACCCGAGAGGCCGGATAACAGAAGAAGGGTCAATAGAACGGCTTGCCGATGACGAGCAGACATCAGGTGGTCTCCAGAGCTGAGCACGCGGCGCCAATGCCTGGCACCCTCGAAAATGGACAGGGGATGACGCGTTTGCTGACTAGGCATTCACGTCACCCGGATTGATATTCAGACGGGCCAGCCGGTACAGGAGCGTGCGCCGGGGCAAGCCGAGCTTGCGCGCGGACAAGCTTTGATTGCCCCGGTTTTTGCGCAGGCAATCGAGCAGCAGACCGCGCTCGATATGCTCGAGGCGTTCGCGCAGGTTCAGGTGGGTGTCGTCAGCCACCGGGGCACGGGTGAGGCCGAAATGCTCGGCGAGCAACTCCCCGCCCTCGCACAGCAGAACGGCGCGTTCAACCAAACCCTTGAGCTCTCTGACATTCCCCGGAAAAGCGTAACCACACAGTTGATCAAGCGCTGCATCCGACCAGCTCAGTGCATGGCGCTGCAGAGACGCACAGGCCTGGTCAGCGAAATGACGGGCCAGCTCAATGATGTCCTCGCCGCGCTCGCGCAACGGCGGCAACTCGATCGGGAACTGCATGAGCCGGTAGTAGAGGTCCTCGCGGAACGTGCCCTCCCGAACCATAAGCGACAGATCGCGGTGCGTCGCTGCAACAATGCGCACGTCGACCTTGTGGGTGTCATTGGAGCCAAGCGGCCGGACTTCACCTTCCTGCAAAACACGCAGGAGCTTGGCCTGCACCGACAGCGGCATGTCGCCGACTTCATCCAGCAACAACGTGCCGCCATTGGCTGCGTCGAATAGCCCTGGACGATTGCGCAAAGCGCCGGTGAACGCCCCTTTGCAATAGCCGAACAACTCGCTTTCCAGAAGGCTCTCCGGCAACGCCGCGCAGTTCTGCACGATGAATGCCTGTGAGCGACGCGGGCCGCAGTCATGGATGGCCCGCGCGACCACTTCCTTGCCGGTGCCCGTTTCACCGCGCAGCAGCACGGTGTATGAGCTCTGCACGACCTTGCCAATCATCGAGCCGGTCTGGCGTATGGCAGGGCTCTTGCCCATCAGCCCGTAGGCACTGACGCTTGGCAAGCAGACGCGACGCGGCGGTGAACCATTGGCAGGTAGCCTCGTCCGTTGAAGCAGCTGCAGCTGCCCCAGCACGAAGCCGCCCAACCGGGCGAGTGAATCGGCAAAGCCGCGCAGTTCCAGAATTCGGCTGCTTGCGCAGACCAGCAAACCGTGGCCGGTGCCTGGACGGCCTGTGATCGGGATGCACAGCAACGACTGCCAGGCGGTGTCACGAGGCGGCAAAAAACGGGTCTCGTGCAGACTATTGGCGAGATCGGAGAAGCACACGACCCGGTCCTGACGCAACGCAAAACTCAACAGCTGCTCACCGCTGCCATCCACCGACAGACTGGGCGCTTCACGCGGCTGCAAACTGCCGTCCAGGCACTCGGCAGCCATGAACAGCCGGTCTTCAGTGGCGTCTACGCTGTACAGCTGGGCCAGTTCGCAGCCGCTCAGCCTCGCCAGGCCGGATACGAGACCGCTCAACAGCGAGGCCTCATCGACCGCACGTGCGAGGCTGCCGAACTCTTCGAGCAAGGCTTCGGCATAGGCCAGTGCCTGCGGCACCTGACTGAACATTGCTCCCATCTCAGGCAATCTCACACGTCACGCAGTTGCTGTGATCAAGCGTTGCATGGACACGCGTGAGACGTTGGCCTGCCGCCATTGCATCCAGTAGCCGATCAGCCACCTGCGGCAGGACATGAAGTTCCAGCAACTGGTCAATCAAACGCGCTCCACTGTCACTTTGGCTGCAGCGCTCAGCCAGATGGTCGACCAGCGTCTCGGAAAAAGTGAAGTCCAGCCGACGACGGTTCAGACGCTCGCCCATATTTTGCAGCTTGATCTCAATCAGCTCGCGCAACACCGAATCGCTGACCGGGTAATAAGGCACCACACGCATGCGCGCCAGTAAGGCTGGCTTGAAATGCCGGGCAAGCAGTGGACGAATATGTTCCTCAAGGACCTGCGCTGATGGGCGCGCGCCGCCTGCGCAAAGCTCGCTGATGCGTTCACTTCCCAGGTTCGAGGTCATCAGAATCAACGTGTTGCGAAAGTTGATCTCGCGCCCCTCCCCATCATTCGCCATGCCCTTGTCAAAGATCTGATAGAACAGGTTCATGACATCCGGGTCTGCTTTCTCGACTTCATCGAGAAGGACCACCGAGTAGGGTTTCTGCCGTACGGCTTCAGTCAGCATGCCGCCTTCGCCATACCCTACGTACCCGGGCGGCGCGCCGATCAGACGGGAGACAGTGTGCTTTTCCTGAAATTCGGACATGTTGATGGTAGTGATGAACCGCTCACCGCCGTACAGCAAATCGGCAAGCGCCAGAGCAGTTTCGGTCTTGCCGACACCGCTTGGGCCTACCAGCAGAAATACACCGGCTGGCGCTTCAGGCTTGCCGAGGCCGGCAGCAGCAGCGCGCATCGAACGATCCAGCGCGTTAACCGCCTGCTCCTGCCCCCGAATGCGGGTGCGCAGGTCGGTGGCAAAACTGGCGACTCTGGCGTTGTGCTCGCGGGCGATCTGCGCCAGCGGCACGCCCGTCCAGGCGCTGACCACTTCGGCGACGAGACGCGGGCAGACTTCGTAGCTGACCAGACGTTCGCAGGTCTGGGCCTGACCCAATGCCTGGTGGACGTTATCCAGCGCCCGTTGCATATCCTCGACGCTGTGGGCTTCCTCGATGGACAAGGTGTCGCCTGCCGCAACTGTGGCATCTCGCTTAACCCCCACAGCTGCCCCGGGGGGCTCAGCATCATCAACAGCAGCATCATGGGCCAGCGCGAGTTGCCGACGCAGTTCGAGCAAGCGCTCGGCCAACGCCTTCTGTTCACACCATTGCGCCTCAAGCAAACGCCTTTCTTCGTCCGCAGCGCACAGGCGCCCTTCCAGCGTCTGCAATGCGGTCTGGTCGATGGATAACCCCGCTTCGGCGTCACGTCGCTGTGCCTGACACTGGCGCTTGCCTTCAGCCATTTCGCTGCGCAGAAGCTCCAGCCGTTGCGGCGCAGCGGCCAGACTGATGCGAACCCGCGCACAGGCGGTATCAAGCACATCGACTGCCTTGTCCGGCAATTGCCGGCCGGCCAGATAGCGGGCAGACAACTCGGCCGCGGCGACCACTGCATCGTCACGCAAATAGACACCGTGGCTTCGTTCGTAGGCATGCGCGAGGCCACGAAGAATGGTTACGGCTTCGTCGACGGTGGGTTCGTGAAGTCGCACGGGCTGGAAACGACGGGCAAGCGCCGGGTCCTTTTCAAAGTATTTTTTGTACTCGCCCCAAGTGGTTGCAGCAATGGTGCGCAACTCCCCGCGAGCCAGTGCGGGCTTGAGCAGGTTGGCCGCATCGGAGCCGCCTGCGTCTGCACCCGCACCAATGAGGGTGTGGGCCTCGTCGATAAACAACACGATTGCCGCTGGGGACGCCTTGATCTCCTCGATCAGGCCATTGAGGCGTCGCTCGAACTCGCCTTTGAGGCTGGCGCCGGCTTGCAACATGCCCATGTCGAGCGCCAGCAGTTCCACGCCGTGCAGCGCCTGCGGCACTTCACCCGCAACGATGCGCGATGCCAGGCCTTCAACGACGGCAGTCTTGCCAACACCGGCCTCACCGACCACGATCGGATTGTTTTTGCGCCGGCGGGCCAGAATATCGATCATTTGACGGATCGCTTCGTCGCGGCAAAGCACCGGGTCGAGTTTGCCGTCCCGCGCCTGCTGGGTAAGATTGTGAGTGAAGCGAGTCAGTAGCGATTCCGCGCCAACGGCCTGCTTTTGATTGTCGGCATCGGCATTGCGAGAGAGCGCGAAGGCTTTCAAGCGCTCGGTGTCGAGCCTGGCAAGCAATGCCTGATAGCGAGTGCCCGCGTAGCGCAAGGGGTTGCGCATCAGCGAGAGGATCAGTGCTGCCTCCCCGACGTGGGTCTGTCCCAGATCAAGGTTGGCCACCAGCAATGCATCCTGCAGCCACTGCATCAACTCAGGCGCGAATACCGGATTGCGCGACGCGCTGTTTTCAGTCTTCAGGTGCAGCGTTGCGCTGAACTCGGCCGCGTCCAGGCCGGCATCCTGCAGGGCGCAAACAAGCAGGCCGTGCGGTCGGTCCATCAGGCCCAGCAACAGGTCCTCAATGAGGATTTTGCTGCCGCCGCGCGATACACAGCGTTCGGCCGCGTGTTCCAGATCGCGACGGCTTTGGGCGTCGAGCGCCTGAATGAGTTGTTGCAGGTTGAGGGTATTCATCGTTCGGCCGTCCTTAATGTTTTACTGCTCAGCGTCACTACACCGTCCGCGTAATCGCGGCCCAGCCAACTGGTCCACCCCAGACGACAGGTGTTCTGCTCAGCGAGGCGTAACTCACGGATTTCTTCCTGTCGCAGCACCAGGCGTACGTCGTAGTCCATGGGGTCGCGCAGCGTGAATCGAACCAGTGCGCACAGCGGCCGGTAGCTCGCCCCGATCGGAAGAAACTCATGGAATCGCCCCCAGCCAAGTTCGCGAATGTGTATGCGAAACTTGCCGCTGCGATCACGCACGCGGTTGCCCAGGACCAGGTCTTCGCCGAGGTTGCTGTTGGCCCGCCCCAGGCCGTTGCGTTGCTCAACGAGGACTTCCACGCTGCGCTCGATGCATTGCTCGATCGTCACCCCGCCGTGCTTGAAGTAGTAACGCAGGACCGATTCGATCAGCGCCGCCGAGTGAGCTCTGAGGCTGAGCAAACCCAGATAAGGCAGCAGGCGCTTCCAGTTCAGCTCGCGGTCGCTTCGTATTTGCTCGCTGCCCAAACCGATGAGGGCGAAGAGTTGCGATGAAAACGGGTCGGTCGCGCCGCGTTCAAAGCGGGCGTGGTAGCGATACTTCTTCCAGATCGGCAACATCAGCCGATGCAGTCGATGGTGAAAGAGGTCGAGAAACTGCCGGGTCGGGTTGCCCTCTTCGCTGTCGCCCAAGGCTTGTTCGCTGTAGAACGCAGGCAAGGGCGAGGCGGAGCCGACCAACCCTGGCAGGTTGAAACGCAGGCGTGCTCGGGTCAGCCCTGATTCCTCAAAAAACTCCACGCGATCCACGTCGCTTCCGGGAAACCCAAGGCTCGGGTTGGCCTGAAATTCGAGTTGGTCGTACAGGTCGTCATCACTCAGGTGCGGGTGCTCAACGCGTAGCCGGTCGAGGACCAGCAGAACCGCCTGGAACAGCGAATATTCGCGGATGCCCTGGCTCAATTCGTTCATAGCAGGGGCTGCTGGCCCATACGGGACGTCCATTGGTATACCTGTCCCGGTATGCTGATCACCCGCAGTTCGTGATACGAATTGAGGCTGGCGTAAAGCGCGAAGAACTCATTCAGCACCGAGCCGAATACGAACAGATCACCCTCTCCGATGTAGCCCTGTGGGTCGATGGTCAGCTCAGTGCGCAAACCACGTACGGGCAGCCCCCTGTACAACCTGTCGACGTGCTGGTGCTTGATTGCCTTGAGGCCGCCAAGCAACCGCTTGCTGATCTTTTCTGCGTGCGGGTCGTAATAGCGCGGCAGGTCGTAGGTTTCGAGTATCACTTTCAACGCGTCGACGTCGGCCAGCGACAGGTAGTTGAGCGACATGTTGCTGATCAGCTTCCACAGGAAGTCCTGATTCAGCGGCGGCGCGTAACTCTGGGTCGCCGGGGTGATGTTGCGAAAAGTCAGAAACTCCGGCGTCTGTTCGCAGGGAATGCAAATGTCACCCAGCTTGAGTCTGCGCGGCAGGTTCTGGTTGGTGCACATCAGCTCGATCGAGAGGGTTTCGCTGGCTTGGGCCTGACGCATGCTGAAGCTCAGATACGTATCGAGCCCATCGTGAAGCGACGATGGCCGCTGGCGAATGCTGTAATGGGCACGACTGGCCGGCACGTCGAAGCTGGGGTCATGTTCAAAGGATTCAAAGGGGACATAGCGTTGGTAACCCAGCCCGCCAGGCTTCCAGCCAGTCACGCTGTCAATCGAGAAAACGCCGCAGTGCTCCGGCGCATACACAGCCGGCAACAACAGGTATTCGTCCTGTTTGCCATCCAGGCGTATGGGCGAGGCGTCGTGCTTGAACAGATTGACAATGGGCGTGCAATGGAGCCTCACGTTGTCCAGCGTAGGTCGCACACGCTGGACGGGACTCTTGCGAATATCGAAGCGCAACTCAAAGCCGCGCACTTGCTTGATGACGTCTGGCGCCAACGTCGCGAGGCAGTTCAGGCCGTCGATGTCGACGAACAGAAATTTGTCCTGGAACGCAAAGTACTCTTGCAGATACCGATACCCCCGAAAAGTGTTCAAGGGATAAGGGATCATCGCTTCTTCTTCGGCGAATCCCACTGGCTGCGCGCCAGTGCTCGGCAGTCTGAACGCGATGGGCATGCCATCAACGGCATTGAGCGGCTTGCCGGCGGCGTCCAGCGGAACCAGCTCAATGCCTTCCAGGTCGTGCAGCAGGCTCAGGTAGAGCATCTGACTGATATAGCGCTCCCCCGCGAGGTGAAGGCGCAAGCCGGTCAATGCCAGTTCCCCCACATGACCGTCGGCGGTCATTTCCAGGCGCAGGCACAACAGCGACCGTTCGCCCTTCGCCGAATAGGTTAACGAAGCCAGATCGAGCGCTTGTACATCGGTGGTGTAGCAAGTGCGGAAGCGGCACGGCACCCCGTCAATCGCAACGCTGTCGACCGGCGTGTCCCGGTGGACCTTGAGCGCAGGCCCTGCCAGGGTCGACGGATCGAACTGCAGAATGCTGAACGCAGGTAACGGGCGCATGTAGTTGGGCCATAGCAGCTGCATCAGTGAATGAGTGAGCTCCGGAAGCTCATCGTCGAGCTTCTGGCGCAGGCGTCCGGTCAGGAACGCGAATCCCTCCAGCAACCGCTCTACGTCCGGATCGCGGCCGGCCTGCCCCAGGAATGGCGCCAAGGCGGGGCTGCGCTCGGCAAACTGACGACCCAACTGGCGGAGGGCAGTGAGTTCGCTTTGGTAGTAATGGTTGAAAGACACGGATTACCTTCAAGCAGAGCGGTTTGATTTTCAGCGTGATGCTGGCTACATGCATGGCGAGATGCTTCATGGAGGGGGCGCAATAACGCAGCTTGGCTCTGTCGGCTGTGGTCTTAGCAACTGACCAGAACCTGCCCGCTCCCCTCCAGGCGCGCGGCGAAAGTTGCCTGACGCCTGACTCCCTCTATTTCCAGCAAGCCCTCGATCCTGAAAGCCAGTCGAAGCTGATCGTTGCCGTGTTCCAGTGAAATAACCTGGACGTTGCTCAGGCGCGGCTCGTACGCCTCGATAAAGACTTCGATTGCCAGCCGTGCCTGCGTCAGCGAGTCGTGAAGGCTCAAGCGCATGTCATTGAGGTCAGGCAGCCCATAGTCGGAAAGCGTCTGAACACCTCCCGCTCGTGTGCTGAGCATCTTCGCCAGATGGCCCGCCACCGAGGCCATGGCTGAATCTTCGCGGGTCCAGCCGGCGCGTTTGTCAGCATCGCCACCCAGACGCTCGAAAAGGCTGCCATAGCCCGTCATGCGCTGATCCCCGTCACTCCTTGTCCAACTTGCCAACCAGTGACAGGGTGAAATCGGCGCCCATGTATTTGAAGTGCGGCCGCACGTTCAAGCTCACGCGGTACCAGCCAGGCTCGCCTTCGACGTCACTGACGACGATCTGGGCGGCGCGCAGCGGTCGGCGCCCACGGACTTCAGCGCTTGGGTTTTCCTGATCGGCGACGTACTGGCGGATCCATTTATTGAGCTCCAGCTCCAGGTCGGTGCGCTCTTTCCATGAACCGAGTTGCTCGCGTTGCAGCACTTTCAGGTAGTGAGCCAGGCGGTTGACGATCATCATGTAGGGCAGCTGGGTGCCGAGCTTGTAGTTGAGCTCCGCCGCCCTGCCTTCCGCGCTGTTGCCAAAGAATTTGGGCTTTTGCACCGAGCTCGCCGAAAAGAACGCGGCGTTGTCGGAGCCCTTGCGCATGGTCAGGGAAATGAACCCCTCCTGCGCAAGCTCGTATTCGCGACGATCGCTCACCAGAACCTCTGTTGGGATCTTGGTTTCGATTTCGCCCATGCTTTCATAGTGATGCAGCGGCAGGTCTTCGACGGCGCCACCGCTTTGTGGGCCGATGATGTTCGGACACCAGCGGAACCTGGCGAAGCTGTCGGTCAGCCGCGTGCCGAATGCGTACGCTGTGTTGCCCCACAGATAGTGCTCATGACTGTGGGCAACCGTCTCCTTGTAGACGAACGACTTGACCGGGTTTTCTTCGGGATCGTAGGGATTGCGCAGCAGAAAACGCGGCACTGTCAGACCTACGTAGCGAGCGTCTTCCGACTGGCGGAAACTTTGCCATTTGGCGAATTGCGGGCCGTCGAAATGATCCTTCAGATCTTTCAGGTCAGGCAGGCCGGTGAAGCTTTCCAGGCCGAAGAATTTCGGGCCGGCAGCGGCAATGAACGGCGCGTGGGACATGCAGGCGACGCTTGAGACATATTGCATCAGCTTCACGTCTGGTGAGCTTGGAGACATAAAGTAATTGGCGATAATGGCGCCCACAGGCTGGCCGCCAAACTGGCCATACTCTGCGCTGTAGATATGCTTGTAGAGCCCCGCTTGCATGACCTCCGGCGAGTCTTCGAAATCCTCCAGCAAGTCGCTCTTGGACACGTTGAGGATTTCTATTTTGATGTTCTCGCGGAAATTGGTGCGTTCCACCAACAACTGCAGGCCGCGCCATGCCGATTCCAGGGCCTGGAAATTCGGGTGATGCAGGATCTCGTCCATCTGACGGCTTAGCCTGGCGTCGATTTCGGCGATCATGCGGTCAACCATCGCCTTCTTGACCGGCTCTCCGGCGTTCTGAGGTTTGAGCAGCTCTTCAATGAACGCTGACACACCGCGTTTGGCAATGTCGTAGGCGTCGTCGTCGCGGGTCAGACGGGTCTCGGCGATAATGCTGTCGAGAATGCTGTGCTCGCGGGTCTCTTTGCTGTGCTGCTGAACAGGAATGGTGCTCACGGTGTTGCTCCTTGGATGGCAGTGACTCAGTCGTCCCGGGATGTGGCGTTCAAGCCCAATTCACCCAGCACTCGCCCTCGGGACTCATCGTCGGCGAGGACGCCTTCAATGGCTTTGCGGAACGCCGGTGCATTGCCCAGCGGCCCCTTGAGCGCTACCAGGGCGTCGCGCAGCTCCATCAACTTGCGCAGTTCCGGCAACTGATCCACCAGTGAGGCCGGGTTGAAATCCTTCATCGTGTTCACCTTCAACTGCACGCCAAGCTCCTCACCGTCTTTCGCTTCCTGCAGGCGATTGGGGACGCTCAGCGTCAGGCTCAAGGCTTGCTTGGCGAGCACGTCATCAAAGGTCATTTTGTCGATGCTGATAGGCTTTCGCTCTTCCAGCTTGCGGTCGTCCTTGCGCAGGGTGTAATCGCCAATCGCGAGCAGCTTGAGCGGCAGTTCGATCTCTTCCTGCGCACCGCCAGTGGCCGGCTTGAATGTGACGTTGATACGTTCCTTGGGGGCTACCGAGCCTTCTTTGGCCATGGTGTCTCTCCTAGCGATTAGGGCCTTTAGGCCTGTTCAAGTGCCACTTCCAGATCGAGGTGGCACAGCCTGCGATAAACCTGGTCCTTGTGATCACGCACGCCTTGGTTGAGAGGCAACAACGCAAGGCAGCTGTGCAATAACTGCAGAACTTGCAGCGCGAGATCGGGCTCCCAGGCATCGAGGCCTGACTGCTCAAGTGTCTGGTCAAGGGTTTCGAGTTGGGTTTTGGCCAGTTCATAACGCCTGGCCGTGAAGCACAGCCGCGCGAGAGAGAGCTGCCAGAAAAAGCGCGCCCGCTTGCCATGGGCGCTGCGCATCCCGTGCTTGAGAATGCGCACTGCAGACTTGAGCCCGTCCTGGCTCAGCACCGACAGCGCATCGCTCAGCGCGCACTCCCATGGAAGCTGCGCACCAGCAGCTTCGACAGAGGGGGGCACAACGGCGCACTGCAGGCAAGGCATGACACTGCCGGAGATCCAGGCTTTGGTCGCAGCGTCTGCAAACGGCACGCCGTCGTGAAATCGCAGCTCGGTGACACCCGGCAGGCGCTGAAGAAACAACGCAAAGTGGAGTTCGACCTCACGCATTGCCGCGTCTGCATGCACGCCTTGCAGGCACTCCCAGACCATTCGTTGACCGTCGAACCAGAACGGTGCCTTGGCCAGACTTGCTTCAAGTTCGACAAGCAGATCGGCATAGCGCCGGTGCTCGTACTTGTCCTGATAAATCTTGAGCCTGTCGGCCGGGAGCCCGCGCAGCGCGGTGATCTGCTCTGTGTTGCTCTCGGGCATCGACTCGATAAGCAGCCAGGGCAAGCTGCGGTTGAGGCGCAACGCGCGCACGTCGCCGACTTTCTGATCGAGCCACCAGCCGCATAAAGGGCGTGCGCTCTCCTGCAACTGACGCAGGCATTTATGGGCATCTTTCTCACTTTGGACCGTCGAGCCCGGGGCAGTCTTGGGCGTGGCGCTTTGCTGGGGCTGTACGGGAGTGGCGCCCTGGGCTTGCGGCAGCGTGTCGGCTGCGGGCTGAACGAGGATTCGTATCCGCCTGCAGATGGGCAAAAGAGGCGGAGCGTCAGCATCCAGATGCCGGGCAAACACCTGATCGAGGCTTTCAAGCACTGCAATGAGGCGATCGCCCAGGGCCGGCTGCTCACTGAGCACAAGGTTGTCGTCAAGCATCCGTTCGATACGGGGGAAAAGCCAATGGATGGCGGCGCAACGGGTGCGTTGCTTTACGGGATGAATGTCAAACCAATGATTGGCGCAAAGCTCATGGATGAGTCCGAGCCCCGCCACCAGCCCGGGAAAGGATTCGCGCTGGTAAAGCGCCCATGTCAACCACGCACCGATGCGCAGATCCTTGGACTGGGTGGCGAGGAGTATTTCGCTTTGCTCACGGACCTTCACCCAGTCGACCTGTCCGCCGTCATGCATGGATTGCGCTTTACTCAGCTCACTTTCCAGCGACTCGTATTCGCTTGAATAACGAACGTCCTTACCCGCGAAGTTCTCTTTGGATATAGAGACCTTGGCGAGTTCCAGACAATGTGCGGAAAGTGCGCATGAGTGAGGCATATACATTCAACTAAACATGAGTATTTGGAAGGAAGTGCTCTGCCGTTTGGATAGAACAAAACAGATACGTTATTTATTCGGCAAGGTGTAACAAAACGTCTACAGGGCAGAGGCCGCAGATACTACGGAGCACAACTAACACTATCAAGTGCTAGATAAGCGAGGCTAGCAGACAATTAGTGTAGGAAATTTCTCCAGGTTTCTTGGCCGGCCACTCATAACCTCCAGCACTTAACCCAAAGAATCACCCCTGACCCCATACGCGGCCGAGGCTGCCACCATAAAGCCGGTATGCGCAGCAACCTGCCCTACGAAGGGCGGTGAAAAGACGACGCATCGGCGCGAACGACTTATGCGGCAGTGCTCTTGAGTCAGTGCGCAGGATATTGCGCAGTGCCGGGTGACTAACTGCGCATATGCACCCTTTTGAATAACCTCTTTAGAGGGCGACATTGTCGCTGCGCATTTAAATTGAGGAGTTAATGGCCAAATTTGGTTAGCTGGCATGACACTTGATAAAACACATCGCGCCCACTCGGTGAATCGTCTGGTGGGTATTCCGTTTATGCAAATCAAGGAGCAACATAATGGCCACACCCGCTTATATGTCCATCACGGGCACCAAACAAGGTCTTATCACTGCGGGGGCTTTCACTGCTGATTCAGTGGGCAACACTTATCAGGAGGGGCATGAAGATCAGGTCATGGTTCAGGGGTTCAAGCATGAAGTGATAATCCCGCGCGACCCGCAATCCGGCCAACCGACCGGGCAGCGCGTGCATAAGCCGGTGAAAATCACCAAGGTCTTCGACAAGTCGTCTCCCCTGCTTCTGGCGGCGTTGACGTCAGGCGAGCGCCTGACCGAAATCACCATCCAGTGGTACCGTACATCCGCTGCCGGCACCCAGGAGCACTACTACACCACGAAGCTGGAAGATGCGATCATCGTCGGCATCAACGATTACATGCACAATTGCCAAGACCCTTCCAACGCGCATTTCACTCATTTGGAAGATGTGGAATTCACTTACCGAAAAATCACCTGGACCCACGAGGTCTGCGGTACTTCTGGCTCCGATGACTGGCGCTCGCCGGTTGCCGGCTAAGCACAACTAGGCACAGCCAGGCAAACCTCGATGCCGGTAACGGTGTCGAGGTTTAGCGCATCGGCGTTCCTGAGGGACCATGTTCCTCCACTGAACGCCACTCCCCCAATGCCCCCACTACCCCCGCGACAATCCTGTCCACATCCGCCTCATCGATAATCAACGGCGGCAGCAGCCGGATGGTCTGTCCGCGCGTAACATTGATCAACAGGCCATACTCCCGGGCCGCGATCAGACACAGGTCACGCACCGGCCGTTTCAACTCAACACCGATCATCAGCCCCAATCCCCGTACGTCCGCCACCTCGGGGTGCCCGGCCAATGCGTCGCGCAACCCCGCCAGCAGGCGTGCGCCCTGAACCGCTGCGTTGTGCAACAGCCCCTGTTCTTCAACGATGTCCAGCACCGTGCAGCCCACACGGCACGCCAGCGGGTTGCCGCCGAACGTGCTGCCGTGACTGCCAGGGGTGAACAACCGCGCGACCGCCGCCGTCGCCAGACACGCGCCAATGGGGATGCCATTGCCCAGCGCCTTTGCCAGCGTGATGACGTCGGGCGCGATGCCCTCGTGCTGAAACGCGAACCAGCGGCCGGTGCGGCCGATACCGGTCTGGATTTCGTCGAGCATCAACAACCAGGCGTTGTGGGTGCAATGGGCGCGCAAGGCTTGCAGATACCCCGGCGGGGGCACCGCCACGCCGCCTTCTCCCTGAATTGGCTCAACCAGGACCGCGACGATGCGTTCGCCGTACAACCGTGTCGCGCGCTCGACCGCGGCCATGTCGCCGAACGCAACTTTGACGAACTCCCCGGACATCGGCTGATAGCCGAGCCGTGCGGCACCGTTGTCGCTGGCCGATAAGGTGCCGAGGGTGCGGCCATGGAACGCATTGTCCATGACCATCACCAGGGGATGTTCAATGCCCTTGGCCCAGCCGCACAAACGCGCCAGCTTGAGCGCCGTCTCGTTGGCTTCGGCACCCGAGTTATTGAAGAAAACCTGCTCCAGCCCCGACAACTGCGTCAGCCGGTGGGCCAGTTTCTGTTGCCACTCGATGCGGTAATGGTTGGAGGTGTGCAGGAGCATCCCGGCCTGCTCGCTGATGGCGGTAACGATTTTCGGGTGACTGTGGCCCACATTGGTCACGGCAACACCCGCTACGGCGTCCAGATATTGCCGCCCGCTGTCATCCCACAGTCGAGCGCCCTCGCCGCGCACGAAGCTCAAGGCCATCGGTTTGTAGGTGTTCATCAGGCAGGCGGCGGTCATGGCGGTGGCTCCATCAGGGGAATGATGGCCAGTATCGTTAGCCGCCTCTGGTGTATAAAGGGGGCTGGACTTCAATGACTTTAAATCAGGGCTTGATAATGGACGTGTTTCTGGCCATGACCGTGTTCGTTAAAGTGGTGGAAGGTGGCAGCATGACGGCGGCCGCGCGCGAGTGCGAAATGTCCACGACCATGGTGGGCAACCATCTCAAAGCATTGGAGCAAAGGCTGGGTGTGAGCCTGCTGCAGCGCACCACTCGACGACAGAATCTGACGGAGTTCGGCCTGCAGTATTACCGGCGCTGCGTCGAGGTGCTGGGGCTGGTCAACGATTCCGAACGCATGGCCGAGCAGGCCCAGACCGAGCCCAGCGGCACTTTGCGCATTACCGCACCGCCTGCATTTGGTGCTGAGCGGGTGTCGCCCATGCTCAGCGACTTCGTCCAGCGCTATCCGCAGATCAAGGTCGAGGTCGTGCTCAGCAACCAAACCATGGACTTGGTCGAGCACGGATTCGACGCAGCCATCAGGCTCGGCACGCCAGAGTCATCAGCGTTGATTGCGCGCCCGTTGCAGGATTACACCCTGACCATCTGCGCAGCGCCCGCCTACCTCGAACGCTGCGGCACGCCCACGTCAGTTCATGACCTGCGCGAGCACAACTGCCTGGCCTTCGCCTATCCGGCGGGTGACGACTGGCGGGCCAGCGAGAAACTCTGGCGCCTTACAGGCCCCGAGGGCGTGCTGGAAACTCCTGTGTCAGGGAACATGATTGTCAACAGCACCCCGGCATTGCGCCAGGCGGCGGTCGCCGGCATGGGCGTGACGATGCTGCCGGACGTGCTGATCAGCGAGGACCTGGCAAGCGGAAAGCTCGTGCCCCTGCTGCAGGACTATCGGCCGCCCAGCCGTTCGCTATGGCTGATGTACGCGCAAGACCGCTATCGGTTGCCGAAGGTGCGGCAATTTGTCGAACACGCCCTGCTCGCCTGGGGCAAATAACCCCCCGCCCTATGGGCCGCCTCCCTCTCGTTGCTGCCGCATCAACTGTGCCCTCGCGCAACAGTCGCCGAGCCAGTCAATCAGGCTCGTGGGCCTCGTCGCCGGCAAAGTCACACAGGCGAATTGATAGCACGCATGTCGGGTATCGACCGACACACATAGTGCCGCAGGGTTGGCATCGATACAGTCGTCGCAACACTCAACGACAGGCATCGAGGTTTAAAATGTCACGCGCCATCAAATTCCATCGCTTCGGCAAAGCCGATGTCCTCAGTTGCGAGGAGCAACCTGACCGGGCCCCTGGGCCACGGGAAGTGCTCGTGCGTGCCGAGGCCATCGGCATCAGCTGGGACGATGTGTTGTGGCGCCAGAACCTGGCATTGGCACCTGTCCAGTTGCCTGCAGGACTTGGCAGCGAGATGGCCGGCGTTGTCGAAGCCGTGGGTGCTGACGTGGCCGACCTCAAGGTGGGCGACAAGGTGGCGAGCTTCAAGGCCATGAGCGCCAATCAATACCCGGTGTGTGGCGACCACGTGGTGGTGCCGCGCAATGCGCTGACGCGTTATCCCGAGGTCTTGAGCGCGGTGGAAGCCAGCGTTCATTACACGCCGATGCTGCTGGCCTGGTTTGCCTTTGAACTGGCCACCGTGCAACCGGGCCAGACAGTGCTGATTACCGACGCGACTTACAGCCCCGGCATTGCCTTCGTGCAGTTAGGCAAGGCGTTGGGCCTGCGGGTCATTGCCGCGACGGCCCACGCGCAAGACCGCGACTACCTGCTGGCCAACGGCGCCGAACGGGTGATCGTCACCGATGAAGACGACATCTGCCTGCGCATCGAATCCCTGACCCAAGGTCACGGCATCGAGGCGGTATTTGACGGACTGGGCGGCATGCAGATGTCGATGCTCGGCGACGTGCTGGCGCCACGCGGTAGCCTGGTGCTGTACGGTCTGCGCGGCGGCAACAAGACGCCCTTCCCCGCGCTGCAGGCTTTTCGCAAGAACATGCGCTTTTATGTGCATTGCCTGGAAAATTTCACCGGCAAGCCGGAGCTTGGCATCGAGCAGAATGAGCCTGCCGTGCAACGTGCCCTGCAGGGGATCAACGCGATGACAGCGGACGGTCTGCTCAAGCCGGACATTCATCGCACCTGGCCGTTCGAACAGTTCGGCAAGGCCCATCACCATCTGGACGATCATCCGGTACGCGGACGCGTGGTGCTCAAGGTCAAGTGAGCGGCATGCAAAGGCCTTGTCGCACGCACACCTCAACCGGGGCACCGCTCTCATAGAAAGCGGTAGGAGCGCGCTTGGCCGGGAAGCAGTCCCTGCACCCAACGCAGGTGTATCGCTCAAACCTCGGCAGCCACTTTGCGCCTTGGTGCTCTCACATCCGGCAACGGTTGGACCCCGCCCGCAGGATTGACGCCAGCGCAGCGACGGCCAGACTGGCTACAGGATTCGAGCGAAACATCGCTCAGGTTGCTCCGCCCAGGGAGCTCAAGACACGTCAAGGACTGACTGTATGACCCTCAACTTATCTGCTGCGGCGCGCCCAGCGCATTTCGACTGGATGGCGCAGACCCCCGAGCTCGGCGGGTTGCGTATCGACCAACTCATCTTGCCCGGCAGCCACAACGCCGGCAGCGACAAACTCTCCCCAAACTCAGGCATCCCCCAGGAAAAAGCTCAGGACGTCTCGCCACTGGAGCAGCTGCGCCAGGGCGTGCGCGCGCTGGACCTGCGCGTCGCCTTTTACGCCCGGTACGAGAGACATGACCCACGGCGATTCCAGCTGTTTCATCTGACCTCATCAGGCCGCAACGTAGTGGTCGACATCCTGCAGGCGGTTGACGGATTCTTTGCAGAACTGGAGAAAAATGGCGTGCCTGCGAAGGAAATGGTCATCCTGGACTTCCATCAGTTCAAGGATTTCTCGCCGCCCGTCCATGAGGAGTTCCAGAACCTGCTCATGCGCGGCCTGAAACCGAGGCCTGTGCCAACAGCCGTGAACGCGTGGTTGCTCGAGGACATCTGGCGTGACCATCCAGGCCAGAATGTCATCTTGGCCTACAACCATGGCGCGGCCAGCGAACACCTGTGGCGGGGCGTCAAACAGCGCTGGCCGGGACAGAACCTGTTCAACACCAACACCTTGAAAGCGTTCGTCAACGAAGTCGCGCTGGAGTACAAGCCGGAGGGCAGCCTGACCGCCATCCAATGCGCCAAGTACTCACTGCCGCTCCATGCCCCCACCGACCTGAGTCTGAAGATCAACCAGTGGTTCGCGTCGGAGGATGAACACAGCTTCATCCAGAACTTCTACATCATCAACACGGATTGGACGTTGCGCAGTGAACTGATTGCTCACTGCCGTCATGCCAACGAAATACGCGCGCGCTTCAAGCGCCAGCACCCTGACCAGCCCTTGCAACCCAAGCGAAGAGCGGTCAGCAGCGCGTGATCAAGCCCTGTCGAGCGACGCGGACCAGCTGGTGGATCACCGCCTGCGCGCGTTCGGCTGCAGGTGCCTGAATAACGGCCAGGTCGAACTGGTCGTTGCTGAAGCGCTCCAGGGCGTCGTCGGTTTCGATGAATTGAATGAGAAAGGCGTGCGGGCCGCCCTGTCGTCGCGGCCAGCCGTCCAGGTAACGCAGCAGGGTCGGCTGATGGGCTCCGCCAAGAAGGATTTGTGGATTACGACGATTGAACTGGCTGGCAATAGGTGCCAGGCGAACGAGGGGACGCGGGTGGGAATGACTGCTCATAGTGTCGTTTCTCTGCCTCATTGATCCGCTGGGCAGCGGTGAGAGGCAACACCGAACCAGCGCTTTAGCGGAATTTCGATAACCGGCCAGCGTTATCAGGCGCCCCGCAAGTAGCTGTTTAAATCGGCGCATGAGCAGCATCCTAGAGAAGCGATGCGGGCACTGTCAATCGACTGATTCGATCAACGTAGAGTCTGACCTGACGCACAAAAAATCCCGGTCTCCTCCGAGCCCGGGATTTTTGTCTGCAACGATCAGCGGCGTGCGATCAGGCGGTCCAGTGACAGCCGGCCTGCGCCCTCGAACAGCACGGCCACTGCGCCGGCGATCAGTGCCAAACCAAACTCGTACCCGTTGTTGGCCATGAACAGGCCGTTGTGGATGTGCACCGACAGGATCGCCACCACGAGCATCACGATTACGACCAAGGCAGCGGGCCTCGCCAGCAAGCCCAGGAACAAGGCCAGACCGCCGAAGAATTCCGCGCTGCCGGACATCAGCGCCATCAGGTAGCCCGGATTGAGCCCCAGGCTGGCCATGTATTGGCCGGTACCTTCCAGGCCGTAACCGCCAAACCAGCCGAACAGCTTCTGGCTGCCATGGGCCATGAGGATGATGCCGACCAGAATCCGCAGTCCGGTGATGCCAAAGCCGGCGTGGGTAGTGAAAAGCGATTTGAGTGAGGTGTTCATGGCGGTTAATTCCGTTTGATTTGAGAATGGCGCCATCATAATCGGATCTATAAATGTTACTACCGCAAAATACGCGTCATTTATATCGATTTTTCAGATTGGTTAACGAGACGACGGACGCTCAAGCGAACTGCGCGCCTGGTCGAACGCCAGGTAATACTTGTTCACGCTATTGACGTAGCTGACCACGTTCTTGCCGCCCTGCTCCAGCGCAACCCGTTCCACCTGAAAAAACCACTGATTGGGGTTGAGGCCTTGCCGCTTCGCTTCGGCGCGCATGCCTTGCACACGTTCCGGGCCCAGGTTGTAAGCCGCCAGCGTAAACGCCATGCGTTCGCGCTCGTTGATCTTCGGGCTGGCGAAGAACGTGCGGCGCAACATCGCCATGTAGCGGCTGGCCGCCTGCACGTTGCCATCCAGGTCTCGAATGTTGTCCACGCCCACACGCTGCGCGGCGGACGGCGTGATCTGCAGCAGGCCGGTGGCCCCGCTGCCGCCTTTGGCGACCGGGTTGAGCGCCGACTCTTTAAACGCCACTGCCGCGAGGTCGAGCCAGTCCATCTTCTGCTTGTCGGCGTGCAATTGCAGCGTAGGGCGCAGCTTTTCCAGGCGCTGACGGTCCTCGCGTGCCAGCGGGTTGTGAATCTGATAGCGGTCCTTGTAAGCGTTCTGAAACGCAACGTCCTGATTGCGGGGTGGCGAATAGGTTTGCAGGAACTGATCGACCGCACCGCGCAGCATCACCGCGTCCTTGCGCACGAACCAGTTCATGTCGCCTGGCTCACTCAAGGCCGCGGCGCGGTCGACACGCAGTTTGGGCATCACGCGCGCCCAGCGTTCGGCGATGGGTTGCTCGACCACAGTGAGGTGGTAAACGCCGGCCTGAACCATTTCCAGCACGTCTTCCACCGCCAGGCTCGGATCGACCCACTCGATCTTCACCGGCGGCAATTTGCGCAGGGCCAGTTTCTGATTGAGTTGCAGGATGGCTTCATCGGCAGCGCTGCCACTGGTCAGCATCAGCGTGCGCCCGGAAAGCTGTTCGGGGTGCTTGAGCGCGCGTTCGCCTTTCACGCCTACCACCACCAGCGGCACGTGGCTGACCACCGGTTGCGTGGCCTCGACATAGCGGGCAGCGCTGGCGTCCAGCAGTTCGCCCGGGGCGACAATATCGCCCTCCCCGCGCTGCAGTGCTGCAAGCAACTGGTCCTTGGCTTTGGGAATGAGCTTGAGGGAAACCTTCTGGCCATCGCGGGCATGGCTGTTGAGGTAGGTTTCGAACGCTTGCAGGCGACGACACTCGACGCCCAGCGGCTCACCCTGCACCTCTGCCGAGCTGTTGCGGCTCTGGTTGACCAGCACGCGCAACACTTTAGCGCTGCGTATCGCAGGCAGGTCACGCACCTGATTTTTCTTGATCACCACGGGCGGACCGGCGGGCCGTGGCGACGCATGGGTGGGAACCGCCACGACGCACAGCAGCGTGAACAGGGAGGCTCGGATCATTGATGCTCCGATGAACAGCCGAATAGGCGGCTTGAAGCCTGCGCCTGGCAGCCAGGTGGCTCACGGCGCGTGCAGCGGCGTGCGTCTGGTCGGGCGCTGTCACAGGATGTGGGTGATGCAAGCAGTTGGGCCTGCCTGTTTTTTATCGCACCAGTCGCTCTGGTATTCTTCTCGGCCTCTGGCCTGAAGGTAGCACCATGCAACTAATCGACATTGGCGTCAACTTGACCAACGCAAGCTTCGCCTCCCGCGAACGCGAGGTCGTGGACCGCGCGTACGCGGCCGGCGTCAGGCAGTTGATACTGACCGGGACCGACATTGAGGGCAGTGAACAGGCTCTTGCCTTGTCGCGCCGACTGGATGACAGCGGCGAGCGGCTGTTCAGCACTGCCGGTATTCACCCCCACTGCGCGAGTGCATGGACCCACGAAACCGAACGCCAGCTCAGGGCGCTGCTGGCGGAAAAATCCGTGTGTGCCGTCGGCGAATGCGGGCTGGATTTCAACCGTGACTTCTCTCCTCGCCCGCAGCAGGAAAAAGTGCTGGAAGCGCATCTGGCCCTGGCGGTGGAATTGCAGCTGCCGGTGTTCCTGCATGAGCGCGACGCTGATGAGCGCCTGCTCGCAATCCTGCGAGAATTCCGCGATCAGCTTCCGGCGGCCGTGGTGCACTGCTTCACCGGAGAGAAGCGTGCGTTGTTCAGCTACCTCGATCTGGACCTGCACATCGGCATCACCGGCTGGATTTGCGACGAACGCCGCGGGACACACCTGCACCTTCTGGTCCGGGACATTCCGCGCGGTCGTCTGATGCTGGAAAGCGACGCGCCGTACCTGCTGCCGCGCACCTTGCGGCCCAAGCCGAAGAACGGTCGCAACGAACCGGCGTATTTACCCGAAGTCCTGCGCGAAGTCGCACTGCATCGGCAAGAAACTCCAGCCGAGGTGGCAGCGCATACCACCGACTGCGCTCGCGAGTTCTTCGGGTTGCCAACCGTCTCGCACGCGGACGAACCCTCCTCCGCTGAGCGCTGATCTGCCGCCTATCAGGCTGATAGCAATCCTCGATTCGCTGGAGTGAACCTTGGCGCCTATTCTCACCTCTATCAAAAACACTTCTTATTCAGGTTTCAACGAGGGGAGCATCATGCCCAAGTTCATTACGGATCTTCATATCGGGGAATTCTTCAGCGGGTCGCGCAAGGAAGGTCTGCCTTCTAACGCTGTGCTGTCGTCACTGGCGTTCCCGCTGTCCATTGTCTCCGGCCTGCTGTTGCTGGACGGTGCCCTGAGCAGCAGCCTGACCTCAGCCGCCATCGGCATTTTAGGTCTGGTCGCCGCGCAAGCCATCAAAGCCAGAGGCCAGTAAACGGCCTCTGCGTGAAACGGTTCCAGGTCGTCACCAGCGAATGTCCGCTCCGCTGACGCCTGCCAGGTTAATCCGCAGCGCGACCAAGCTGCGACTGCGCCCACGCTGCAATCAGAACCCCGCTCATCGGCAGAACAGGCTTCAGATCCCGACTTTCAGCCAAACACCGTCACCGTCTGGCGGCTAATAGCTACCAGCTCCCCTTGTGGCCCCCACAGCGCCGCTGCGGTATGTCCATAGCCGTCACGGGCGTGCTCAATCTCGGCTCGATATTGCGTCCAGTCATGGGTCGTCATCGCGGGCAACGGCTGCACAAACTCAATCGTCCAGGTCAACGAGCTCCCCGGCGCAGGCTTATTCAGATGCGGCAGCACTGCGGGCGGCCAGGTGTCCACCAGCGCGAGCAGGTGCGCCTCGGTCAGAGGCTCCTCCTCTACGTCCCTCAAACGGGCGTAGCCGCCAATGGCTCTGGACGGCGTGCCGGAAAACGGCAGCCCGCCCAACGCCCAGCGCAGATCAATGTAGCGAAGGTATTCCGGCATGACGCCAGAAATGAAGGGAAAAGGCTGAATATCGCCCACCGCCTTGAACACCGGCGCAGGCTCGGCCTGGACGGAGACCCTCGACGCCCGGGGCGCGCCGAAGCTGCCCTGAATCAACGTCATGACTTCGCCGTTCTGCACAGCGCGCCCCAGTACTTGGCTGACCGCCTTGCCTTCGCGCAGCACTTCCACCTCAAAAGAAATGGGCGTGTCGATCGCTGGCGGCGCGACAAAACAGATTGCCAGTGAGCGGACCGGACGCTGGGACGACACCTTCGCGCGCATCGCTTCGTATCCCAATGCAGCCATCAGCCCGCCGAAGCAGGCCCTCCCCTGGGCCCAGGATGCGGGGATGGTTACGGATTGGGGGTGAGTACGTACGGCGTCGAGCAGCTCGGAGAATTTCATGCGCGTTCCAGGGTGGCAGGCGGTGTACACGGATGTTAACGAGGCAGGCGCCGCAGGACAGGGTCTATAAGTGCCAACCTGCGGACCAAAGCATCCTGTCCTGCCGGTCCTGCCTCGCCTTCGCCTTCGCCTTCGCCTTCAACGTTTTACGATGGCGCTTATCGAGGCGAATGCTTGCCAAAACAAGCCGTGTACAGCCGGTCCAATACTTCGTCGGACTTTTCCTCGGCGCGGCGAATTCCAAGCTCCCATCCCGCCACACAGGGCGCGAGGTCCTGCTGGTGCCGGGCCTGCTCCAGCCACTGCAGATGGTCGTGCCAGTCGCCCAGCGCGCCCTGCGCCACTTTCAAACGACGCTGCATGTTTTGGGGCTGATGACTCAATTTAGGATAAGCCTCGGCGGCGTAGCGCACGCGTTTGATCAGCAGGCGCAGACGGTGACGGTCATGGGCGGGGTCACCCATCGCCTGGCGCAGTTGTTTCCACTGTTTGTCCAGACGCTTTTCAATACGCGGCTGCAGCTTGTCCAGCAGACCATTGCGCTGCTGGGTGCGCAGCAGTGCTGGCAGCTGGTCCAGCACGCCAAGCAACCGATTGAGCTCGGTTGAGGTGGCAACATTGGGGCAGACTTTTTCCAGGTACTGGGCGCGTTTGGCCGCCGCCTGCGGCAAACCCTGCTCGGTCAGGAACGCGGCCAGCACCTGCATGTCCCGCAGCGGCGTGGTCAGCGCGCCGACGTCCTTTGCCGCCGCTTCGACTTGATCCAGGCCCGGCAAACCGCGCAGAGGTCGCAGCACGCTGCGCAGACGCCTGACAGTGGTGCGCAAGTCGTGCAGCGCCTCACTGTCGGTGGACGCTTCCAGCCGCGCGTGGCAGGCCAGCAATTTGATGTTAAGGCCGATAATCTCGGCAACCAGGTGATCAACCATCGCTGACATTAAACACTCCTTGGCTGTTGATTAAGGCTGTTTGTCCTTCAACGAAGACAAACGCCACGGCAAGCTGCGGCGCAGGGATTTGAGGTGCTGGTGCAGCGTCGCCTGAGAACCACCTCCTCCGGCATAGCGCTGAGCCTGAAACTCCCGCACAAACGCTTCGATGGCCTGCGCCTGTGCGGGAAGCCGCTCGCCGGCGCGCCGGGCAAACGCCTGGGCACCCTCACCCGGCTGCCGCTTAAGACCCTGCCGGGCCAGCAGACGTTCGAAACGGTTGAACACACGCAACTGGAAATCGCTCTGGCGCTGCCACGGTTTAAGCAGCCACAGCGCCAGCAGCCCGAGAATGATCATCGCCCCCGCCGCGAACACCGGCGCCTGAAACCCGGAAAACCAGCGCCCCAGTACCTGCAGTTGCTGCTGGCCCTGATAACCCAGCACCCAGCGCTGCCAGCCGTAATTGAGGCTGTCCCAACTCATGCGAATCGAATTCAGCCACGCCAGGTTTCGGTAGCGCAGCGCCGACATGGGCGAGTCCCCGAGGAACTCCTCGTCCGCGGCGAGCGCCTGTTCAAGGCCTTGCTCGACACGCATCGGTGCGACCGCCGCCGTCGGGTCGACACTGCGCCAGCCCACGCCCGCTTGCCAGTATTCAACCCAGGCGTGCGCATCGAACTGGCGCACGCTGAGGTAGTTGCCGTCAGGATTCAGTTCGCCGCCTTGATAACCGGTGACAACCCGGGCTGGCACCCCCGCCGCACGCAACGCAAAGGTCATCGCCCCGGCGTAGTGCTCGCAGAAGCCGGCGCGGCTGCCGAACAGGAAGTCATCGACACTGTTGGCACCCAGGGATGGCGGCTTGAGGGTGTAGCGGAACGGCTGCGCGGTGAAATACGCAAGCAGCGCATCCACCACCGCGTCGGCTGCGCCATGGTGACGGTGCAGGTCGGCTGCCCACTCGCGCACTTGCGGGTTGCCTCTGGCCGGCAATTGCAACGCCTGTAGACGAGCGCCTTCGCTGAGCACTGTCTCGCGCACCGCATCGGGCCAGGACTCAGCGCTGTACAGCATCGATTGCTCAACCGGACGTCGACGCTGCCAGCGGAAATCGCTCATCTGGCGCACGCCGGCCAGATCGGTTTGCCCGACGTCCAGCGTCATTAGCCAGGGCTTGCCGGTCGGTTCCAGTACCACGCTGTAGCGCACGCTCGGGCCTTCACGGCGCCAGGACGGTGCATCCGGCACCTGCGCCCTTGAAGATTGCGACCAGCGCCGGCCGTCGAACTGGTCAAGCGTCAGCGCTCGCCAGTACAGTTGATGACGGGGCGGCGGCGGACCCTCAAAGCTGGCGCGAAACGCCAACGCAGCGGATTTGCTCAGCTCGGCGATGTCACCCGGCGTCATGCTGTCGGAAAGGCCGGTCTGCGCTTTGTTGCTTGGCTGCGGCAAGGACCACAGCGGGTCAAGCCGTGGGAAGAACAGGAACAACAGCACCATCAGCGGCACGGCCTGCAGGAGTAACTTGCCCGACAATTTCAATGTCGCGGCTGGCCTGCTTGAGACGCTCGACTGCTGCAGGCCGATCAGCGCGGCCAGCAGCGTGGTGATCGGCAGCAGAGTAAACAGGCCCCAGAGCAACGAGTCTTCAAACAGATAACCGACCGCGATGCAAAAAAAGCCGAGAAAAATCAGCACCAGGGCATCGCGTCGGGTGTGCATTTCCAGCAGCTTCAGGACGAAGGCCGCGATCAGCAAAGCCGCCCCTGCGTCCAGGCCGATCAGGCTGCCGCGCGCCAGGTAAATCCCGCCGGCGGTACCGACCAGCAGCCCCGCCTTGATCCAGGTGCCGGGCATGCGCACGCGCATCCGAAAGATCTGAATGCGCCAGAACGAGCACGCCAGCCAGAGGACCAGCAAGGCCACGGGCACATGCAGCGAAAACGGCACGATCACCAGCGCCTGGGCGATCAACAACCAGTTGAGGCTGACGCGCGGGATGGGCTTGCCCAGGCTTGCGGACGTCATGGCTGTGGCCTGTTCATGCCCGCACCCCGTACAGCGCCAGCTGGCGCAAACACGTCTCGCGATGGGCGTCACCGCTGTCCACGGCCGAAACGAAGCCTGGCAGACGCAACGCAAAAGGCCGCTGGCGACGGGACAGCTCCAGCACCCAGTAGCAAAGCCGCGACAGCCGTTCTTCGATGTCACCGCCCAACGCCATGAAATCCAGGCACAGGTCGTGGCCGCTGAGGTCGCTGAACTCCTTGACCATCAGCGCCTGCCCGCGCGACCAGGCTTTCCAGTGCATGCGTCGCGTCGAATCACCCGGCTGCCACAGGCGCAGGCCCTGATAGTCATCGACGCCCGGCCCTGTCGTGGCGTGCCCCTCGTCCTCGGCGTGGGGCTGCACGCCCTGCAGCAGCGGCATCGTCCCGGCCAACGGCCTCGGGTAGATCAGCACTGTCTGTTCGAGATCCAGCCAGCTCCAGGCGCGGAAGATGCCCAGCGGGAACACACTCTCCACCCGCAACCGCGGCGCCCGCAGCCACCCGCGCTGGAGGGCCGGCAGCGTCAGGCCCACCTCCACCTGACAATCGGCCGGTACGTCCGTCTGCTCCAGCTGTTCGCTGCTCCAGCCCAGGGCAATAGCCTGATGCCCCGGACCCGAGCTTTCAAGACGCAAGCGCAATTGCACCGGCTCGCCGACGAACACCGAGCGTGCGTGGCCGCCACTGAGGATCAACCCGCTGACGTTGCGATAGGTGTGCAGAATCGCCAGCACACCGACTGACAGCATGAGGAAGGTCAAACCGTAAGCCAGGCTGTTCTGGTAATTGATCGACACCAGCAACAGCAGAATCAGGACGAGCGCGTACGTCCCCCCTACGCGGGTGGGCAGGATAAAGATTCGGCGGTGGTCCAGCTCGACCCGCGACGCTGGCGGGATTCGGCGTCCCAGCCAGCGCTGCCAGTACGGTTTGAACGGTTCGATCACAGCACCGGCACCTCACGCAGTAACCATTGCACCAGAGCGCCGCCGCCATGTCCGGTCGGGTCCGTGCGCTCGCGCAAGCGGTGGCCGATGACCGCGGGAAGAATGGCTTGCACGTCTTCAGGGATCACGTAGTCGCGGCCGGCGAGCAGCGCCCAGGCCCGTGCCGCCGACAACACAGCCAGGCTGGCCCGGGGCGACAGGCCATAGGCAAATTGCGGCTGGCTGCGTGTGGCATCGACCAGGCGCAGCACGTAATCGACCAGCGCGTCGCTGGCCCGCACCTGCCGCACCTCTTGCTGAAGCAAGGCAAGCTCGGCGTGATCCAGCAATGGCTCGATACGCGGCAGCAGGTCGCGCCGGGATTCGCCCAGCAGCAGGGCTTTCTCCGCAGCGCGGGCGGGATAGCCCAGGGAAAGGCGCATTAAAAAACGGTCCAGCTGCGATTCGGGCAACGCGAACGTTCCGCCCTGACTGAAGGGGTTCTGTGTGGCGATGACAAAAAACGGGTCCGGCAACAGGCGGGTGGCGCCCTCGATGGTGACCTGCCCCTCTTCCATGGCTTCCAGCAGCGCGCTTTGGCTCTTGGGGGTGGCGCGGTTGATTTCGTCCGCCAGCACCAGTTCGGCGAAGATCGGTCCGGGGTGAAAAGTGAATTGCCCGGTCTCCCGGTCAAACACAGAGGTGCCGAGGATGTCCCCCGGCAGCAAATCGGACGTGAACTGAATGCGTTGAAAACTCAGGCCGAGCACCCGGGCCAGGGTGTGGCTCAGGGTCGTCTTGCCCATGCCGGGCAAGTCTTCAATCAGAAGATGCCCGCCCCCCAGCAGGCAGGTCAGCGCGAGCCTGACCTGAGGTTCCTTGCCCAGCACCACTTCGTTGACTGCGTTGAGACACGCATCCAGTTTTCTGCCCATCGGAAGGCCTCCCCAGGCGACTGCTCATGGCTGATAGGACTGCAACAAATGCCAGACGTGCAGCCACTGTAAAGTCAGCGTAGGCCTTTTCGCCAGAGTGAGATGGGGGAATTGGAGGGCCGCATCGCGGTGGCATGCACCGCGCGGGCAACAGCGGGTCAACGACCGGCGCGGGACTCACGGATGTAGAAGCGGGCTTTCTCGGCTTTCTCGGAACAACCCTCGAAAGCCTCGAACTGCTGCTGGGTCTTGGCACCGGTCAGCAGCGACAGGGCCTTGGAGTAGCTGACCGTGCCGGCGAAACCTTCGGCCTTGGCCAGATCAAGCTCGTGCCAGGCGCCGTCAAGGTTGGTCGCACAACTGTCACGGTAGGCCGTTTTGCCGGCGCAACCGGTGAGAACCAACGCCAACAGGGGCAGGCAGATCCAGGCTTTCATGGGGTGTTACCTCAACTAGGGAAATCAGCGATGCGGCTTTGACGGTGCGGCCCGGTAAAAGTGCCGCAGCGCAGGGAGAGGCACAATAGCGGTTTAGACCGTCGCGGTGTGATGAATCGGTTGCCTGATTCAAGCTGATTAATCACCTGATCCGGGCGTGCCTCGCAATCGCATCTTCTGTCACACATTCACCAGCCGATAGCCAACGCCCGCTTCCGTGAGGATGTAGCGCGGCGCGGCAGGGTCGTCGCCCAGCTTTTGCCGCAGGTGACCCACCACGATTCGCAGATAATGGGTGTCCTCGACATGGGTCGGGCCCCAGATGTCCTTGAGCAGCTGCTGCTGGGTGATCACTCGCCCCGGATGTCGCGCCAGCTGCGCCAGCACTGCGTATTCCTTGCGGGTCAGCGCTACCTCGGCAGCCTCCAGGGACACCCGTCGGTACGCCAGGTCGATGTTCAGCGCGCCGATCACCACCGCCGATTCCGCCTGACTGCCCTCCGGTGCCTGACGCAACAGCGCCCGCACGCGCGCCAGAAACTCCTGGATCCCGAACGGTTTGGTCACGTAATCGTTGGCACCGGAGTCCAGTGCGCGGACCTTTTCACCCTCGCTGGCACGCACCGAGAGCACCAGCACCGGCACGTTCGACCATTCACGAAACTGGCTGAGCACGTCCTGCCCGTCCATGTCCGGCAGGCCCAGGTCGAGCACCAGCAGGTCGGGTTTGTTGAGCGCCGCCTGGGTCAGGCCATCACCGCCGGTCCCCGCCTCCAGCACTTTGTAGCCTTGTGACGCGAGGCTGATGCGCAGAAATTTGCGGATCTGCGGCTCGTCGTCAATCACCAGAATGGTCGCCGTCTGGCTCATGGGTGTCCTGTCATGGGTAAGACTCAGTTTCACAAGGGCGTCAGAGTAGCGCAAAGCCTATTCAGACCGCCTGGTCCATTTCTGCTTCGGGCTGTGTTTGCAGGGGCAGGTGCAGGCTGATACAGGTGCCATGGCCGTCAATGCCCTCCGCCACGCTGATGCGTCCGCCGTGGGCGCCGACCATGCCCTGACAAATCGCCAGACCCAGCCCGGTGCCCTGCCCGCCCCGGTCCCCGCGCGCAGCGGTGTAGAACATGTCGAAAATCTTCGCGCGCTCGTTTTCGGGAATTCCCGGTCCTTCGTCGCTCACGGCGAATACCAGTGTTCCCTCCTCCTCGCTGACGCCTAGCTGCAATCGGCCGTTGACGGGCGAAAAGCGCGCCGCATTCTCGATCACGTTGATCAGTGCCTGCTCGATCAGCGCAGCGTGCACATACAGCAGCGGCAACTCGGTGGGCACATGAGTGCTGACCTGCAACGGTGCCAGCACCGCACGCAACCGGTTGAGCGCGCTGCCGACGATATCACCCGGCGACACCCAGTCCCGCGCCAGCTTTAGCGCACCATGGCCAAGGCGTGTCATGTCCAGCAGGTTCTGAATGTAGCGATCCAGACGCTCGGCCTCGTCCCGGGTGCCTTCGAGCAGTTCACGGCGATCGTCCAGCGGAATCGCCTCGCCCAGCGCCAGCAGGCTGTCGATGCTGCCACGCATGGCGGTCAGCGGGGTGCGCAGGTCGTGGGACACCGAGGCCAGCAACGCGCTGCGCAGTTGCTCGGTTTCGCCGTGCAGACGCGCGGCTTCAAGGTCCTCGGCCAGCCGCGCCCGTGCCAGCGCCTGCCCCAACGGCTGACTGAGGGCGGTGAGCAAGCGTCGCCGCTGGACGCTGAAGCTCTGGCCCTGTTTGGCACGGATGCCCAGTAACGCCAACGGTGCGTCGTCGACCCACAGCGGCAGCCACCACCAGTGACTCGACGGCAACGTGCCAGTACCCTTGCCCGCCGGTTGACCGTGCTGCCACGCCCAGTCGGCCGCCGCGCGCTCAGGTTCGGAGAACTCCAGCGGCCCGCCCACCTCGACCTTCCAGCCCTGCTCGCGGTCGATGTCCAGCACGCACAACTGCACTTCGCTCCAGCCGGCCAGATGATGATCGGCGGCAGACAGCACCGCCTGGCGGTCCGTGGCCGCGGTCAAACGTCGCGACAGGTCGAGCAACTCGCTGGTCTCTTCCTGGGTATCGCGCAGCGCTTGCAACTGGCGGCGTTGGCGCGCCGCGAGGTTGCCGGTCAAGGCCGCCATCAACAGAAAGAACAGCAACGTCAGCACGTCTTCCTCGCGCTGGATGCTCAGCGAGAAATTCGGAGGAATGAAGAGAAAGTCATAGGCGAGAAAGGACAGCACCGAACAGACCATCGCCGGGCCGACACTGCTGCGCACGGCCACCAACAGGACGGCGGCGAGAAACACCAGGGAAATATTGGGCAGCGCCAGCCAGCTCGCCACCGCCCAGGCCAGCGCACTGGCGCCAAGGGTGGCAACCAGCGCCAGGGCGTAATCGAACCATACCAGCGTGCGTGGCGATGTGGATTGCGGCTGATCGGGGCGTGACTCGCTGTCGAGCACGTTGATTTCCAGCCCGTGGGCATTGCGCAACAGGCGCGACGCCAGACCGCCACCCAACAGACGACGGCGCAGAGACGGCCGCGACTGCCCGACCAGCACGAGGCTGGCACGGCGTTCGGCGGCGTGTTGAATCAGGGTTTTCGCCACCTCTGCCGCGCGCAGCACCACCACCTCGCCACCCAGCCGTTCGGCCAACTGCTGCGCGCCTTGCAAACGAGTTCGCGCCAGTTCGTCGATAAAGCGTCCGTTATCGACATGCACCAGACTCCACGGCAGATGCCGGCGTTGCGCAACGCGGCTGGCATGACGCACCAGACGCTCGGCCTGGGCGTCGCCGTCGATACCGACCAACAGACGACCACGCACTGCCGGCGCAGCCCGCCCCAATTGCCGGTAGCCCAGCGCCAGGTCGTCATCCACCTGCGCGGCGGCGGTCTGCATCGCCATTTCCCGCAGCGCAGTGAGGTTGGTCTGGGTGAAAAACGCATCGATGGCAGCCCGCGCCTGCTCGGGCACGTAAACCTTGCCGTCGCGCAGACGCTCCAGCAGTTCGCGCGGCGGCAAGTCGATCAGCACCAGCTCATAGGCTTCCTGCAGCACCCAGTCGGGCAGCGTCTCGCGGACCTGCACGCCGGTGATGCCGCGCACTTGATCGTTGAGGCTTTCCAGGTGCTGGACGTTGACCGTGGTGTAAACGTCGATCCCGGCAGACAGCAGTTCCTGAATATCCTGCCAGCGCTTGGCGTGCCGGCTGCCGGGTGCATTGCTGTGAGCCAGTTCGTCGACCAATACCAGTTTCGGCCTGGCCGCCAGCAGACCGTCGAGGTCCATTTCTTCGAGCATGACGCCCCGGTATTCGGTGCGCAGCATCGGCTGTTGCGGCAGACCGCCGAGCAACGCTTCGGTCTCGGCACGACCGTGGGTCTCGACGACACCGGCCAGCAGCGCAACACCCTGGCGCATCTGCGAATGCGCGGCCTGAAGCATCGCGTAAGTCTTGCCCACCCCCGGCGCCGCGCCGAGAAACACCTTCAGCCGCCCGCGATCGTCCCGGGGCAGGTTGACCAGCAAGGCGTCGGCGCGGTTGGTTGAGTTCACGGAAGATTATCCTGGTGCAGGGTGATAGTGGCGGGTGCGGCGCCTCACGGCGTCAGTTCGCGACCTTGCCAGACGGTAACCGATCCAGACCGAGATTCAAGTCCAGCACGTTCACCACCGGCGGGCCGATCAATGAGGTGCGGGTGTTCTCGGCGACCATTTTCTGGACTGCTTCACGCGGCAGGTTGCGCGCCGCGGCGATACGCGCCACCTGGTAGTCCGCCGCTGCGGGCGACAGATGCGGGTCAAGGCCGCTGCCGGAGGTGGTCAGCAGGTTCAGTGGCACCGCGCCCTGATTTTCGACCTTCTCCCTGGCCGCATCCTCACCGACCCGCGTGGCCAGCGCCGGATTGCTGGGCGACAGGTTACTCGCACCGCTCGCCACCGTGGCATACGCGCCGGCGGAAGGACGTGGGTGGAACCACTCCTCGCCGGTGAAACTCTGGGCAATCAATTCCGAGCCGCGCACCTTCTCATGGTCGTCGTAGACCAGGCTGCCGTTGGCCTGTTCGGGAAACGCTACCTGAGCGACACCGGTCACCACCAGCGGGTAAGCCACGCCGGTGATCAGGGTCATCAGAACGATCAGGCTCACGGCCGGACGCAATACGCTGGACATCATTCATTCCTCGTGTGAAGTGAGCGCCGCGCGGGATCATTCACCGCGCAGCACGATCAAGGGTTAAACCAGGTGCAAGGCTGTCAACAGCAGGTCGATCGCCTTGATGCCCACGAACGGCACCACCAGCCCGCCCAGCCCGTACACCAGCAGATTGCGTCTCAGCAAATGCGCAGCGCTCGCGGCCTGCACACGGACACCGCGCAACGCCAGCGGAATCAGCACCACGATGATCAGCGCGTTGAACACGATGGCCGACAGGATCGCGCTTTGCGGGCTGGCCAGGTGCATGATGTTGAGCACGCCCAGCTGCGGGTAGATCGCCGCAAACAACGCCGGCAGGATGGCGAAGTACTTGGCCACGTCATTGGCGATGGAAAAAGTCGTCAGCGCGCCGCGGGTCACCAGCAATTCCTTACCGATCTGCACCACGTCCAGCAGCTTGGTGGGGTCGCTGTCCAGGTCAACCATGTTGGCGGCTTCCCGCGCGGCCTGGGTGCCATCGTTCATCGCCATGCCGACATCGGCCTGGGCCAGGGCCGGGGCGTCGTTGGCGCCGTCGCCGCACATGGCCACCAGACGACCGTCGTTCTGCTCCTGCCGGATGCGCTCCAGTTTCTTCTCGGGCGTGGCTTCGGCCAGCACGTCATCAACGCCCGCCTCTGCCGCGATCGCCGCCGCGGTCAGCGGGTTATCGCCCGTCACCATCACGGTGCGAATGCCCAGTTTGCGCAGCTCTTCGAAGCGCTCGCGAATGCCTGGCTTGACCACGTCCTTCAGATGGATCGCGCCCAGCAGCTTGCCGTCGCCGCAGACCAGCAACGGGGTGCCGCCGGTTTTGGCGATCTTGTCGATTTCGCGAGCCAGCACCGGTGGCAGATCACTGCGGTCACGGCCGAGGAACTTCAGCAGCGAATCCACCGCGCCCTTGCGGTAGACACGGCCCTGGAAATCAACGCCGGACAAACGGGTTTCTGCGGTGAAAGGCACGGCGGTCAGCTGACTCGCCGCTGGCTCCGTCATGGGGTGCGAGGCGCGCAGGTACTCGACAATGGATTTGCCTTCGGCGGTGTCATCGGCCAGCGACGCCAGCAGCGTGCCCTCGCTCAGCTCTTTGGGCGATACGCCCGGCGCGGCATACACCGCCGAGCAGCGACGGTTGCCGAAAGTAATGGTGCCGGTCTTGTCCAGCAGCAGCACATGAACGTCGCCCGCTGCCTCTACCGCGCGGCCGGACTTGGCGATGACATTCAGCCGTACCAGGCGGTCCATGCCGGCGATACCGATGGCCGACAGCAAGCCGCCAATGGTGGTCGGAATCAGGGTCACCAGCAGCGCCACGAGGAACACCAGCGGCAGGTTACCGCCGGCAAAGTGCGCGAACGGCTGCAGCGTCACGACCACCAGCAGGAAGATCAGGGTCAGGCCGATCAGCAAGATGTCGAGGGCGACCTCGTTAGGAGTCTTCTGCCGCTTGGCGCCTTCTACCAGCGCGATCATGCGGTCCAGAGTGGATTCGCCCGGGTTGGCGCTGATGCGCACCAGCAGCCAGTCCGACACCAGTCGAGTATTGCCCGTGACAGCAGAACGGTCGCCACCGGATTCACGAATCACCGGGGCCGATTCACCGGTGATCGCCGCTTCGTTGACCGCGGCAATGCCTTCGATGACCTCGCCATCACCCGGGATCAATTCCCCGGCTTCGACGCGGACCACATCGCCCTTGCGCAGGGTGGCAGCGTTGACCATCCGCTGCTGGCCGTTGGCATCTTGCAGCCTGGCCTTCAGGCCTTCGGTGCCGGCTTTCAGGCTGTCGGCGCGGGCCTTGCCACGGCCTTCGGCCAGGGCTTCGGCGAAGTTGGCGAACAGCACGGTGAACCACAGCCAGACCGCGATCTGCACGGCGACCGACGTCGGCACTGCAGGATCAGGAATCAGGCACAGCACGGTGGTCAGAATGGCGGTCAGTTCGACCACCAGCATCACCGGCGCCCGTTGCAGCTGACGCGGATCGAGCTTGACGAACGCCTGGACCAGCGCCGGGCGCCACAGTGCGGCGAACCCGGTTTTGGCTGGGGCGCTTGCGGGCTGCTGGCCATGACCGGGCACGGCCGTGTTGCTGGCCGGGGCGTTGCTGTCCGGGCTCTTTGTTACAGGGGCTTGCATGTTCATGGTGTGGTCCTCAGAAGCCCAGGCTCAAGTGTTCGGCAATCGGTCCCAGTGCCAGCGTCGGCAGGAACGTCAGGCCACCCACGAGCAGAATGGTCATGGTCAGCAAGGTAACGAACAGCGGGCCATGGGTCGGAAAGCTGTTCTGGCCGAGCGGGGACGTCTTCTTGGCCGCCAGACTGCCCGCCAGCGCCAGCACCGGCAGGATGTAGCCGAAGCGGCCAATGAACATCGACAAGCCCAGCATCAGGTTATGAAAGGTGGTGTTGGCGCTGAAGCCACCGAAGGCCGAGCCGTTGTTGGCGGTTGCCGAGGTATAGGCGTACAGCAACTGACTGAAACCGTGGGCGCCAGGGTTGCTCACTGCACCCGCCGGGCCCGGCAAGCTGGCGGCCAGCGCGCCGAACACCAGCACGCCAACCGGCATCACGATCAGCGTCGCCACCAGTAACTTGACCTCACGGGCCTGAAGCTTCTTGCCCAGGTATTCCGGGGTGCGGCCGATCATCAGGCCCGCCAGGAACACCGCGATCAGCACGTTGAGCAACATCCCGTAGAGGCCTGCGCCAACGCCGCCGAAGATCACCTCACCGACCATCATGTTGGCCAGGGCGATCATGCCGGTCAGCGGGTTGAGGCTGTCGTGCATGCCATTGACCGAACCGTTGGAAGCAGCCGTCGTGGTCGCGGCCCAGAGCACGGTAGCGGTGGTTCCGAAGCGCGTTTCCTTGCCCTCCATCGGCGCGGCCTGCTCGACCGAGGCGATGTTCAGCGCAGGGTTGGGCTGATACTCGGACCACATGGCCGTTGCGCCACCGATCAGAAACAGCGCCAGCATGCAGGCGATGATTGCGCGGCTCTGACGCATGTCCTTGACGTAATGGCCGAAGGTGAAGACCAGCGCCACCGGGATCAAGATGATCGACACCAGCTCGAACAGGTTGCTCCAGATGGTCGGGTTTTCGAACGGGTGCGCCGAGTTGACGCCGAAGAAACCGCCGCCGTTGGTGCCCAGTTGCTTGATCGCAATCTGGCTGGCCGCAGGGCCCAGGGGAATGGTCTGATCGGTGCCCTGCAGGGTCACGGCATCAACGTAGTGCGCGAAGGTCTGCGGCACGCCCTGCCAGACCAGCAGCAGCGCCAGCACCAGGCACAGCGGCAGCAGGCCATACAAGGTTGCACGGGTCATGTCCGCCCAAAAGTTGCCCAGATGCTGAGTCGAGCGGCGGCTGATGCCCCGGCAAAACGCGACCAGCACGGCGATGCCGGTGGCGGCGCTGACGAAGTTCTGCACGGTCAGGCCGGCCATCTGGCTCAGGTAACTCAGCGAGGCTTCGCCGCTGTAGCTCTGCCAGTTGGTGTTGGTGACGAAGCTCATTGTGGTGTTGAACGCCAGCGACCATTCCATCCCCGGCAGGCCCTGAGGATTGAGCGGCAACGACCCTTGCATCAGCAGGATCGCAAACAACACGACAAACCCCGCCAGGTTGAAGGCCAGCAGGGCCAGTGTGTAGGTTTTCCAGTTTTGCTCGACCTTGGGGTCGACGCCCGCCAGGCGATAACAAACGCGCTCGACCGGGCCCATGACCGGGGTCAGAAAGGTCCGCTGACCTTCCATCACGTTGTAGTAAAACCGTCCCAGCAGCGGCGCGGGCAATAGCACCAGGGCGAAAAACGCCAGTATCAGCAGGTAGTCATAACCGTGCATGGCCGTCACTCCTCGACCCGGCCGGCACGCAGCAGCGCCACCAGCAAGTACACGAACAACCCTGCTGCCAGCAGCAGTGACACCCCATCCAGAACGCTCATGAAAAACTCTCCGTCATACGGCGACTGCCGTGTGGGGCAATTGTGTTCAGTGAGGGTGTAAAGGAACGAGAGCGACGGGGGTCTGGGGGCATAAAGAAAGCGTAAAGAGTGAATAAAACAGACCGTTTACAAGCTTTACACCGTAGGCATATCCGTTATTTGTGGGTGGAGTTGTTATGGTTCCGCCCTTACGGCGGGTCACTTTTGGCAAAAGCGCCCCAAAAGTAACCCAAAACGCTTTGCTCCTGGTTAGGTCCCTCCTGCGTCGGGATTCCCTCACTTCGACGACGCTCCGTGGGCCAGCGCCGAACGGACATCCATGTCCTGACGGCGCTCTCGCCGCATCCATGCGGCTCGACCCACTGCGCGTCGTCTACGTTCGGCCTGCACCCAAGTCGCGGTTGGCGGCGTCCGGACTTTCTGTGTATGAAGATCAAGATCAAGATCAAGATCAACGGCAACGGCAACGGCAACGGCAACGGCAACGGCAACGGCAACGGCAACGGCAACGGC